>JAEOSX010000168.1 GCA_016840135.1 Candidatus Hermodarchaeota archaeon
CGCTCCTTGGTGCGAGACACGCTAACAGCGCGACAGCTGCTTGAAGCAGAGGGTTCCAGCTGGGAGGAGTTTCTCCTAGAGGAACACATCACTGAAAGATTTCCAGAAGCTTCAGGGAAGCTTCAGATAGGAGAACAAGCACCTCAGGGAGAGACACCTGTAGAATTAACAGGCCAGACCTCGGCCAAAATGGCGGCTAAAGCAGCAGACATAGTCTCTGATATTATTACACTAATTGATATCGCCAAGCTTGGTGATGTCGCCAGAATGGATTTAATCGTACCCTTACTAGACGATGCAATTATCTTACTCACGAAATATCCGAATTTTCCCCCTGACTATTGGATTCTAATTGCATTGAAAGAGTGGCGGGATAGGCTTCAACAGCGTGACCCACGTGATAAACTCTCACCAGAAGAAGCAAAACACCTTGAATTTCAGTCAATCCGATGGTTGAATGATTTCAAACGACGTCTTCGGGAGATGGCTGCCGAGTAATTATGTCGAGGCAGATAGTTGATGAAGGGTTCAGCGTGGTCATTTGCAGAGATGCGAGAGCGGCTGGTGAATGTTATAAATAAAGCAAATCTACAGATAAACGCTGAATATGTTCTTGAGGACCTCGATGTGGTCGTCGCGTTCGCTCAGGCTATGCTTGGTAACAACCATCTGGTTACAACTGAGGCACAAGAATGGTACGGATACTTCTGGGATAAGTACCGCAATAACCTAGAACAACATGTGGAGGAGCACGAAGCACGTCGTTTTGCGATGTGTGCAGAGATGTGGTTAAATTACATTCGACAGATTTGAGGAGGACTTGCTGTGTGTGGACTTCATGAAATAGAAAAACGAATAGAGATGGATGCTGCTTATCGACGGAAACGTGCCAAGCTTATGCTCAAAGAACTGGAAAATATGCTTCAAACTATCGCGGAACTAGGCAGCCAAGCGGAAAATTTCGAAAGATCATATGGTGAAATTCTAGAAGATACGCCAGAGCTTGGTGAGAAGGTTGCAGCAATTGCTAGAGAACTTGGGATCACCCTGCCCAGTGTTTCAGCGCCCGTTGATGTGGAAGATAAGCCAGGGCTGTTCGAGCGCATCACAGGACGTGGACGTTTCTACGAACAGCTAGGATTACAAATTCTTGACCTAGCTAAACGGCGGAGAAGTGAAACTGGGGGTATAATGACTCTTGCAGAAGTTGTAATCTTGGTAAATAAACGTCGCCGCCACAATGTTTCTCAGGTTGATGTGGCACGTGCCATCCACCACCTTACTAGTGCTAAGCTGATTCCAGGGCTACACAAGCTCAGGTCCGGCATCAAGATTGTCGAGTTTATTCCTCGTGAATTTACTGAAGACCAAGTTATCGTGCTTTCCCTTGCTAGCCGAACTGGGTACACCACACTTGAAGATGTTATGACTCAAACTCGGTGGAATCGAGAACGCGCACTTGCAGCGCTCCAGAGCCTCAAAGATTCAGGTGCGGCTAAACTTGACGAATCTTACGCTCATGGAACCCGATACTTCTTCCCTGGACTTACTCCTTCAGCATAACTGATAGAGACCACTAGAGTGGTTTCTTCAACTGCTGCTCTATTCTTCATTTTATATTCTTATTTCTAGAACTTCCCGCTCCTTGTCTAGCCAACGGGCTCTCTTCTGTTTCACAAGGATGTCAAGAATTTCGCGAAGTTCAGATTTAGGGAGACTTTCCAGATCGTCACGGTGCTCCTTTAATTTGAAGAGCGTGAAGGTTGTACGACCAGTATCTAACGCCCAGCGATGAATCTCATCTGCCCATTCCTCATCAGTCTTCCAGAAAACCCGGATTATACCCTCTGCTTCATCAATCCAGCGACCTAATTCCTGTTTCACAAGACTTCCCAGTATGAATCTGGCGGCACGTTGCCTGTCAGACCGTATATCATTGAAGGGGTCCAACATTACTAGCTTACGGGTAGACACGATGTGAAGGAGAACTTCCCGACAGAAATCAAGCGTGAACCCAGCCCATTCGGCGCTCCATTGTTCAATGTCTTCTTCTGAGCTAGGAATTGCGAACATGAAAGCATAGCGTCCTCGTTTTGCAATCCAGACGTACCTTGATTTGAGGTGCTTGACTGCTAGTCTTGCAAGTTCCTCTATGCTCCTTTCCTCTTCCTCCTCAACTGGCATAACAAGAACAGCAGCTTCTTCCTCTGAATCGTCCTCTTTCTCGATTGAACGGCTTGTCTCCTGTTGTGCTTTTTCAAGAACTTGGAGATATTCCTCATCACTGAGGTGCACGGGTTTAGGCGAATCCTCCTTCTCTTTTGTCCGCCTTCTTGTCTTCTCCTTGACCACAACTCATCCCCTACTAGGAGCCGTGCTTCTCCTCCCATTCCTTATATTTTTGCAACTCCTCTGGCGTAATTGTCGTATGGATGTGACTCAAACTCTCAACGAAATCTTTCTGGATGACAGGTCGTATCTGCTTCTCCTTATCCCGAATAGCCCCTGAGATATCCAGTTCACGAATCGGTTCAAGAGAAGCCTCCCGACAAATATGAGCGATATCGGAGCCTGCATACCCCTCAGTCATATCGCCAAGCTGGTCAAAGTCAACATCGCTTTCCAACTCGATGCCCCTCGTGTGAATCTCGAAAATCCGTACTCTTGCTGCCTTCTCGGGGGTAGGAACATAAATACGCCGTTCGAAACGCCGGCGAAAAGCTGGATCAATATCCCAAGGTCGGTTTGTCGCACCCAGCACAACAACACGGTCACCCTTCCGGCTCTTCATACCATCAATCTCAACAAGGAATTGGGTCTTCAGGCGACGCTCCCCGCCCACTTGGTCAGTACCACGCTGGGCTGTTAAAGCATCAACCTCGTCAAGGAACACAATAGAAGGCTGAGACTTCCTAGCAGCTGTAAAAAGCTGCTTAACCAGTCTCTCTGATTCACCCAACCACTTCGAAACAAGCGACCCAGCATCTGCGTTGAAGAATGTAGCCTCAGTCTCGTTCGCCACCGCTTTGGCAATCAAAGTTTTACCACAACCAGGAGGCCCAAAGAGCAAAACTCCTCTCCAAGGTTGACGCGCACCAGTAAACAAATCTGGACGGAGAATAGGTAAGATGATGGCTTCGCGCAACGCTTGCTTTGCTTCCTCAAGGTTCGCCACATCATCCCATTTAACGCTCGGTTTCTCACGAACAACCAAACTAGCTATGTCGTCCTGTAACTCCGAATCTGGACCCTCTACTTCTGTATCCCCGATATCAGGACCAGGACCCCCCACTCTAACACGCCCACTCCGTAGTAATTTTGCTCGAGCAATATACTGCTCAGCTCTCTCCAAGGCAATAAGCCTCATCTTTGGCATCCTCGAAATCCTCGCTGCCTTTGCGAGAATATCTGCAGCCTCGATGTAAATGGAAGCAGCCTCCGAGCGTTTGCCAGCCCTATCATATTCAGATGCCTTGCTCGCTTTTTCTTCAGCGATTCTCATAAGATATTGTGCACTGCTCAACGCTAATCAACCTACCGAGGAAGACACAAGCCACTAGTAACAAAACGCCTTCTTTAGTCTTTGTGGAAATAGTACACAATTATTCTGAGCCTTTGTCCCTAAGAACTAGTTCATCACAATGATAGTTAGTTTACAAAGACTTAATTTGGTGTAATTCGAATAACTCTTGTCGAAAAGATAATAAGCCTCTCTTTAGCCAGAGGAAATTGGTAGATAATAAAAATGTCAGCAATAAGACGATTCCAACAATGGCTCGGCGGAAAACCATCACTCAAGAAGCTAATCTTCCGACTAGACGTTTTTTGCCGTAAGTTGGATTTGCAGAGGAAGATGTTGGAGAAGGAAGCTAGTAAGAGTCGTCAGAAGGCGAAGAGATACAGGCTTCAAGGCAATATGGATGCTGTTCGTCTTTACCTGCAGCATCACCTGCGGTTCCAGAAGTGGGCTCTTAGCGTTGATGCATATCGTTTACGTATTGAAGGATTACAGACTCAGCTTCGGCAGAGCGAGGCAATGGGCGATCTTGCGAAGATTCTCGGCCAGCTTAATGCTGCCTTGGGCGGGCTGAAAACCCAAGTCAAGGTGCCGGAGGTGGCCCAGCTTGTTGATCAGATTGAAGGGAACCTACGCCACTTCGAGATGACCCAAGAGATTGCGGATGCAGGCATGGAGCGTATGTCAGTATCTACTGAAGTGACTGATGGCGAAGTAAGCCAGGCATTAACAGATCTTGACCAGGAAATTGAAGTAGAAACAGGTACCGCACTTCCCCAACCAGAACAGCGCGTTTCGCAACTAGAGGAAGAAATTCGAAGGCTTAAGGAGGAAAGCTAGATGGCAAAAGGGAGATTCAGCTCATTATGGGAAAGGCTATTCCCTAGGAAGCCTGAACCGAAGGAAGATACTATTGCCCGGATTCACCGGGTTGTCGATGCGCTTGAGGTTCGGGGTCGCCAATATGAGACCAAGGCCAAAGATTCTCGTGTCAAAGCTATTCGTTATGTGAAGCGCGGAGACAGGAAAGCGGCAAAGCTCCAACTCAGGAGACGATCAAGATATCTACGCAAGGCAAGGTTGGTCGAACAAGAAATTGACCTAATGGAGCGGGGCGTAGAAGCCATCGAACAGGCTAAGGGCGAGGCTGAAGTTATGGGGGCTCTCCGTGGAATCGGCTCAACCCTTGAGCAGTTACGCGAAACTGCGTCACCCGAATCTGCTCGGGAAACCATCTTAGAAACCCAAGCACTTATCGAGGAAGCAGAGTCAACTGAAGAGATTCTAGGCCTCGGTTTGGACGACGATGAGTTGGATGCTGACGTCGAAGCAGAATTGGAAGACATTGAGACACTAGTCGCTCTTGAAGAGGCTGGACAACTACCCACGGTTCCTACAGGTGAATCAGAAGTGACTACAGGGGAGCTAACGTCAGAAGAAAGACGTGAACGTACCCGCAAAGAGCTTGATCGCCTTCGAAAGGAACTAGAAGAATAATCAGCAAAATCCCAATCCTTCAAACATTGTCTTTCTGGCGTTTAAGCTAAAAGAAGGGGTCATCAGTTACAGAGTGTTCCCCAGTCAATTCGCCAATTCGGGTTTCTACTAGGTAGAGGTCCCGGCTCAAGGAACGATATTGCTTGAAGAAGCTTTCGTTAGATATTTTTCCCTCGTCGAATTGTCGCTTCAGAAGCTTCAATGTAGCTTGGAGGCTATACTTCTGTTGCCGTAACTGGAAGAGCTGGTCATGGGGAAGTCGGCTCACTTCGCTCCTTGAAGGTGGATATTGTGCTGGTTGATGGCTTTGTGCCGTGGTATGATGACTATGGAGACCCGAGGGGACTGAGGGAATATCTTTGGTAACAGCTTGATCTATCAGCCTGTCAATTTCATCTCGTAGCACCATGATATCCACTTTCATGCTAGTCACCCGCATGGAGCCCTTGATAGTGACAAGACTGTGTTCACTGAAGTTCTGAGCCAATGCAATTGTTTTTGGAATCTCTTGGAGTGTCTCAGAAGTTCCCCGAAGCCTTAATACATCCTCTTCAGTAGTGACAAGAAGCCTTCGACGGATGCGCCCCTCCTCTGATGTACTGGTGATTGCAGAAAGAGGTACAATACGAATCACAGATATACCCCGCTTTATCAAGCCAGTTTGACCTAGAAATAGAAGCCGCTGGGTCGTCACGAAAAGAGTTCCATGACTCACCCCCTTTCCTGTTTCTGTTTTACTCAAACTTACTAGTGGAATCGCAGCAACAGCTTTCTCCTCTTCACTGATGTCAAGGTGTTCGGCGTATTTTGAAAACAGCATATGCCATTGTTGCAGCGGTACTAACTCCCTTTCTATAGTTCCCAATATGTCTTCTAATTCTTTGATTAGCTCTAGACAATATCTTTCATAATCGTCGATGTCCTCTTGTATGCCTTCTATTAGTCCAGCTAGAAGTGGAAAATCTGAAACTTGCCATTTTTCGGGATGAATAAAACGAGCTTTGCTTGCCTTGTGTCGTTCAACTACTTTGTGAGCTCGAAAGACTATTCGTTCATTTACCGCTGGAATCCTTTTCGTGATAAGTTCCAGTAATTTCTTCTCTATTTCGGGATTGTGAAGGAAACCATTATTACGTAACTCTCGGATATGCCATCGCAAAGTTCTCAAACGAGTAGCAAACCCTGACAGTAATTCATGTCCCACACGAAGCTTGTAGTATGTTGTTTGAAACCGACTAACAAGTTTTTGCCGCATATTATGGATTGGTGTCACAGCTGTTGAACCACAGTTGACACACAAATGCTCCCTTCGGGTCGCTCGCTGTGCTGGTTCTCCACACTCGCTGCAAACCGCCCCCTCCTCAGTTTCCTCCATACTGCTGGGACCACAGCGGCTACAAGTGTTAAACTCGCTTACTTTCTGTTTAGAACATTTCAAACAGAAAACATAGCCACAATCCATACAACAGCGCTCAACCACACGAATACGGCAAATCGGGCATAACTGATCACTGCTTTGTGGTCCTTGTTTTGGTAAGGACATGATTCAACGTCAATAGAGTAATAGAAATAGTTTTCGTGGGATTGCGAGCCATCCATAGAATGCATAGAGGTCAGGTTTCAGGACGTCGAGAAGTTGATTGAGGGCGCCTAACAAGGAAATTCTCTAGCCCACGAGGAATTGGAAAATCGATTAACACGATTCTCTTTCGCAAAGGCAAAGCTACATTGAAAACAGGTGTTTTTCCTACTAATCCTTGGGTCAACCCTTGGTGGGCATGACCGTGAATAGCCATGGTTGGATTGTGCTTATTGACTAGTCTCTCAACACGCCTGCTTCCCATTTGTGGGAGTGCACGTCTCATCTCACCACTGAGAGTCTTGAAGGTTGGAGCATAATGCGAGAGAAGAATAGTGTGTTCAGCTTCAGAGCTTGCTTTTGCTAGGAGTGTGCTCAATATTCCTACACGCTGTGTGTAACGGTTACGGATCCCTTTCACATATCGAGACTGCCAAAAGGTCGGCTGATCAAGAACCCCCCTCGTGCCTACAATTGCTACGCGCTCTCCGTTTAAAGACATGACTTTCATCTCGTCATCTAGAAAGGTGATGACATCCTTGGTCCTCTTGCGTAATTCATCCTTTATTGTATCGTACTCTTCGTTTCCGAATACTGCGAATATCGGGCATTCTAGCTCTTTTAGTTGTTCTGTTAATGGTTCTATGGCATCGACGTTACCACGATTAACCAGGTCACCTGCCAACAAGAACAAAGATGTATTATTAGGTAAATGGCTCAAAGACTTCACAAAGGAGTCCCGGAATCGGGGCCAGTGTATGTCGCTTGTCGCAGCGAGCAGCACTTATCATTCCTCTGAACCAGATTTTACAGGGCACCTAGGATGAAATTCACAAGACCTAGGAAGGCACCTAATTTATCAGCTAAACTAGCGCGGGAGGCATTTCTTATAGGGTTTCGTAAGATGAGGATAGCAGAGGCAGCAACACAAAGGGATCCAGGGAAAAGGAGAATTATATAGAGAGGGCCTACCCAAGACAAACCAAACCAATTCGCGAACCAAGGTAAAAAGAACCCTGAAACCCCGATTACATTGAAAACGGCAGCCACTCTAGCAGCTGTACGCGTGCCGTATTTACGTGCAAGAGTTTGCACATCACGAAGTTCATCACCCTCAATGTCTTCGATACCCTTTATGGCTTCTCGACCCTGGAGAACACTTGCAGCGGTAATGAAGTAAACCCAAATAACCGGCGGAACCAGTTGAGAGGTTACGAGCGAGCCATAGAAGAGTCCAAAGGCGAAGCTTACAGAAACGGCGAAGTTTCCTAAGAGACCCATTACCTTTCCTTTTGCAGCATAAATTAGGCCGACTAGACAGAAAAGTGCAGCAATTGCTAGTGTCCAAATCCCAACTGCGGATAAGGGAATGGTAAAAATGGAGAATAGAAGACCAAAGAAAATTAGTAAAGCTGTCCATACTTTAGCTTGCTTAACGGACATCTCACCACTTGGGAGTGGTCGGTTCGGTCGGTTTACTCTATCAATTTCAAGGTCATAAATATCATTAACAACATTCCCCGCCGCGGCAATGCAAAGATAGGTTATAGAAGTATAGAGCAGAACCAAACCTAGCGGAGTGGTGAACAAGTGCGCTAAATCAAATCCATAGACGAGTCTATGGCTTGTCAGAACTCCGATGATTGTGGTAAGAGCACCAACGAAAGTATTTCCTGGGCGAGTAATCGTAATGAAGGCTTTTAGAGACATGGAACGCTGCCTCAGTTATTGTCTCTGTTTTGTGTCTTCTTGTTATAAATAGGCGAGCGTTTAGCCTACGGTCACAGAATAGTTTCGGTGAGCTCCTCCCCAGTTGTCTGTCTACCGAAATATTTTGTTACGAATACCCAATTAAGGGAAATTAGCTGAGAAAAAATCGGTGTAGGCATGGAGTTCGATGGGATAACTCACAGATTTCAGGAACTCCCTAGCTTAGAAAGTCAGATAAAACTCGGCTATACGCTGAAAGGATGTACCGCGCACCCTTTCAATCTTGCACTGAAGGATTTCCGTAATCTAGTAATTTTAGGTGAGCGGGCAAAGGATATTTACTATCTATTCTTGAGTCAACTCTGCGACCAGCTTCAGCTGCCGATTGTGGTTCTCAAAGAGAGCAATGAAGATGCTTTTGAAAGCCTGATATGTGAGACTCCAATTTGGCACCTGGATTTGACAATCAGTCAGGTAACCTTGAATCCACTAGACTTACGGGGTGTTGCCACACCCTCCTCTGCTGTTATTCTAGCCAACCTACTTTCAGATATCTACCAGTTGTCTCCAAAAGCAAAGAATCTCCTTCAAGATGTAGTATGGAACATCATCCAGACTAGTCATAAACCTTCAATCCAAGAACTCCGCCAAAGACTTTCATCTCATAGAGAAAACAGAACTGCTTACCGTGAACTCTCCTCATTAATAGAGGCTCTTAACGCTGATTCCCTCTTTAGCTCCTTTGACACTATATCTCTTGGTCGTTTTCACTCCATACCAACAATCATCTCAATACCAAGAAATAATAGAGGTTACCTGATAGCCAACCTGCTCCTATTAAAGCTCCTGGCTCTCCAAGGCGCTGCTCTGCCCCCTCTGCTTCTCTTCAATCCTCCACTCAATCCTCTTCTCATTGAATTGCTTTTCAAGAGTTATGCAATCAAAGGCGACTTTCTCCTCTTCCTTGACTCGAAGGGAGAGTTTCCTCACATTGACCCACTGATTCCCCATAATCTGGTTATCTCAAGTCTGCCGGATTCCTCTCCCTTTTACCAGCAATTAACCGATGAAGAACGCAAGGTTCTCCAAAGTCAACGTGATTTTGTCGTTGTCAAGCTGTTCGGCAAACCCGCTCAGCTAGTAAACATCTTCTAAGTCACGCTCAAGCAACTATAATTGCAAGTTGTCCTGTCGGAGAATAATCGGACCGTATTATGCGAGCTGCTTTATTTTCTCCTCAACTCGAGCAATTTGAACCTTATCGCCAAGCCGAGTGTACATATTTTTTGCTTGCGAGTAAAGTTCCTTCGCTTTATCTATCTCGCCAATACTGGCATGATGATCTGCTAGCTCCTCAAGGTACGCAGCCTTTTTCTGAAAATACCCACTAATCTGATCGCTTGGCTTCGACATGGAATTTCATTAATCCCTTTAGCAGAATCGAATATTAAGATAATGGAAGTATATAGCTAGACTAGGGAACTAGGCGCGTACGATCGCGAGGGAATAGGCAGGTTTCACGAATGTTCTTGTAGCCAAGCATCTGCATCGTTAGACGCTCCACACCAACAGCAAGTCCACCATGTGGAGGGGCTCCATACCTGAAAGGTTCTGTGTAAAAGGTGAAGGTTTCAGGGTTGAGCCCCGCTTCCTTCAGTTTTTCTACAAGCAGGTTATAGTTATGGATTCGCTGACCTCCTGTAGTTATCTCCATTCCGCGATAGATTAAATCAAAACCCCGGGTTAGAGTCGGATCTGAATCCAGCGGCATTGTGTAGAAAGGACGGATTGATGTAGGATAGCGCGTCAGAAAGTAAAAATCTTCTCCGGTTTCTCTTTTGACATATTGATGCAGCTTCTCTTCCCCTTCTGAGGAAATGTCAGTATCAGAAGGTGTTTTCAGTCCTTCACTTCTTAAGATTTTTACAGCTTCTTTTATTTCGATTCGCTGAATGGGGAGGCGTGGCGGTTGGATTTCCACGTCAAGTTGTTCCAACTCTTTTACACAATACTTCTGCACAGCCTTTAGGGTGGTTCTCAACATTTTTTCTTCCATTTGCATTACATCTTCTTCGTCTCGAATCCAGGCCATTTCGAAATCAAAGCTAGTGTATTCGTTCAAGTGACGTGGTGTGTTGTGTTTCTCAGCACGATATACTGGTGCCACTTCGAAGACCCTGTCGAAGCCTCCCACAAGGCACAGCTGTTTATAGAATTGGGGGCTCTGAGCTAGGAAGGCATTCTGTTCAAAATATTTAACAGAAAAAAGGTCTGCACCGCCCTCAGTAGCTGTGGCTACAATTTTTGGTGTGTGAATCTCTCGGAACCCTTTCGCTTCTAGAAATCGGCGCATCCGCGAGATGGTGAAATGCTGAATTTTGAAGAGTAGTTGATTCTCATGGCGGCGCAAGTCAATAACCCGGTGGTCAAGCCGCGTGTCAATATCTGCCTTGGTCTTTCCAGAAATATCTAGAGGGAGAGTAGCAGGTGCATCGTTTATGATTATAATACTTTCAGGTACAATTTCTACGCCACTGCGGGCTTGCTGCTCTCTTTTAACTCGCCCTCTAACTGCAACAGCGTATTCATTATCTAGTTTTTCTAGAATTTCTAGAAGCTTCGGTTCTGTCCGTTTGTGATGTAGAATGCATTGGGTGAGCCCTTCTCGATCTCGAATAATTAGGAAGCTGATTTTTCCGAGTGGACGGATACGTTGAACCCAACCAACGATTGTAACGCGCCGACCCTCCATCTCTGGCTTCAGCTGAGAGGAGTAGTGGGTTCGGCGAAGTCTGCCAAGAGGATTAACGGTGCCACTATTTCGTGAAGAGGTCATCGAAGAACGCCTCTCCATCCCCTAAGCTAATGCTGACTTAAACGTTTGGCTAAAGACCAATCGCGCGGCGCATGTTCTTCATTAGCTTATCAGCAGCAGGTATTTTCAAGACAGAAACCGCTTTCTCTGCTGGCCCCATAAAGTCCATGAAAAGGGACTTGGGAGAACGACCTGCTTGGACGAGCTGAAGAGCATGAAGTGCATTGGCGAACCTATCAGCAGCTTCAACAATCAGCGCCTCTCGGCTAGACTGACCTTGATACCCCTCCCACGCCTCTTGCAGAGGAATGCGTAATTTCTGAGGAAGTTCTCCAATAAGAGAAGTCATAACCTGGTTTTCAGCTCGCCTCTTAACATCATAGAACTCTTGGAGCTCCTCTGTAGGGTCACGAGGAATATCCCCAAGACGAGACTCTGGCAGATCATGGAATAAGGACATCAAGAAAATCTTCTCAAGATCCACCTCGCCTCCATCGAGTTTCGCTAGAAGATAAGCGATAACTGTTACCGAATGAGAATGAGCAGCAACATTCTCTGCAGTAGCTGAAGGAATACCGCGAAGCAACCAACCAACTCTCAAAACCCACTTGAGATTATCAACAGCTTGTAGAAAATCTAGTATCGCCATTTTAAAAACACCAAATATCACTTGAAGAGTTTAGCTATTTCACGACCAAAGTGTCTAAAGACAGAAACTGTATGTCCGAGCGCGTCGATTTTTACACCTGCACCAATCAGAACGAGTGGACCAGCGTCAGTCACGACAATGTATCCCTTTTCCCCTCGAACGATAAGCTCGTATAATGGATCAAACTTCAGCTTAGTAGCTGCCTCAACTCCAGTTTGTAACAAGACAGCTGAAATCGCTGACATCAAGTCAGGATCGATGTCCACTCCCTTCGTCGCGCTATAAGCGACTCGTCGACCACCTTTCGTGACAGCCGCTAGTGTTTCCAATTCTGTGTACTGTGTAATTTCCCGTAAGAATAACACGAGTTGTTGTGCTTCGTTCTCGCCCATCTGAAACTGCAATAATTTCTCCTCTGATTTCATCTATCCTGGTAAGTTTTTATCTACTAGCCTTCGCCCCTGAAGATCGCACCAGCTCTGCTAGGCGACGTTTTTCAACTTGGTATTCTTGTTCTTGTACTTGCTTCAAGAATTCAACAGCTAGCACTTGCCCATTCTGAATGACTATTCGGGGCGTGTAACCCTGCGCGAAGAGAACTCCCTCTGGTAGGCTGTCTATTCGTTGTAGCCGTTGAGTTACAGTCCTTTTTCCTAAGAGAGAAGTTGCTTCTTCTGTTATAGCGAAGGCATCGAATCCTATTAACACAAACTCCCGCCGAAAACCAGGAACTGGTTCTAACTGTTTCACTTGCTCGATTATTTCTTGAGAGCTATGCGGAACCTGAACAGATTGTTGTTGTGATGGTTTCGCAGTTCGTGCTGTCACCACGCGTGTGTAGTCTAGTTTGGGCTGGGGGGTTGTAGCTGGTTTGGGCTGACTTGTCTTTGGAGTTGAATCTGGCGATGGAGTGAAGGAACTGTCGGGAGTTTTTGATGCCGCTGCGTCCGGGC
The DNA here is from genome assembly GCA_016840135.1 of Candidatus Hermodarchaeota archaeon. Taxonomy (GTDB): domain Archaea; phylum Asgardarchaeota; class Hermodarchaeia; order Hermodarchaeales; family Hermodarchaeaceae; genus YT-063. The sequence goes on from JAEOSX010000168.1 coordinate 12,721, forward strand.
TTGAGGTAGGGGTCTGACTCATAACTTGAAGGAATCCTTCATCCTCTTCTCCCGCATCTTCTGACACAATCTTGTAAACGAGTCCTCTAACATCACGAATTCTCTGTGCAGAGCGTGCTGCGATGAATTTCTTACGGACTGGTGCATCAACACCTTTCCATATCCATATTCTCTTTTGTTCGTCATCAATGACGATGAGGACCTGATCTGCTTTCATATGCATGCTAACAGGTTCATCACCTGAAATCTGGTCAACTTCACCAGAATCCCTAACGCTTAGCAATACCAAATTGTCAGACAACGGAAGTTCAGCCCCAACTCAGTAATTTACATTCAATATCATTAATATAATTGCTTTCCTGCGAATAATAAGAAATTTACCGCGGTCAATATCTCGTTTGAAGAAAACTTTTTGTGTTCACACTCATATGAGGCACAGTGAATTTAAACATCTATCTATCGGAGAGAATGTTTTGCGTCTTATTCTATTAGGTGGAATGTCCACAGGTATAGCCCTAACTTTGCTAGTAATAGCAATATTTCTGGATCCAAGTATCGCGTTTCTAGCTTACCTTGGCTGCGTCGTATGCACTGGTATTGTTATTGCTTGTGCAGTAGTAAACAGCTTAACGACTTGGCCTGGGTTCGTACACCCCGATGACCGGCTCTGGTCAAACATACTAGCCTACCTTCTCACTCTCTTTTCGATTCTTACTCTTGGCCGCTTCCTCAAAGAAGACGTTCGTGCTGATTGGTGGTTCTCCCTTCTGTTCAATGTTGGCACATTACTACTGTTGGCTTTGATTTTAGTCCTGAGTCTTATTGGTTTGAGTGGTAAGTTTCGACCGAAGGGTCTAGCAGAGGGGGCAGAAGCCAAGGACCGTTCAAAGGAGGTTGCTTCTCGTCTAATCCTTTTTGCACTCCTTGTCGGTGCAGTTATGGCGTTTGGTCAAACAGGTCTAGTACTTCTTTGGGATTACTTCAATACAACCTACGGTTCGCCCCTTAGTTACTACTACATCTCTATTACAATCGGAAGCATATCGACTCTAATCCTGTTCACTCTAGGAATAGTTCTACGCTCAAAATACGAATCAGTTCGAACGTAGAAATAACTGAATGACTTAACTTTGGATAAATAATGAAGTGGGTTTGTTATAATGGCAACCCGCTTCACTTCTTAATATCGAAGGAAAGGCTTGCCTTTAACAATACGGCTAACTATCGAGTTAATTTTGGCTCGCTTTACGATGCCTTCAAAGCGTCGTTTAATATGTGGGATATTCACTTTCTCAGGATTAACACGAAGCTTCTTGGCGAGCGCAATGAAGAGGCGCTTGAAATCATAGACTAGACACCTCTTTTCTTCCTCCTCGCCTTCACTGACTGCGAGTCCCTGTTCAATAGCTGTGCGCAACTCGTTTATGTAGTAAACTTTCGCCTTTTCGTAGCTCATCGCCTTCTCTTTAATTAGCTCCTGTAAGAAGGGTAAACCAAACTTTGATCGAGCTATCTTTTCAAGACGTGCCAAGAGTGCGTTAAGAATATCGTCGTGAGACAATTTATCATAATCTGCAAGCTTAGTTGGAATATGCTTGACAAGCTCTTGCTCTTCAGTCAATGAACCAGAAAGTGGCACAGGTTCTGTAGTAATTGTGGTTCTTATCTTCGGCTTTGGTGTAGTTCTGGTTCTTCTCTTTGGTTTGGTCTTGGTTCTAGTTCTTCTCTTTGGAGTGGTTATGGTCTCTACAGATGGCTCTGGAACAGTAATTTTTATTGTCGGCTTCGGCGTGGTGATTTCTACTGTTTTTGGTGGCTGGATTTCCACTGTAGGTTCTTGTGTAGTAATTTTTATTGTCGGCTTCGGCGTGGTAATCTCTGTTGTTCTTGGCTTAGTGGTTCTATGGTCCGTTTTCGGTTCACTAGTTTCCTGAGTTGGTTTTGGTACCGCAGTCTCACGTACCCCCCTCGGTTTTGGTTCGGTAGTTTCATGTGCGATTTTAGGCACAGGGGCATCACTAACTATTGTTGGTGCGGAGGTTTCAGGTTCTTGTTTAGGTATGAGCTTTGGAGTCTTGAACTGCTGTTTAGCTGTCGCTTTTGGAGCCTTGGTCTTTGGTCTTTGTTCAGTTGCTGATGGAGTTTTAGGCGCCTGTTCAGTTTTTCCTTTGAGGTGAGGCTTGGGTGTAGGATCCATATCAAAGCTCAGTATTTTCTTGCCCTGAGCAAGTCGTTGGATATCGTCTTCAGTGAGTGTTAAATGCTGAGTTAGGAGCCATCGGGTTCTTACACGAATCATATTATCCGGTAAAATCGGGTTCACAACGAGGAACCGAGCTAGCGTTAAACGTGAGATTTCATCGATTAGCGGCGTTTGGTTCTGCTCGCCAATTGATTGGTCTAGCAGATGTTGAATCGTCTTTTGGGATTGCGGTGAGATAATTCGACCTAAGCCTAGAGTATTAAACTGGTCAAAAGCCTTGTAATCGAGATCTCTAGGAGATTGGGTGGCAACCATACAAATAATTCCGTACTTGCGTGCTTGACGGAAAAGCATCAGAAAGGTATCCTTCGGACCTGGTTTTAGGGCGCCCGCTGGCACGAACGGTGCTATTTCATCTGTGAAGAAGACTAACCTCGGAGTCTTGGAGGAGCCTTGCTGCAGCATCCAGCTATACATCTGGCTTAGGAGAATGGAAACGAAGAACATCTTCTCCTCCTCGCTTCTCAGTGTCTTCAAGAAGAAGATGTTTAGTGGGGTTTTCCCCTCGACTTTCTCTACAATTCTGGAAAAGTCGATGGGTTCACCGGTACTGAAGAGTAGTTGAGAGGTTCCAATAGTTAAGCTGCGTATCGCGTGGCTCAGGCGCAGCCGCTCTGCCGGCTTCATAAACTTGTCGAGTGGGACTCCCAGCTCCTCAGGAGTTTGTGCAACTAAATCAGCAAGTTCGGAGAGGTCACTTATCTCTCGCTTTCTGTCCCAAAAGAACTTCAGTATTTCGAAGATAATGGCGAAGGCTCTGCTCTCGTGGGTTCCTGGTAGCCCCGCAGTTTTAATTAGAACCCGAACTAGTGTGCGTGACGAGTTATCTATAATCCTGATGACATCTTCTGGATCCGCCTTGCGGCTAGGTAAAACAAGAGGATTGACTGAGATACGTGACCCTTTTGAACTCGCGGGTGTGAAGATTCGGACCGCAACCCTCTCCTTGAATTCCTTTTGCATCTCTCTGCTAATCCCATTCCTTTCTAGCTCTTCGGGATTACCAGGCATCGCTAGACTGGCGAGGTCCCCTTGGGGATCAAGAGCGATAATTGGAATTCCATGGCGTGCCGCCTCTTCAAGAATAATCTTGCAGAATACTGTTTTACCTGAGCCAGTGGTTCCAAACGTTCCTAGGTGGCGCCTAAGCATATCCGCGTCAAGATGGACCAGTTTGTCAGTGACTTTCCCATCTGCTGTGAACTCGTATCCTATCCAGAATTTCATCCTATACACTTCTATGGCTTGAGAAATTCCTCTCAGTCTAGTTTAGTCCTCTAGAAAAAATATCCAGTTCTAAGGCTATAAACTATCTGCTTACAATGACTATGTGTAGCCTCAATTGGCGATTCCGTTAATAGCCGTCAGGAGAATGAATCAATATCTTGCTAGCTTTCTTGCTGAGGGAGTGGTGTAATATACTTGTGTGGAGCAGCCTCAATTGGCTTCAAGTACTTCAGTAGTGGCTTTGGAATAAGGATACGGCCATCGGGTTGAATGTTGTTCTCAAGCACCGCTGTAATCGCACGGGTAGTCGCAATTACCGTAGAATTCAATGTGTGCACGAAGCCCTTGGTGGGGTGTCCCCGCTTCTCGGCAAACCTTGTATCGAGGCGTGCGGATTGATAGTCCGTGCAGTTGCTACAAGAGACCATCTCCCGATACTTGCCTTGGGACGGCATCCACACCTCCATATCATAGGTCTTCGCAGCTACTTTTCCAAGGTCACCGCCACACATATTCACGATACGGAAGGGAAGGCCCAGCGGTTCCCACACTTCTTCTACATTCTGAATCATTTTCTCAATCCATTCCCAAGAATCCTCAGGATGACAGAACACAAACTGTTCGACTTTAGAAAATTGATGGACACGGAAGATTCCTTTTGTATCCTTGCCGTGGGCTCCTGCTTCCTTCCTGTAGCATGGACTGTATCCTGCAAGAAGTAAGGGTAGTTCATCAATCTCGAGGACTTCTCGCATGTATCGCGCAGCAATTGGGTGCTCAGAGGTAGCAATCAGGTATAGGTCACGGTTTTCCAGTTTGTAAAGTGCGTCCTCGAAAGCGCCGATGTCTGTAACTCCACTGTATGCATCATGGTTCAATAGGTGGGGGGGCATTACAGGGACGAAACCACGCCGAGTGATTTCATCTAGAGCATAAAGTCCAAGAGCTTGATTTAGCCAGAAAATTTGATCAATTAGAAAGTAGTATCTTGTTCCGGTGGTCTTTGCGGCTCGTTCGGTGTCTATCATACCTGTCTGTTCAGAGATGTCATAATGGCTAGGTGGCTGTTCTTCAGTTACAGTGTATTTAGCTGGGAGTCCTTGGGCATCAGCTAGAAATTGTTCAAGGTAATTCTGCCAGACTCGAGGTGTTCCTATATACTTGACTGGTTGGTTCTCTGTTTCATCCCGTCCCTCAGGAACACTCTCGTGTGCGATGTTAGGGATACTCTGCAGTACGCTTGTTCGCTGTTTGTCAATCTTCTCAACACGTTGTTCCTCTTTAGAAACCTTCTCTGATAGCAGTTTAGTTTCCTGTATTAATCGCTGTTTTTCCTTCTGTTCCTTGGTTTTAGCGATACGTCGGGAGACCTCGTTTCGTTGTCGTTGTAGTTCACTTACTTTTGCTCGCGCCTTACGCCACTTAGCATCAAGTCTGACTGCTTTGTCTACGACACTGGTGTCTAGTCCACGCAGTCGCTGGGAACAACGCAGTTTTTCTGGATTATTCCGCACTGCTTCAAGTATACTCCAAGCACTCAACTTCCTACACCTAAAGGATTCCCACTGCCCTTAACCCTAAAAGCATTCCTTTATTCATCAAGACCATTCTCTTCTATAGTTGGAGATGACCTTCGTCTTTCTTGGAGGGACTATCAGTGATATCGGCTCGACTAGGTCTAGAACCATTTCTTACGACGCGCATAGACTACCAAGATTACAAGGAAGGCTACAACTACAACTGCCCCTACAATCCACCATGGAAAGGGAATCTGATCGTGGATGAGAATTTCTTGCAGCAGTTCTGTTTGGTTCAACAGGGCAAGAGTGCTAATAGCCCAATGTGTTTGCAGAGCAAGCCCACTTCCTTCTGCTGAATCTGCGAATCCTCCATCATCAATCTGCTTGTTGATAACCCATGAAGCAGTTTCTTCTTCCTGAATTTGATTTTCTGCATCAAGAA
>JAEOSX010000026.1 GCA_016840135.1 Candidatus Hermodarchaeota archaeon
AGGACAAAGACGGACACAAGCCAGGGAGCCATGCTCAGTACGGGTCCAATGACTGGAATCCCGCTGAAGATTAGCCCAAGGGTTGGCGTACCTGTGCCAAGAAGGCTCCATCTCATTGCCTCCACTCCATAGAACATGGGGTCACATAGCATTGCAATCTGTAGCCATGTGGGTGCGCCATCGAAGGGGAAGAAGACACCCGAGAGCATGAACAGGGGCCAGATGACGAAGGTTATCAAAAGCTGGAAGGCGTGAAAGTCGTTGAGGCTAGAACCGATGGCCACACCGAGTCCGACGAAACCTGCCGTGATGAGAAGCATCACACCCACAGCGAGAAATCCTCCTATGGCCAAGTTAAGGAAGGGTATGTGTGCATATGCTCCCATCAGTGCTGACACAGCTAACAGGATAACACCCTGAATTGAAGCGGTTAATGCGCCTCCAAGTATCTTCCCGATAACAATGCTTGTACGGCTGACCGGAGCTACCAGCATCTCTTTCATGAAACCGAATTGGCGGTCGAAAATAACGGAGACACCGCTGAACACTGAGCCGAAGAGCAGCCCCATCCCGATAATCCCGGGCGCGATGTAGCTAAGGTAGCCTCCTTGACCCATACCACTGATCATGCTACCGATTCCCATACCGAAAATCAACAGGAAGAAGAAGCTCTGGGCGACAGACGAGATTATCCTCGCCTTGGCACGCCAGTACCGCTTTATCTCCCTCATAAGTACAACATAGATTGCTTGCCCTGATATTGGTTGAACCATTTCATATCACCTAATATTTTTCTACTAGTTTTTTATCCCCTCATTCTTCTACCACGAGCTGAACTCGTTATCCGGTGACGTCTAACAGTTTGCATGAAACTGCCGCGTTCATCTCGAATGCTACGACCAGTGGTAGCAAGGAATACGTCATCTAAAGTTGGTTTGTGTAACTGTACTGATTCGAGGTCCACGCCGGCTCCATCTACAATCTTTACGATTTCAGGTATTCTGTGTCCTCCATCGTCTACTAGGAGGTTGAGCTGTTTAGCACCTGCCATCATGGGATGACCGCCTTCGCCAGACACCGCTTTCTCCATCATTTCTTTCACATGCTTGGGTACTCGTCCACCGCGTCCACCTCCGTGGCCGCCGCCCCCACCCATACCGCCCATGCCGCCGCCTCCTCGACCCATTCTGCGCATCATCTCCATCATCCTGCTCATCCCGGCAGCGTTTCCGCCATCACCAGCTACGGGAATAGCGCTGCTCACCCAGTCTTTCTTTTGGAAGAGTGGGTGGACCTTCATAAGGTGTGCTGGGTCCTTGAAGGTCAAGCTTACGATGTCGCCTTCGAGCCGTGATTTAAGATCCTCTGGTGTACCAACGGCTACTAGTTTGCCAAAGTCGATGATTTGGATACGGTTACAAAGGTGGTCGGCTTCCTCTGTGTAATGTGTTGTAAGAATTATGGTGACCTTCTCTTCCTCATTCAGTCGCTGTATGTGTTCCCAGATAGCGCGTCGTGTTTGAGGGTCAAGACCTAATGTGGGTTCGTCTAGAAAGAGGACCTTTGGGTAGTGGAGTAGTCCCCGTGCTATTTCCAGACGGCGTTTCATCCCACCCGAATAGGTTTTAACGAAGTCGTCAGCCCGATCAGTGAGCTGAACAACCTCTAACATCTCTTTGATGCGTTCTTCCCGCACCTTTCGTTTCAGACCATAGAGTCTTCCGTGGAAGTCTAGGTTTTCCCGTCCAGTCAATTCGATGTCAAGTGTCGGGTCCTGGAATACGAATCCTATGCTTCGGCGTACAGAGTCAGGGTCTTCACTAATATCGTGTCCATTTACTATAGCCGTGCCGCTGGTGGGCTTTAGGAGTGTAGAAAGCATATTCAAAGTCGTAGTCTTCCCTGCACCATTGGGGCCAAGGAATCCTAGAAGTTCGCCTTCCTCGACTTCGAAGCTTATCCCGTCGACTGCCCGGATGTCTCCGTTAAAGACCTTTGTCAACTCGTTTACTTTGATTATTGCCATTTTATTCGAGTATCCTGTTTCATGTTGGTTTTATCGAAGCACGTTGTTCTAACTGGTTGAGCTGCTCCTTAATCCGTTGTATGGCAGCCTCCAACCATGTCGCGTGTTCTTCGAGGAATTTCAGTCGGTTAGCCAAACGCTCTGCGGCTTTAGCAGGGTTCTGTGCTATCTCCTTTGGAAGTAAACCCGCATCGTCATATAGGTGCTTCACCCGACTTCTCATCCTAGGAAGGATATGGTCAATATCCAGCACGGGAGAGTGAGGTGTGTGGGGACCACCATGTTTTCCTAGGATCCTGCGCATGGCAGACATGAACATGATGTGATGAGATGCAGCTCTTTCGAGCTGGGCTCGACCCTCATCGTTCAGTTTGTAGATGATGCGTTGTCGTCCCTCTTTTTCGTCAGGGTGTCCTGTGATGAGTTTCTGTTGATTTAGGCTGTGAAGGATTGGGTAGATGGTTCCCGGTGAGGGTCGCCATCCTCCGCAGTGGTCGTCTATGACCTGCTGTAGGTCGTATCCAGAGCGGGGCTTCTCGGCGAGGAGTGCAAGAACAATCCAGCGTAGGTAGCCCTTTCCGAATCCTTTGAACTTGGTATCGGCTGGCTCTTGTGGTGAGGGTGTGCTGTCTGTCATGTGGTGGGTTCTCCGGTGATAGCTCGGAAACCGATACATTCCTATATAAAAATTATGCTCTAACAATCCAGAAATCAATCACCGAGGACGAACCGGAGCACAGCCCGGAGGATGCCCGTGTGCACCTTTCCCTTGAGCGTCAATTTTTCCTCACGGGTTTTCCATATGGGCAGCCCCTGCAGGGGTAAATCCTCAATCCGTATAATCCCCACAGCCTTCTTCTGAAAATGATTAGCCAGTGCATACAACACTGAAAGCTCCATGTCCACTGACAAGACACCACGGTTCAACAAATCAACCAAGAAGGGCTTGGTTTCACACAACAAGAAGGGAACAGTAGCATGCAGGTCGTCGTGGAGACCAATCTCCAAGCCTTTGACCTCCTCACCAACAAGCCCTTGGACCTCCTTTGCCAGATCTGGGTCAGCCTTCGCAGGGGCCTCCGGGGGCAACATGATTTCCAGCACCTTGTCAAGGCGGAGGCAAGAGGAGGGAACGTTGATGTCAGCGGTTTTCACATCCTGGCTTATTCCGCCGCCTGTTCCTATGAAAATCACTTCTTCCACGTTTCTGCTGTTACAGAGGACATGCCCGATATCTGCAAACATTGATGCCCCGATGGCTCCACGGCAGAAGAGCACCCTCTGATCCTTGGTCTCAACCATAAAACCCGTTTTGGTCTCCTGATGTGAGGCTCCATACTCCTTGAGAACCGTGAAGAAATCATCGAAGAAGACTTCAATCCTGAAAGGGCTAATCACCACGCGGGCAGGGATTTGGGACTGTTTTAGCCCAAAGACTGACTCAGTAGCCCACTTCAACGCGTCTCGACCAAGCTCGCCATACACCATATCAAAGGTTCTCCTTTAGGTAGGTATTAACATTTAGGTTCTGAACCTTGATAGTCTAGATTGACACTCCCTACTTCACACAATCGGCTGTTAACTAGTTATTTATGAGCATAGTCAGGGTTAATGCAGTTATCTAAAAAGTGCTGAAAGATGAATTGGACAGCTTTGAAGAAAAGGGTAAATGGCCGTATTGGTCTAGGTTGCAGCTCTCTTGGGACAATGAAGGGAGAGGATGCAATTGCTATAGTAAGAAGAGCTGTTGATTCTGGTATAAACTTCTTTGATACTGGGGCTTCATATGG
>JAEOSX010000169.1 GCA_016840135.1 Candidatus Hermodarchaeota archaeon
CCATGCTCCACTGTCACAGTTGGAAATTCACGATATGCTTTTGCTACTTCTCTTCCCTTAAGGTCAAAGAGAACTGTTCGGTTTCCCGTTGTTCCAAGGTCGACGACACATATCAACTGGTTCTTGTTTTTACTCAACATTTAACCTCCAGCACAAGACTTTGCTCTCCTTTGGGTTAGTGACTCAAATAAGGCTTACCGCTCAGCTCTTTTACACAAATCTGGTCTAGGTGTGTTTGTCTTGAGAGTTATTAAGTAAGATTTCTGTTGAGCCGTCACGATTCTTTCCGTTTTTGAGGAACTGACAAAGCCTTTTCTCTAACTTTAAGTTCTAGATTCGTTAACACTAAATTACTTTAGCAAACCTTATCTGGTTCGTCAGCTCAACAATATAGTGAGCGTCTCCACGGATGTGATTGTCATTACTGAAGAAGCTTCTAGCCGTCGCCAACAATCAGAGGCATTGAAACGTCAAATCGATGCACTCGCAATGGATTTAGTCTCCGCACTAGACTTGCTGACCAGGGATTTGCAGCGCAGCCTCCTCAGCCTAGCAGATCTTGTAGAGGAGAGAATGGAGGCCATTGGGTTCGGACGACTTTCGGGTCCAGTTGTACACAGTATTCAGGAAGGAGTAACAACTGAGGCGAAACGCTTTGGTGAGAAGGCTCGCGACAAGATTAAAGAGATTATGCAGAAGAAAGCAGAACTTGCAGGGTCGGCGGACGAGTTAGGTGCTTGGAAGCCCATGACCATTGAGGAGCGGGGAGCCCGTCAACGTCAACTCCAAGCAGAAATTGAAGCAAGAGAAAAGTCACAGAAAGAGCTAGAAGCTGAGCTGGCAGAGGCACGAGTGCAACTATTAGAATTGCAGAGCAGGATTCAAGCTATATCAACTCAAGACGGGAGAAGAATTGATTCTCTGAGAAGTACCATCGAAGAACTTCAAGAACAGGTGAAAGGTCTTGAAGCACAACTAGAAGAAGAGAGAAGGAAGGCCAGCAAGAGTGGAGAGGATCGGGATGTCGCCCTTGAGCAGATTCAACCTCTTGAGGCACATTTACAGCGAGCGAGAGAGCGAATCACTGTCTTGGAGGCAGACCTGCTGTTGACTCGGGAGCGAGTGGCAACACTAGAGAAGGATGATGCACAAGCTTCAGCCTTATCAGAACAAGTTGAAGAATTACAAGCAGAGCGCCAGCAAATGAGTGCAGAGCTAGCCACTTCACAGGAGGAGAAACAGCTCCTGGAAAACCAGATTGAAGAACTGAAGAGGGACCTAGAGCGAACAATACAGCAGCTTGAGACTACGGAACAAACTGGTGGCGAGTGGGGAGCCCGTGTGGCGGAGCTTGAGAAGCAGGTCCAAGAGCTAACTGATTTGAGGGAGACCCATCTCCAACGTATAGCCGACCTCGAAGCACAATTAGCCGATGCCCTGCGAAGATTGGATGAAATGCAAGCAGCGGATAGAGAATCCCAACTCCAAGAGGAGAAGACCAGATTAGAAGAAACTAATAAGCTACTCCAAGCGGAGAATGTTCAGTTAGAACAGGAATTGGAACAGGCCCAGCAAAGACTGGTAGAAACGCAGGAGCAAATCGTTGAACTGACTGAGGCGCGAGAGCGGCTAAGGTGGATGGAAAGCCGTGAAAAAGTTCGCAGTATTCTCCTGCAGAAGAACCAATTGTATACCATTCTGACGCGGCTGGCAAGTTTTATCATGGAAGGCAGGTATATCTGCTCATCTGGTGAGCTAGGGTATAGTTCCACTTCGGGTATCTCTCTTGCAGCATGGCTAGACAGGCACTTCTTAGAATTAGAAGAGGATGGGTTAGTGATTATCCATCGTCAAGCTGGAGGAGGAATGCCTTCAGCCTCCATTGAAGTAACGGAGAAAGGGCGTCAAATCTTCGAAGAGGCTATGGATACAGAAGCAATAGCTAGTCCTCCAAAAACAACCGAGACATAATTCCCAAAAGAAAAGAAGGGGGTTTCCGAGTGTCTGAGCGAGACACAAGATATAGTAGGTTTACAGCACTTTCTGATGTTGGAGAAGAGGGATTACACCGTTTACATAAGGCTAAGGTTGCGGTAGTTGGTGTAGGAGGACTCGGATGTGTTTCAGCATTACAGCTGGCTTCCTTTGGTATTGGTGTATTACGGATAGTTGACAGAGATATTGTTGAATTATCTAACCTTCAGCGTCAACATCTTTACACCGAGGAAAGTATTGGCCTCCCGAAAGTCGAGGCAGCTATAAAGAGATTACAAGAACTGAACCCGGATGTTTCGGTTGAGGCAGTAGCGTTGTCTGTGAGTGAAGCAACCGCAGAACGGATCGTAGAGGGGATGGATGTTGTAATAGATGGTCTCGATCGTTTCGCCCCTCGATACGCAATAAATCGCGCCTGCGTAAAGCACAATATACCTTATGTTTTTGCAGGTGCTCTAGCATCTTCGGGTAATATGACAACCATAGTTCCTGGTGAGACGCCTTGCTTGGAGTGCTTCTTAGGAGAGGTTGATGATGAACAACCCACATGTGCGACGGTGGGTATCTACTCTACAATCCTTGGCGTTATCGGGAATCTTCAGGTTCATGAAGCCTTGCGGCTTATCCTCGGAAAGCCACCTAAGCTTGCCAATAAGCTTCTCTACTTTGACATCGAGACACTTGACTTTCACTTGATTCCAATTTCAATCAACAATGATTGCCCAGTCTGTGGAGAGAATGCTGAAGGGAAAGAAATACCGCCAGATTCGGGTGTTTCTGTAACTAAGCTCTGTGACGAGGATTCCTTTCTTGTTCATGCCATTGTTCCCACAGCGATTGATATCAAACAAGCATCGAAAATTCTCAAGAAACACTATCAAATTATCGGCAAGAGCGCTCTTGGCATCCAAATACAGTTTACACCAGAGATTCAAGTCAGTGTTGTGGGTGAAGGTAATATCCTAGTAAAGGGTGTTTCTTCTCCAGAAGAAGCTGAGACTATATATCACCAGATAATCGATTTACTTCATGAAGCCCTTCGTGAGAACTCAGGTGGTTGAAAGACCGCATTGGGAACTGGTTTAGCCACTCGTCAATTGTTTTAATGCCTCGATTAGTGTCTCTACTTCTGAAGGCATGTTGAAGTAGTGGAAACTAGCCCGGATATTCCCGTTGTAGGTGTTCCAGATTCCCAAGAAGTACATTAGAGGTTGGCAACAGTGATGACCTGCGCGGGTTAGAATCTTCCATTTAGCGTCTAAGGCCAGGGAGACATCGTGTGATTGCCAATCAAAGAGATTGAAGCACACTGCACCCACTTTGTTCTCTACCTTATCTACAGGTCCGTAAATCTCCATGTTTGGAACCTCTTGGAGCCCGTCAAGTAATTGCTTGGTTAGAGCTAGTTCGCGCTGTTCGATTTGATTGATGCCGATTTCGTGGAGATACTCAACAGCCCGCCCTAAACCAATAAGCCCAACGATGTTAGGGGTTCCAGCGTCCCACCGACGGGCTCTATGATCTACACGGAGCATGTAGTCCTCCGCTGTAACGGC
>JAEOSX010000170.1 GCA_016840135.1 Candidatus Hermodarchaeota archaeon
TTCGGTTACTTGTTGAAGAAGGATTCGGGCAGCTAAACATTGCAGACTTGTATGGAATAAAGAATTACATACTCCGTTCTGTAATTTATATGAATGAACAACTCGGTGAAGAAATCAAGATCGTGCCAAACGTTTTCATGGTGAAAGATTTCTTCGAGGGTTCGGACTTTGTCCTGTTACTGATAACACCGTACAGTGACCTTAACCTCTCCAAGTTAATCAGTATATCAGAATATGTGTCGAAGAGTTATCTTGGTACTCATAGACGGACAGAGCAGGTTTTCTCTGAAATGGCTCCAGAGAAGATTGCTCAAAGAGACCAATCTGCTAGGGCACTAGCTTCTATGATTCATCATAACATTTTCCAGCGCCGAGAACTTCGAGGTGGTGTCGACGATGTCGTCCGAGAGGCTTTCCTTTCTACAATCCTTTTCACTCAGTCTGGTATCATTGAAGGCGAATTGCGTTGTAATAAATGTAATGAGATATTTAGCGAAGGTGAAACCTGTCCAACGTGTAAGGATTACCTGAGCCGTATGCCTCCCATACTAGACGTTGAGGAGCTTTACTTTGCCTTCCCTGATGCAGCAGCTCGAAAGGAAAAGGAGACCCTAGTCAACCCTCACGAAATTATTAACTTCTTTTTCCACGCGCTCATACCTCATTCAATAAGAAGAGCCATAGCTAGCGTCAACCCGACTGTCTTCGCTGCCCTTCTCTCAACACCTGTAAGGGTCATCTATAACGTACCTGAGAGCAATCATGTCATCGATGTGTTTACTCTGCACAGAATAGTGGAAGATAAGGTACTCTCGGTGACTGCTGTAGCAGATAGCCGCTATAAGGGGCTTGGGCTTCCAACCTATCTATCTGAGCGCGTTTTCATACGCGACCTGCGAGAAGGTATAGCTAAAGGACAAACAGAAAAGGAAATCATATCCAAGAGTGAAATCATATCGGGCTGGCACATATCCCCTAGATACAAGTTTAAGGATCTAGCGGATAGCGAAGAGTTGCAAAGTTTTGGGGTGATGCGAGATGCGTCGAGCTGAAAAGGGTCATTCTCGAGACATCATTGACGAATACAGAGAGAAGTTCGTCGAAACATTCGGTAAGATTCAGAGGTTTCGAGAACAGCAGAAAAGCCTGGTCCAGGCAACAGCTGCAAAGCTGAAGGACCATGCTAGAGAGCACCCAGAAATAGAGTTTGTCGTTTCAGCCTATCATCTCGCCAAGATTGATGAAGTCTTAGACATCTCGCTTGAAGAATTTGCGGACGATGTCAGAATATATCGTGAAACCCTGACACCCATAGAATTCACGTCTGAGCCAGAACCAGTAGTTCTTCCTAAAGGTAGGCGAGAAGTTGTAATCCTTCGGAAAGTTGGCGCAGAGCCCACCATGTCAAAAGAAATCAAGGAGGAGTTGACGATACTTGCCCTACTGGTGAACAGCCTTACGTCGGCATGGATTGCACCCATCGAAGCCCACAAGATAATAGTGGATGAGAAAGTCAGTGGCACATCAGACGAAGTTGTACAAGCTACAATCATCATGAAAGCTCTCCAGCCTTGGATATCAGCTGCCACCGAATTACACCAAAAGGACCACCTCAAGCCAGATCTCCGTTGGTTAGTTAGCCAAGCACGATACGTCTTTGAAGAAAACCTTCGAAGGAAGGATCAAGAAATAGAATCTCGGAATCCCTCCAGAATCTTTGAAGAAATGACCTCTAGATATCCCATCTCGCACGGCGAGGAATACCAATGGGATATTCTCTTCTTTGAACTTGTTCAACCACTTTGGTCAGACATGTTTGCAATTGCAGAATCAGCTGTCATCAGGGGAAGAGAGGAGCTCGAGATTGAACGCCGCGCCACCGTCCACGTACAGAAGGCTTTGAAGGCAAAGCAAGAGATGCAATTCAGCATTGAATTCGCACAAGCCCCCCTGGAATTTCGGCTACACCATGTGTTCAAAAGAAAACAAGAATTGACCGAGAAACACATAGCCCTCTTCGAGTCCTTGATGGACCGCGTCATTAGAAGAACCCTAGTAGAGAAATATGGAGTTCAGGATATCAAGGACCAGAGTGAGCTCCTAGAGATAGCAACAGCAATAATCATGTCATTAATTGACAAGTTCCCTGAGTTACTTCTCCCCGTGATTGAGCCCGGTGAACGCCTCGAATATTACGACGACCCAGACGCATTCGTTAAAACCAAACCAGAGGAAATGCAAACAAGAGTAACGCAAAGAATTCGTAGAGGTACTGGAATGAAGATTACGCCATTCTCGGTCGGTAAATCCTTTGCGAAGTACATCAAATTAGCCGCTTCAATGCAACAATAACAAACACCCGATAATCAAGCAAACGAAGCAATTGGAAAAAAAGAGAGGGCGAGCGGGACTGCGTTCCCAGGGAGCAAGAATAGCTCCACCGGGAACACAAACCCGCTGCTTCAGGGCTGGGATGATTTCCGACAACGCTGTAAGTCTTAGCATCCATCTTCTGTAGTAGAAGATTCACGACCATTAGTCAGTGGTTGTATGTAGGTGTTAGCGTCGCTTATCCGACCGATCATCACACCAAAGCCAACTAGGACTAGGATTGGGCCCATCCAGCCAAGCCAGAGCAGGTGGAGTTTCCAGTACCATAGTACGAATACAGTGCCACCAGCGAAGTACCAGGGAACTGGTACGGGCATGCTGAATGGTGTGAAGAAGATCAGTGCGAAGAAGTAGGACACTATAAGCCAATAGACTGCGTCTATGGAAGCGAGGAGGCGAGCAAGAGGTAATGAGCTGCTGCCAACTGCAGAACGTGCAGCTGTGAGTCCTGCTCTGCTTAAGGCAATGAACGCGAGCCATGTTATGAATTGGAGCTCAAAGGTGGGATAGTAGGGCAACAGGTTGGTTAGGAAGTATACTGCGCCAAGAGCTGTTACAAATCCAAATACATGACCTATTGTGTTACCTATTAGTGGACCTCGTCCTGTCTTCTCTTCTAGGCGTTTGACTTTGAGGCTTACGCGTTTCTGGGTTCGAGCAACTCGCACTTCTTTGGGTGGTTTCTGATCGTGGCTATCAAATAGGCTTCGGAGAACTGTGCCCATTTCGGTACCTGAGGGATACGAAGCGTAGAGAAGAGCGAAGTAGGAGATTCCTATGCTACCAAATACTAGTGTTTGTGCAACAATAGCTAGTGTTATGGAATCTCTTAGTATCGTGAACGTCATTGGACCCGGGAAGAGTATTTGTGGGATTACCATCGAGGCAATGATGCTGATGAGAGCTAGATCCACAATTACTAGACCTATGACTATGCGCCAGAACCAAGTCTGGTGCTGGGGTTTTAACGCGTTGAGGAAGCCGCCAGCGAGGCGGGGTTCTTCTTCGATTTCACTTTCTCTCCGGAATTCCCTGGCTACGATGTCTGGGCTGCCCATCTCAACAACAGCTTCCCAAGCTGATGCAGTTGTTAGTCTGCCATGGGGTTGGCTGGATAGTTCGAGTAGGTGGGAGCGCAGCTCGGGGATGACCTCTGCTGCTAGTGAGGAGGGTAACCGAGTCTTCACTTGCTTTAGATAGTCTTCGATAATCTGTTTAGCTGAGGCCTCTTCATCTTTGGCAGAGAGTTTTGCGGGCCGTGCTCCAGTGTTGTCTTTGTATGGTTTACTCATGTTTCATCACTTTTTGAGAGCTGAGCTCCGCAGGCTGCGCAGAAGATAGCCCCGGGATACACTTGGTTGCCGCATTCTGAGCAGAAACGGGCTCCCTCTTGGAAGGTTCCATTGCTTGCACGGTCTGCTCCGATGGCTCTGAAGAGGGGATCGAGGGTTACTATGAGCTCGTTCCATATCTCGATCATGGCGTGGAGTTGCTGGTCACCTGTGCTGGTAAGTTGGTAGTATTTTCTGGGGCGCTCCCCACTGGTGTCCCAGTTGCTCTTGACTAACTTGTGGGTTTCGAGGCGCCGGAGTAGGGGGTAGAGGGTTCCGTCTTTGACAATTAAGCGGTCGGCTGTTCGTTTGCGGATTGTTTGTGCGATTTCGTAGCCAAAGGTGGACTTGGCCTCCTTGATGGTCGCTAGGACTAGGAGTTGGAGGAGTCCGCGGCGGATGTCGCTTTCCCAAGTTTCTAGGGATTTTTGTTTTGGCATTTCTTTTTGCCGCCTGAGAGCGGTTTGTTTTTATGTGATTTGGCTTGTTGATAGCCTGTAAGACGATATGCCTCGACTACCATTATACCTTGTCACACAAGGTATATCGGTTTATACAACTATATAAGGTTAACGGACAAGACAAAAACCACCCCTGTCCACACAACAGCACAGAAATAGCTAATCTGCCACACAATGCCACTAACCTTTTGTAGGTGACTAGACTAAACAATGAAGATGCCCAAGTTCATTTTTGTCACAGGCGGTGTGCTTTCAGGGATAGGCAAAGGAGTCACTACCGCAAGTATAGCCAAGCTTCTCCAGTTCCGTGGATACAATGTAGATCTTGTCAAAATCGACCCCTATCTGAATGTGGATCCTGGAACTTTGAATCCGGTGGAACATGGCGAACCCTTTGTCACCGATGAGTTATACGAGTTCTGCCCAGCGCCCAGTTTCACCTACAGGACTGCTGAGGTGGACCAGGATTTCGGCACCTATGAAAGATTCGTTGGTCGCCCCATTCATCCCCGCAACAACATCACCTCCGGACAAATCTACTTGAGCGTTATTCTGCAGGAACGTCTTGGGAAGTTTCTAGGCTCCACAGTACAAATCATTCCCCACATCACAAATGAGATCAAGCGACGAATCCTTGAAGTTGCTGATGCCCAGAAACTAGATGTAATCTTAATCGAGGTTGGGGGTACTGCGGGAGACATCGAGGGAGCGCCCTTCCTTGAGGCAATCCGGCAGTTCCGTTTAGAAGTCCCACGACAGGACACACTGCTGGTGCACGTTACCCTAGTTCCATATCTCCCAGCAGTAGATGAGATGAAGACCAAGCCAACCCAACACTCCGTGAAAGAATTGTTATCCGTTGGTTTGCAGCCTGACTTGATTGTTGCGCGAGGAAAACGTCAGCTCACTGAATCTGCTCGACGTAAAATCGCTTTGTACAGCAACATCCCCAAGGAAGCGGTCATATCGAATCCTGATTTAGAAGAAATCTACGAACTGCCAATACGGTTCTATGAGCAGGGACTTGATGCCTACATTCTACAGCGTCTTGAGATGGTGGCAGGGCCGCCCAGAGCTATGGAGAAATGGCGAGAAATCGTTCAGCGATTCACAAAAACCAAGGAACGAATCCGAATTGCCATGGCAGGAAAATACATGAGAATGGGCGACACCTACATAAGTATCTGTGAAGCCCTCCGCCACGCTGGAGCACAAGAAGGCGCAGCCGTTGAAATCGACATGGTTGACACAGAGGATATCGAGCAGAATCCCGCACTCCTAGAAGGGTTGAAGGAGTATGGTGGTGTGTTATCGACTCCGGGCTTTGGTTCTAGGGGAACTGAAGGAATGATTCAAACCGCTTGGAAATGCATCGAAGAAGATTTGCCCTATCTGGGGATATGTTTTGGCAGCCAGATGCTATTTACAGCTTTTTGCCGTTACTCGATGGGTCTCAAAGGAGCAAACAGCACAGAAATCGATCCGCAAACACCTCATCCGGTTGTAGATTTGTTGCCAGAGCAGCGTCAAATAACTGAGAAGGGAGCAACTATGAGGCTAGGCGGACACCCCATTGTCGTCAGGCCAAAGACCCGCCTCTTTGAAGCATACAAGAAGAAGAATATACGAGAACGGTTCCGTCATCGATACCATCTTATGCCCAAATATGTTGAGAAGGCTACAGAGAAAGGGCTCGTGTTATCTGCTACAGATAAATCAGGGCGGATCGTTAATGCCATTGAAGTAGCTGATAAGTATTGGATTGTTGGTGTACAGTGTCATCCTGAATTTACATCACGCCCCGACGCACCAAACCCCTTATACCTCGCATTCATAAGAGCAGCCCTAAAACGACAGCAGCACTAATTCTGAGGTTTAATAAATATGACTGGAAAGGACACCTCACAAAAACGCCGACCAACGGTAGACGAATATTTCTCACAATTCGCAGAGTTAGCTGCAACAAGATCTAGCTGCATCCGCCGCCAAGTAGGCGCTGTACTTGTCAAAGACAAACACATCCTGTCTACAGGATATAACGGAGCACCCACAGGTCTATCCCACTGCACCCCAAAGACTTGCCTCCGACTCCAAGCTGGTGTGAAGCCAGGTGAACGTCACGAACTGTGCAGGGGCGTACACGCAGAACAAAACGCTATCATACAATGTGCTCTGCATGGTGTGAGCAGCCGTGGAGCAACACTGTATTGTACAGACACGCCTTGTACGATTTGCGCGAAAATGCTCATCAACGCAGGCATCAAGCGAGTTGTTGTTAAACGCCGATATCCTGATGATGCAGGCGTGAAGATGCTCGAAGAGTCAGGAATCAAAGTTGACTTGATTCAGAAATAGTCCAAACCTTCTCCTTGAAGATAGAAATCAAGTTTTAGTGTTCTCTAAGCTGAGTGAAAACGTTTGGCTGCATCGGTTAGATAGCTAGTCAGTGGTTCTAAATCAGAGCTATTCTTCGTCATCACTAGGAAGATAAGCTGCTGCTCACCGCCGACTATTACTAGCACAGAATTCTGCCCTTTAAGAACCAAGGTATCCATAGGCCCCGCTCCTGTTTGCGCTCCAACTACTTGAGCTGAATGTGCTAGCGCTGCTGTATTGCCTGCTAGAAGATGGGGATTCACTTTGGCTGGCATTCTCTGATCAATCACTAAACCCTCTTGGCTGACAACGGCCCATCCATTTATTCCAGGTAGCTTCTCTATCCCTTGGATTATCTCTCTGAGAAGCCCAGTACGTTTATCATCGAAAATCACAGACCTAGCCATTGCAATCCCACGGCGGATTAGAACTTTGTTGTTTAGGGTATATTAAATGTGTGTTCTTCTTTACCTAGTCATTGAATTAATGAGAAAAAACGAGGACCGTATTATGGCAACACCTGAGAGTTTTGACCTTTGGACCTGGCGAAAATGTAAAGATAAGGTACTTACACTTCCAGGGCGTTTAGGTTTCCCAGAGGGGAAAATTCTTCGATTTCTTGGGTATGAAGTGAGTCTTGTTGATGGCAGCGTTTTTGATAAGATTAATGATAGGCATTATGAAGATGCCCCGGATTTTCTTCTCTTCCTTCTGGCATTCTATTCTGGGGCAAAAGAGGTGCCTTTAACTGAGCAGCTCATTAGTTACCGGCAAATACCGGGTGGGCGTGTTTATGATCCTGTCTTTGAAGGGCGTGCAGTTGGACCAATCGCCCGAAAATTAGGTGATAAACCAGACAACTTTGCCAGTGCTGCTGAAACTCTGGGTGGAATGCGTATTGAAAGCGGCGATGTCGCTTATGTCATCCCTACGCTTCCTTTTACTCCTCTTACCTATATTCTTTGGTTGGGTGATGAGGAGTTTCCCGCTCGTGCTCAGATACTGATGGATGGGTCTATGGGGAACTATCTTGATGCAGAGGCAGTTTCGCACCTAGCTGAGGTCACTTCTAGGCGACTTGTATCCATCGCGTTTATGTGAGTCTCGTCTGGAGCACAATCTAGTCAACGTCCTGTTTGTCTTGAGCCTTGTTTTCTTGTTTCCCCAAAAGTATGTATATACCTATTATATACGTGTTAATACATTCTTTCATATTTTGTGTTTCTTCAGTATTTCCCCAAGTTATATATGTTTAATAATGTGAATATATATTCGGTGGATTATGTATGAGTATTCCACGTGTCACAACACAAACAAGCACAACACCCCAACTTCCAGGACACACCTTCAAGCTAGTCAAAGTAATCACGACCACCAAGGACGACCAAGGTCGCGACATCCACTCCCTTACAGTCTACTTCGAACACCTAGTCGACGGTACACCTACACGTACCAAAGTTGCCAACCTCACCCTCCAACCAGACGAA
>JAEOSX010000171.1 GCA_016840135.1 Candidatus Hermodarchaeota archaeon
CCCCTGTTCATCATTACTGGTGACGCTGATATGGGCATTGATGTTGCTGGGGTGCAGCGGCTCTTCGGAGCTGCCAAGGAGCCAAAAGAATTCGTCATAGTTGAGGGCGCCGACCATAACCTCACTAACCCCAAAGCCTACGAGGAGACAGTAGACGCTGTCACTCGCTGGTTCCAAAAACAACAACCCTAGTAGCCACAAACTCGGTTCACAAACGCTTCATTATGGTTCTCGATGAAGTTTTAATCCAGTTAACCCAACTACTGGCAAGGTGTTTCTATGGATAACCTGATATCCAACATAATAGCTGATGGATTGCTGGGCAAATTCACACACATACACCCATTGAAAGCGCTTGAGGGTATTAACGCAGCCGACGCTCAACGAGAACCAGCACCCGGTGTTCATTCAATCTGGGAAAACCTCTACCACATCCTGTTCTGGCACAACCTGATAATGAAGACAATACACGACGCAGATGTCGACTGGAAGGCAGCTCAAGGAAAAGACTGGCCCTCAACGAACAAGCTAGACGACAAGGAATGGAACAAACAAATTACAGCTTTCAGAAAAAGCCTCAAAGAAGCTCAAGAAAAAATGGAAAAGGAAGACCTCTCAAAGCCCATTCCCTCCTTCCAGGAAAAGCCCATAGCCCAATTACTGCTGATTCTCGCTCAGCATAACAGCTACCACATCGGTCAGATTGTGGCTGCACGTCAACAGCTCGGGAAATGGCCACCACTCAAGTCCTAGATGGTAACAGATCCTCAAAGAGAATTCTTGGTCTTTTTCAAGGTTCGAGAGTGAAGGTTATATCATAGAATAATCTCTTGCTACTAAGAGGTCCAAGTCATGGAAGATATACTCGTCAAGATAATCAAAGATAGCTTCATGGGAAAAAACACTCACTATAATACTCTAGAAGCCCTCAGGGGGCTCAGCGCCAAGGATGCCCGCGCAAAGCCATCACCCGAAACACGCTCAATTTGGGAAACCCTCTACCACATAGTTTTCTGGCACAATATCATCTTGGAGCTGATTCAGGGTGCAGAAGTTGACTGGAAAGCCCTTCAAGGTAAAGACTGGCCCAAACCTGACAAGATGAATGTCGACTCAGAGTGGGATATCTTATGCAGAGCCTTCGCCATCGCGATTGACCAAGCACAGGATTTACTTGAAAAAGAGCCGTTGACTAAACCGACACCGGGTTGGACCGACGGAACCGTGGTTAAGGCAATGATGGTGCTTGCCCAGCACAACAGCTATCACATTGGTCAAATCGTTACAACTCGCCGACTGCTCGGGAAGTGGCCGCCACCTAAGGAAGTAAGCCTAGGCGAATAACCTACTCCTCTACTCTTGAAAATCTTCTTTTCCTGTTGGCGGCTCGTCGTAGAGCTAAACCGGCTCCTAGACTCGCGATCAATGTAGGAATAGTTGCTAACCAGGGAAATCCGGGAATCGGTGGCGGGGGTGGTGTTGTCGTTGGGGGCGGTTCGATGTGGACCTGCAGGACCCAGAGATCCTTTTGCCCTGCCCCCTGACTATCCGTATATCCACAGAGAACATAGTCGTCACTGTCCACGCTCACCAAGGCCTTAGCCCACTCGTTGCCTCCGAAACCAAAAGTGTAGTTCCAAAGTTCGTCGCCATTCGCGTCAACGCTTACCAACCACATGTCGTCTTGCCCTGCGCCCAAGTTACGGTTGGCTCCTGCAATGACAAAACTCCCATCCGATAACAACAACGCTTGATCTCCACCTGCGCCTTCCACACCGCCCAGGCTTCTATTCCACATGTGGTCACCATTCGCGTCAACGCGCACCAGCCACATATCGGATTCACCCGCGACAAAGCTTCGGGCTGCGCCAGCCATAAGGAATCCTCCATCGTCACACTCAATCACCGATCGGGCTCGATCAATGTCCGTTCCTCCGAAAGTACTGTTCCATTGAATGTTCCCGGTGCTGTCGGTGCGAACTAGGTAGAAGTCGCCGCCGCCGAGGAGCCCGTAGCTTACCGTGTACCCGGTGATGGCGAAGCCTCCGTCACTACACTCACAGAGGATGTGCCCCCAGTAGGCCTTTTCGGTTTGATCTCCACCATAGGTCTGGTTCCAAAGGTGATTCCCTGAACTATCGGTGCGAATGAGCCACAATTCGTTACCTTTTCCATAACTTGCAGTATGACCTGCCAAGGCAAAGTCGCCGTTGATGCATTCAACGACAGCCAAAGCGGTATCCGCGCTGCCAGTCCCAAAGGATTCGTGCCAAAGGAGACCACCACTTGCGTCAACACGGACTAGCCATGCATCACCGTATCCTGGAGTGGGCCAGGGTGCCTCATCGTAACTGTAGGTGAACCCAGCCATAGCGAACCCTCCGCTGTTGCATTCGACTAAGGAATAGGCTTCATCTTGGTCAGAACCACCGTAGGTGTAGTTCCAAAGCAGGTTGCCGTTTGTGTCGAGGCGGACTAGCCATGCATCCTCTTCGCCGGCACCAGTGTTGTTAGTATAGCCGCCAACCGCGTAACCACCTGAAGAAACCGCGATTATCGCTGCACCAAGATCCTCATCTGCCCATCCATAAGTATAATTCCAAATTGAAGATGCCTCTCGGACTTCTACCTCTTTATCCTGAAGGGTCGACGATGAAGTGGCAGTTTGTTCAGGAAAAGATATGGCTCTGAAGGGAACTAAAACCACTATAAGAATAACTAGACCAAAACCAAGCAGAGAAATCTTACGCCGCATACTCCAACGCCTCTAAGAATGTACAGATGATTTCTTCTTAAGAATGACTAGGTACGTTTCCTTTTAGGTTTGATGACCACCGTGTGAATCCCCTCTTTGTGGATGCGGAAAGCTACATGCTGTGGTTCACGTTTCGAACGTGGGAGTGTTCCCTCGGATAACTCAATAGTGAAGCCGTCAGGGTAATGCACATTCGGAACATAGATTATTGTGGGGGCATCCACCTGGGGGTCGGCGTCGAACTCGAATCGGAACTCCTTGCTCTCTTGGGAGAACTCCATCTTGAGAGGAGTTCCAGCAACAGCGACAAAATGGGGTCGACAGAAGCCCTCGATGGCGCGTCCTCCGCTGCCGATATACTTGGGGTCGGTCTGGTGGTCGTAGCTGAAGATGGAAAAATCCTCCTGATTCCACTGGTCACCCCATCGCACCGTGTTATCCGCAGTGTAGTTCCACTGCATTGTGTGTAAGAGATTAGCATCCATAACATCATAGTATCTGGTAAGGGCAAGGACATGAGTAGCCCAAGCTTCCTCAGGCTTCTCTTCCCATATCTTGTAAGCAGCCCCTTTATCTAGATCGTAACAGACTCCGAACTCACCAATGACAGTTGGTATACCTCCCTGGATTTTCGCGGATAC
The DNA here is from genome assembly GCA_016840135.1 of Candidatus Hermodarchaeota archaeon. Lineage (GTDB taxonomy): Archaea > Asgardarchaeota > Hermodarchaeia > Hermodarchaeales > Hermodarchaeaceae > YT-063. Next base: position 3,397 of record JAEOSX010000171.1, read on the forward strand.
TGCCTTGATGCTAGCTAGCTGCTTCTGGAACATCCCCTTGATAGCCTCTTCGCCCATAACGAGCTCTCCCGCCTTCGTGTCAATGTTGACAGCGTCCATGAAGATTTTCAAACCGATTGTCGGACCATCATACCAATGAGATCCATTCACCAGATTGCCTGGAAGGTCTCTAGGCAACCTCTCGCCTCCACCAGCCACGATTGACGGTGGTGGAACAACATAGATTGGAATCGATGGAATGACTTCACGGA
>JAEOSX010000003.1 GCA_016840135.1 Candidatus Hermodarchaeota archaeon
GGGCAATCGTTGATGCAGTAGCGACCATCCCAATGCTTTTGCCCTTGGCAGCAAATCTCCTCTGGGGATTTACTAGCTTTAGTGGAGAGTATTTCTTTGCTATGGGAATGGGTGCCTCGTTGATGATCGGGTGGACCCTGCTCCTGCTCTGGGCCTACCAGAAACCCGCGGAACGCCGCTTCGTCGCCCCCCTCACCCTCGTGGTAATCATAGGCATCATGACCACAGGCATCCTGGCAGCCGCAACAGGAGTTGTAAGTATACCTCTAATGATTCCGACTTGGCTACTTCAGGGAATCTTACTCGGGCTCTTTACCGGAACCTACCTTGGCTCACGCAATGTATAGCTTGAAGGCACAGGAACGCATTTCGTTCACAGAGATTTGGTGCCTAAAACAGAAGGCTAAAGAGCGAGAATTTGCGATGATTCAGTGGTGGGAGAAATGGTGTCAAATAGACCAGTTCAATTCATGCTCTACGGCATGTGCGTTGGACTCCTGATAGGCACACCCCTCTGGGTGCTAACTAACAACGCTCTCTACATTTTCGTTGCATGGCTCATCGGGCTTCTCATAGGATTAGTGCTTGGTGTAGTGACCAAAGACTCCGATTAGCAACGTTTAATGATTAAAAGGGTTCAGATTTGCATCTAGAAGTCGTCTAGTCCATCGAACATGTGTTTCATCCTACGCTGATAAGCCCGGAAAGCAGTTCGCCCCTTCACCGTGAGGTGGACGAGGGTGTAGGGTTTTCGTTCGACGAATTTCTTTTCGATCTTGATGTAGCCTGCTTCTTCGAGTTTGGTGAGGTGTGCTGATAGGTTTCCCCAAGTCAACCCGGTTTGCCTTGTGAGGAAGACATAATCAGCGCTCTTGAGGACAAAAAGGTGGAGGAGAATGGTGAGCCGGGCGGGTTCGTGGATTAGCCGGTCAAAGTCGTGAACCTTTGGAAGATCCGTGTCATTGAGGTTCGGGTTGGACATCTAAGGGCTCACCACTCTGCATCTAGGGGTATTTGCGAAGGAAGCGAATTAGTAGGGCAATTCCAGTGACTAGTATTACGGCACCCATGGCGAGTATGGGCTTATAGAATGCTATGTTCAGATAAAAACTGAGAATAAACAAGACTGCTGTGAGTATACCGTAGACATAGAATCGTTGAACATTGGAGAGATAGGCAACGAGGCTGAAAAGCAACCAGCCGATGAATCCAAGAATAATCAGGAAATGAGCAAACAGGAATGCTGTAAATTCACGAGAAACGAGTGCAATTGAGCCGGCGATGAACGCAATGATGTTCACAATTAGAAACATGGCGAAAATTGCCTTGGTCTTTCGAGTGCGTTTCGGGGAGAATTCAACGTAACCCAGTCGAGAGACGGTGAATGATTTTTTCATCCCAACATAGATTATCGGCCAAAGCCAGACAATACTAATGGGGGCGATCATGATGATCCAGAGGACCTCTGTGAACAGTACTGGGTTGAGTTCGAAGAAGATGAACCCAATAAACGATGTGAGGAGGGCTAGACTCAGACAGATGTCGGCGAGTCCGTCTTGGTGGTAGGAGAGGAACGCCTTTCGTTCGATTTCTTTCAAGCTGATGGGTGCGGTCATTGTTGGTTACCTCGACAAGTACTTGTTCTCTGTTCTATAAAAGATTTTGGGTTACAGAATACTTTGCCACACAAAGTTTTTTATATAGCAGAGAGCATTTAATACATAGGCGAAAAACCATGCCACAGAACGGAGTATGTATCCGAACAAACCATCTGAACAAGACCTTTGGTCCTATCCCCGCCGTCCGCGACCTCGACCTAGAAGTCCACGAGGGCAGCCGATTCGGTTTACTAGGACCGAACGGAGCTGGAAAAACGACCACGGTACGGATCCTTTCTGGTCTTCTTATACAAACCAGTGGAACCGCCACCGTCTGCGGCTTTGACATCAACACACACCGCGATAAAATCAAGGCCGTCACCGGATTGCTTCCCGAAACCCCCGGGCTCTACTCCAAGCTCTCAGCCGTCGAATTCCTCGAATTCATCGGGGCACTCAATGGCTACAGCAAAGATGCATCACACCGACGCATCGACCAACTCCTCGCCATCCTCGGTTTAGAGAGCCGCCAAGACGACCTACTCGAATCCTACTCTAGCGGTATGAAACAGAAAGTACTCGTCGCATCTACTCTACTCCACGAACCCAAGCTTGTCTTTCTGGATGAACCCGCCTCCCGCCTTGACCCCTCTGCGAGTGCACTAGTAAAGGAACTAATCCTAGCGCTGGCAGAAGAAACCGCCACAACCTTCTTTGTCTGCACACACCAAACCTCCCTCGCTGAAGACATCTGCGATGTAATTGGTATAATCATAAATGGTCAACTCATGACCCTGGGGTCACCTCAAGAAATCATTGCCACAGCAAAGGCGGCAAACCTCGAGAAAGCCTACCTAAAGATTGTCGGCGGCAAAGTCGACCGCCAAGCACTACTAGCCTGGAGGGCATAAAGGTTGAGCCACAAATGGTTTGCCATAACCAAAGCCGAATACTTCGTCCTCACCTCCTCCTTGAGACCACACCGGAAAATCTGGATGAGCATACTACTCATCTTTGGACTCATATGGGCTGCATACCTCGCCCCACTTTTTATCGGGGTCGTGGTTGACTTCATTATGCCCTTGAGTGAGTTTCGTGGTTTACTCCTTGTGATGTTTCCAGGGCTGATGCGAGCTGTGATGTTCCTCCTCTTTATGTTACTGTTCCTCATGCCCCTGTCTTACGCACTCCAGGAAATCAAGATCGGTCAATGGGAGATTCTCTTCTCTAACAATGTCCGAACTCGGGACATTCTCATCGGAACCTTCCTGGGCAAGATTCCCATCTATGGACTTATCATTCTCTTTTTGGCTCCCCCGTTAATCTCTGTGTTCTTTCTTGCCTTCGAGGTTTCACTGCTTGGACAAGCCCTCATCTATGGAACGCTCCTCCTTATGGTGGTCACGACGATGTGGCTGTCAAACTTTGTTACTGCTATGATTCAATCAAAGCTAGGCGACTCTCCCCGAGGTGACGACCTTGCTAAGGGACTTGCTATGCTGCTTGCCGTCGCAATCACCTGCCCGATGTATGGCTTGATGTTCTTTGCACCCCAGCTCTCCTCCATACTTGGGATGAATGTCTTCCTCCTCTTCCCGTTCACCTGGTCGGCAGATGTCATCACTTGGCTGGCAGTAACCTTCAACGGTCTTGGGCTAGCAGGAATCCAGATTGCGGCCTTCCAGGATATACTCCAGTTGAATCTCGCCACGAGCGGGTTACTCATGGTGGCTTTCAGTATTGCCTGTTTGGGAATCGGTCTAGCTGGCGCTGATCGTGTCTTCACTCTCAGAATGGGTGCGAGAACCGAAACCATCACCACCATTCGCAGTGAGAACCTCCTTCTCCGGGGTATGCGTCGAGTGGCTCCAGGCGCCTTTGGCAGCCTAGTGGTAACCGCTTTCAAGGACTTCTTCCGCAAGGTCCAGAACCTCTCCCGAATAGCCTATGGAGTCATTCTAGCCGTCATCTTCCCCTTCCTGATATCAACAATTACCTTCATCGATGCCAGCGGAGTGGACCTAGCCATCTTGGTCCTGATGAGTGGTATTGGCATGACGTTAATTGGAGGTATGACCTTCGCTGGGACCGGGTTTCTAGAAAGCAAGAACCAGCTCTGGATAATCCAAAGCGCACCCCGTGGAGGGTCCCGCTACATCAAGGCCCGCCTGGCGCTAGCCTTCTTGGTTCTTCTTCCCCTCACCCTGCTTCCCGTACTAGTAACGACCGTGCTCAACGGGTTAAACTTCATCCTCTTTAGCGGATTCTTTATCTTCAGCTACGCCATCGCGTGCGGATCAGCTATGTTCGCCACAGGCTTAACTGCCCTCAACCCGAACTACGACGATACAAGGTCACCGGAACATATGATGAATCTAATGATGTCGATTATGGTTCCAGAGTTCCTCATGATGAGCCCCATGCTGCTCATCGTCATAGGAGCAATCATCGATGTTCCCCTAAACCGGATATTGGTGAATATCTTTGGGGTCTTTGGTGAAACCTCCGCGTGGGCAATAACTTCGGCTATTCCCATACTCGTCGTAAGTGGGCTAGTGGTATATCTGGGAACCCGAAGCCTTGGACAACCCGAATACTAATCTGACACTCTCCTAGAAGGCAGCTGTCTCCACGAACCCGAATCAGCTGCCCTCCGCTCTTTTTTTCTTACTCCAATCCTTCCCCCATTTCTAGGTTAAGCTATCTGGTCCAAGAAATGTCTAGTCACATTTAGTGACCGCCTGTCGTGAGTCTTCATTATAAGTAGTTACGAGCTAGGATATACACAACTCTTTCAGTTGATGATAGATAATGAGTCAAGAACTACGATTCGGTATAATCACACTCCAGCACCTACCCTTCGAGAGAGAAGCAGAGCGATGGCGCTACATTGAAGGGCTAGGGTTTGACTCGCTGTGGCTCGCAGACCACTTTGTCAACTATATGAACCCACAGGCGCCTTGGTTTGAGTCCTGGACTCTTCTCGCCGCCCTAGCGACGGTAACAAAGCATATCCGCATCGGAACCCTCGTCACCTCGATACCGCTACGCAACCCAGCTGTGTTAGCCCGTCAGGCACTCACCGTTGACCACATCTCTGGTGGAAGGTTGGAGCTAGGGCTAGGTGCTGGGGCACCCGGACAAATTGATCCACAGTACCGGATGACAGGTATTGAGGATTGGGCACCCCCCGAACGGGTTGCCAGATTCCGCGAAGCAGTAAAGATTATCGATCAATGCCTCCGCAACCAGGTAACAAGCTTTGGGGGTAAGTACTACAAGATCAAGGACTGTACGCTAGCCCCTCCCACCATTCAGAAGCCCCGACCACCCATCACGGTTGGTGCGATGGGGAAGACGATGCTCAAAATCACAGCCAAATACGCGGATTCCTGGAATTCCTTCGGTGCCCTGGACTTTGGTGCTTCTCCCGAGCAGATGTTAGAGGCTACAAGGAAACGCAACGTTGCACTCGACAAATATTGTGCTAAATATGGTCGAGACCCTGAGACGCTCCGGCGTTCCTTTCTCTATTTCTCACAGCAGGCAGAGAGGGTCTTTGAAACAGAAGAAATCTTTGAGGAATTCGTCAAAGGCTACCAGGAAATCGGAATCAACGAGTTCATCTTCTATTACCCTGAATGGTACAAGGAGGAGCAGCTCCCCAAGTTCGAGCACATAGCCCGCAAGACCATTCCTAAGCTCAGGTCAGGATAAAAGATAAGGAGCAGGAGAAACTCCTAAGGGTTCATGATTTACCTTCCAGTGGGGCAAGGACGGTTTGCACTCCGTTGTGCAGGAGTCGTATTTGACGGAGACCGAGTATTAACAGAACGGCTGGAGAAATGGGATTGGTGCTGCCTACTTGGAGGTCGCGTCAACTTTCTAGAGTTTACAGAAGACGCTCTGCAGCGAGAAATGCAAGAGGAGCTAAGATGCAATATAACTGTTGACCGTCTCCTTTGGATAGTCGAGAACTTCTTTCAAGCGGAAGATGTAGGATCAGAACCCCACCATGAGATTGGTTTCTATTACCTGATGCGATTCCCTGATGACTCCTCCTATTATGGCAGGACAGGTCCCTTTCCAGGTGGCGAGGAGGGGCGTGAGTGCATACTTCAGTGGCGTTCCCTGGCTGAGCTAGAAGCCTGTCAGCTGTATCCAGCCTTCCTGAGGAAAGGGTTACAAGCTCTCCCAGAGAGAACAGAGCACGTGCATCAAGTGATAGAAGGGAAACTTGCCCCGGGGAACGAGGGCTAGATAGCTTCTCTTTACCGTATAGTTTCAAGGCGGAAAGTCTTTATGTAACAAGAATTATTCTGCCACCTAACTAGTCTGTGGGAGTGTGCTTCCGTGGCTACTGTAACAATCGTCTACGTCACTAGTAGTGGTGAACCTAAACGGGCTGAATTCCCCTCAGATGTTACAAGTATCAACCTCATGAACCACGATATCGCAGCCATCGATCTAGCTCCTTTACGAAATGCTCCGAACATTCATGAAATCAGTTTAGCGGATAATCCCTTACAGACACTCAATCTGACGCCGCTAAAGTATCTCCCAAACCTCCAGTTTCTTGAGTGCTTCGGAACCCAGCTAGAAGCGGTTAACCTTTCGCCCCTTGCTCACTGCCAGCATCTGGAGGAGATACATATCGAGGGCGAAATGCGGGAACTCGATTTAACTCCCCTCAAGCATTGCCCAAAGCTTCGACGCTTACAGATTCACGGAAAAGCCATGCAGGAAGTCGATTTGACTCCCCTTCAGCATTGTCCTAACTTAGAATATCTGAATCTTGGAGGAAGCATCCAGGCAGTTGATTTGACGCCGTTGCGTCATTGCCCCAAGCTAGAGCAGCTATACTTCCATGAGGCCCAACTAGGAGCAGTTGATTTGACGCCGTTGCGTCATTGCCCCAAGCTAGAAAAACTGTACCTTCACGGAAACAGACTAGAAGTTGTAGACCTCACACCATTGAAACATTGCCCTAAGCTGAAGGAGCTCTTCCTAGTCGAAAGCGGATTAATTGAGATTAACCTGTTCCCCTTGCAGCATTGCCCGAACCTTCACAGAATATACCTTACTAGAAACCAGTTAAAGAGCATCGACCTATCTCCTCTAAGGTACTGCCCCAGGCTAGAGGTAATAGAGATTCATGGAAACAACATTCAAAGTGTGGACATCTCAGCGCTGATAAAAATTCCACATTTCAAGATACTACTTCTAGACAAGGGAGTTCAGGTAACTGCAGAGCCCGCCTTCAGGGAAAGACGACTTCCAGTGCTTTTCGTAGAACCAAAGCCCCAAACCCAAAGCTAGAATAATACTAAAATGCAGACCACTAAGTAGAACCGCTCCTGCACCAATGTAAACGGTGATATTTTGGGGAGTTATACCTTATTGCTAGTTACCCGTAAAGATTTTGAGTGCCGCTAACGAATAATTCTTCAAGTCAAGCAAACTTCTGGGGAAATGAAAGATTGAAGTTTAGCACCGGCTTTGCGGAGTGTAGATGAGAAAAGAACCGCACACAAAGAATCACCCAAGGTTTTGAAGATGGTTACAAAGGGAGAGCAGCAGGGAACCACCCCTTCGACAGAATCCGTGATATTTCAGAGAATAGCCGAGGAATCACCCAATGGCGTAATTATATTCCATGATGAAAAGGTCAGGTTCGTCAATAAATCGGCCTCGCTGATTCTTGGTTTTTCCACTCGGACAATCAGTAAATGGACGAGGAAAAAATTCACTAGCCGTGTGATGGAGGAGGACCGCCCAAAGATTCAATGGTTTTTTACCAAGCTGACTGAAGGGCGAAGCCCACCAATTCAGAGCGAAATCCGCCTGATTCAGAGAAAGGGAAAAACCCGCTGGGTAAGTATAGTCGGCGGCGTCGTAGAGGCAGATAACGGTTTAATCCTCCAGATTAACTTGGTAGATATCACCGATAGGAAACAGGCAGAAGAAGTGATAAAACAAACCCACGCAGAAATCGTGACCATTTTTAATACAATCAGTGACGGGATGCAGGTAATCGACACCGACTACAACATCACCCGTGTTAACAAATCCTTTGCAGCACTATCAGGGATGAGTGAAGAAGACCTCGTAGGAAGGAAATGCTATGAAAACCTTCCAGGACCCGAGTGCCACACCGATGCTTGTGTTCTAAAACGAATTCTAAGTGGATGGGAACACATAGTGGAAGAGGTGGAAAAGCGAAGAGAAGACGGTTCTAGCTTTCCCTGTTCCCTAGTTGCAACAGCCCTACGGAGTAAAAATGGTGAGTTATTAGGAGTTGTACAGGTCTTCAGAGATATCAGTGAGAGTAAGCGAACAGAAACCGAGCTAAAGGCTTCAAGGGAAAGGTTCAGGTCCCTAGTCGAAGAAATCTCTGACTGGATCTGGGAAGTTGACAACCAAGGAATATTTACCTACAGCAATAATGCGGTTGAAGACATCCTTGGCCGCACAGCTGGACAAATGCTGGGCTTGTCATTCCTCGACTTCCTAGTAGTAGAAGAAGTAGAATCCGCAAGATCGCAGTTCCAAGAAAACCTTGCCGCAAAACGAGCCTTTCACGGAATAGTATACCAGTGGAATCAAGGTTGGGATGGACGAAGGGTATTCCTTGAGGCTAGTGGTCGCCCAATCCTCGGTGAAGATAAAGAAGTGGTCGGATTTCGTGGCATCTGCAGAGACATCACAGAGAGAATAGAGGCCTACACCACTCTAAGAGAATCTGAAGCAAAGTATAGGGCTCTTGTCAGAACATCACCAGACGCGATAACAGTTACTGACCTAGATGATACAATTCTCATCGTGAACAAGCAGGCCTTGAAAATCTATGGCTTCGATAACGAAGGCGAGCTCATCGGGAAAAGCGCCCTTGACTTTTTCGCAGTAGAGGAGCACGAGCAAATCAAGGCAAGTCTTCAACAGACTCTAGAGAAGGGCATTAGTCAGAACCTCGAGTTCACATTAAAACGGAAAGATTCCTCCACCTTTCCAGGAAGACTAAGTGTTTCTGTACTAAGGTCTGCTGATGGGAAACCGATAGGCTTCATCTATGTTAGTCGGGATATCACCGAAATCAAGGCATCAGAGGATGGCCTCCTAGAGGCAAGAGCTAGAGCTGAATTCTTCAACGACCTGATGACCCATGACCTTACCAACATAAACCAAGCAATCCTACTATCTTTGGAACTTTCGTTACAAGAACCTGATCTACCCGAACCGCTCCAGAAGCAGCTCAAATTCTCTCTACAACAGGTGGAGAGGAGTGCAGCCCTGATTTCCCGAGTGAAAGATTTTCTGCGTATCGACACTGAGCCAACCCTGCTGGAACCAGCGAATCTTACGGCAGCCTTTGGTAAGGCACTGGAAGCGCTGAAGCAGGTATATCCTGGCAAGTCAATCCGCGTTGAAACAGGCATTCAGAAAGACAAGTACTCAGTTATGGCAGACAGCTCCCTCATCGACCTGCTTTTCCACCTACTATGTAATGCTGTCAGATTCGACCACCGAGAAAAGGTTGTAATAGATGTCGATGTAACTCCAGCGTTCGACAAAGACTTCCTCAAAATCGAAGTCAAGGATCGGGGTCCAGGGGTTCCTGACGAGATAAAGGAACTCATCTTCGCAAGGTACACCGAGCAAATCCACGAGAGAACCAAGGGTAGGGGAATCGGTCTAACAATTGTCCGTCGCCTTATCGCTCGTTATGGAGGCAAAATCTGGGTGGAAGATCGAGTGCTGGGAGATCACAGCCATGGAGCTAACTTTATCATCCTGCTTCCAAGAGTAAAACAGCCTGAAGAGGTAATCGAACCTGAGTATTAGCCCCTCGTCAATCCTTGCTTTGATAGTCCTTGGCGTCCTTTGAGAAAGGCTTAACTCAAACAAACACCGTTAAGATAGCCAATGACACAATTGCACGCACATCGATATGAAACTCCGATGTGGTTCAACGCCATCACCTGCTGCATACCCTGGGCTATCGGCCTCGTCATCTACTGGTTTGTAACACCATTCCTTGGCATCTGGGCACTCGCCATCGCAGTAATCCTGATAATCCTCGTACCCACCCTCATCATGTGCGTTCTGCCCAGAAAGTATCTGGTCCACTGGTACATCGAATTCACCGAGGAAGGCTTCACCAACAGCGTACTGGGGAGAAAGCGTTTCTACCCCTGGAAAGAAGTCACACATGTGACAAGCGAGAAGTCTCCAGAGTTTACTGGGAAATACGACGACAACCTAGTCATCGAGACAAAAGACAAGACCTTCAAGTTCTTCATGCCAGACTACGGGTTTCATCAGAAAGGCAAGACCACCCAATTCATCGAAGGCGTGAAACAACTCTTCGAAAAGCATCGGAAATAACAACATCGATGAAAAATCAACCTTACAATTGCCCTGAGAAAGCTAGCCTTAACGCTGTATGACAGAGGAGATGTCATGGAATCCCTTCAAATCAGAAAGTGTCAACCACGACTCGACTTCAGGAGAATCCTTGAGATAGAAAGTGTAAGCTTCGCCTCCGACTCCTATTCAGAGCACACCTTCTGGTACTTCCACCAGCGCTGCCCTGACCTCTTCATCGTTGCTGAATACGAAAAAACAATACTCGGATACTTGATTTGCTGCATCTATCTGCAGGGAAGGAAGCAACAACGACGGGGGCACATCGTCTCAATAGCCATCGACCCCCTATACCGACGACGAGGAATCGGCAAAGCCCTAGTCCAGTTTACCTTAGATTGCCTCGAAGAACTCAGCGTATCCTATGTTGAAATCGAAGTACGCATCGACAACGAAGGAGGCCTGAGCTTCTGGAGAAGCTTCGGATTCCAAAAAACCGAGACTATCACCGGATATTACAGCGACGGCTGCGACGGCTTCAAGATGCACAAATACTTCGAAGTCTTCAAAACCGAGTAAAGTCTGAATTCTAGCCCCTCTTCTGAACCTCAACCATGAATGGGACACCACAGTCAGGGCAAAGCTGTATAGCAGCAGAATTCGCAATGGTGTAGGCACAGTTTTCGCAAAGCGGGTTTCGCCCTTCGCATTCACACTCAGCATAAAACTGCTTCGAACTTTTCCCCCGACGCATTCCCACGGGTACGGTGAGCGAGAAGGTTTGTTTGCATCTCTTACACGTAACTAAAGACATGATACTGGGTCTCCTTAATCGCTCCTAAGAATCTGTAGATAAAAAGTCTATTGTCCTTACTCATCCCACCTAGAGGTCGCTTCAGCCCTCCCCGCAGCCTATTTCAGCCTAAAGGTTTCATTAGTCAAGAGAATATGGAAGGTGCGAATAATGGCTCCTAGGCGTAAACCTAAGAAATACGTTCTCGCTATTGATCATGGTACCACTGCTATGAAACCCGCCATCGTCTCAACCCACGGCGAGGTGATTGGCTCAGAAGCAGAGAAGACACCCCTCTACCTCCATCCAGGTGGAGGCGCCGAACAAGATCCTGGGGAATGGTGGAAGGCTTTCCTCAAGGCCACCAAACGGCTAATCAACAAGGACCTGGTGCCAATAGAGGACATCGTAGCCGTAAGTAACTCAAGTCAATGGTCAGGCACCGTAGCAGTAGATGCTAAGGGTAAACACCTGATGAACGCCATCAGCTGGCTAGACACAAGGGGAGCACCCTACATCGAAAAGGCGTTCAAGGGACTTATCAAGATTAGCGGATACCACATCCTCGCCGTACTCCGGTGGCTCCGAAAAACCGGTGGCATACCCGTGCTGAGCGGAAAGGACCCAATCGCCCATATCCTCTACATCAAGAACGAACACCCCGAGGTCTACAAGGCAACCCACAACTTCCTCGAGCCCACCGACTATATCAACCTAAAGCTCACTGGCGAATTCGCCACCTCTCCTACATCGGTCCACCTCCACTGGGTGACTGATATCCGAGACATCGACAACGTCCGTTATGACCAAGGATTGATGAAGCGACTCGGCGTCGACCCAGCTAAATTCCCGAGCATGAAGAACTCCACAGATATCTTAGGCACCCTCAGCAAGAATGTCGCCGATGCCCTCGGGCTCAGTCGGGACGTGAAAGTAGTGGTGGGTGCCCCGGACCTGCAGTCCGCCATCGTGGGCTCCGGTGCAGTCCGAGACTTTGAGGGGCACGTCTACATCGGCACCAGTAGCTGGCTCATCTGCCACGTCCCCTTCAAGAAAACCGATATCGGGTCCCAAATCGCCTCCGTACCCTCCGCCATTCCAGGCCGCTACTTTGTCGCCAACGAACAAGAAACCGCTGGTGCTTGTCTCGAGTTCCTCCGGGACAAGGTCTTCTACCCCGACGATCCGAAACGAAAGGGTAACAAGGCGGTCTTCAAGGAGTTTGACCGTATCGTAGAGAAAACCCCAGCGGGCAGCCACAAGATAATATTCACGCCGTGGTTGTACGGGGAGCGCACCCCTGTCGAGGACCACACAATTCGGGGCGGCTTCTATAACCTCTCTCTTGGCGCTGAACAGGGACAAATCATCCGCGCTGTCTTTGAGGGCGTCGCGTTTAACAGCCGCTGGCTACTTGGCTGCGTGGAGAAATTCATCAAGCGTCCCTTCGAAGCCCTGAACATCATTGGTGGAGGAGCCCAGTCCGACATCTGGTGCCAAATCTATGCCGACGTGCTCAACAGGGAAATCCGACAGGTCCACCAGCCTATCCAAGCGAATGCTAGGGGTGCCGCCTTCATAGCAGCTGTTGGCCTCGGCTTCATCAGCTTCGATGACATCCCCAAACTCATCCGCATAGCCAAGACCTTCAAGCCCAACTCTGATCACCGCAGACACTACGATTCTCTATTTGAGGAATACCTCAAGATCTATGAGCAAAACAAGGATATGTACCGGCGCCTTAACAAAACCAGCCATACAAACTAGCTTCTATGGATCGGGATTTCTCTGCCTGGCAAGGGCAGCTAGGAGCTTTGTCCTATCGAAATATACCTCGTTGCGTGTGACCTTCTCACCATCCCATTCAACAACATCGAGGCCGTACTCAACGATTTCTTCTGACCCCACGGGGATGGTGGCTCGCCACTTCAGGGTGAAGCCGCGCTCTGTGGGAAAGATCTCAACAGCCTCCCACACCCAGTCAGGATTAGCGGCAAGCAGTTTCTCAAGATAGGGGCGCATCTCAGAGTGCCCTCTGAGACCCTGTGGTCGAGCTGGGTCTAGGTAGAAGGCGTCCTCAGTGTAGAAATATAGGAGGACTTCTGGTTGGTTACCCGTCCAGGCAGCCAACCAGCGCTTACAGAACTCAAGAATCGCCGTTTTATCCAACATGCTATTCCTCCATCAAAGGACAGTTCCTGCTAACATGTATAAAATGGTGGCTATCATCTTCAAATAGAAGGTGCTACATAGGTTTACTCATCTCAGAAGTTACTTGAAGGAGGTCTATGGAATTGGATGTTAAACAGGCTATTGAGGAGCGGCGTGCCTATCGCTCCTTGGAACCCGTATCAATCACAGAACAACTCATAGAGGATCTGGCAGGAAGCGCACAGCTAGCGCCCTCCTGTTTCAACTACCAGCCCTGGCGCTTCACCTTCGTGAAAAACCCCGAGACTATGAAACAACTATTCTCGGCTCTCTCCAAGAATAACCGGTGGGCAGAAGCTGCGTCGCTTATCATCGCGGTGTACAGCAAGAAGGACCAAGACTGCGTATTGCCCGGTCGCGAATACTACCTCTTCGACACCGGGATGGCAACCGCCCTCCTCATCCTTCGTGCGACAGAGCTGGGGCTGGTCGCCCACCCCATCGCAGGATACGACGAAGCAAAGGTCAAGGAAATCCTCGGCATCCCAGACGACATGACCGCCATCACCCTCATCATCCTCGGGAAACACGCAGACACCATGACCCCCCTGATGACAGAAAA
>JAEOSX010000027.1 GCA_016840135.1 Candidatus Hermodarchaeota archaeon
AGTAGTAGATGCAGGTGGTCGAGAGTACCATCGCACAGAATGCCTAGTACCCGCTCAGCTAGCCCAGCCCTCCAAGCTAGTCATCCAATTCCTCCCACAGCGGATACTAATCTCAAAGTCAATTGGGGAAGTAAGATGAAATGATTAGCGGTTGATTTATGTTCAGTAGCTGTTCTCTTCTTATGGGATAGATATGCCAAATCGATTAGTAATTGATGATTCTTGGGTACTAATACGAGCTGGACACTCTAGTTCCAGTTTCTCCGGGTTTCTATTAGACTTAGTGAGGTCATTACCAATACCTTCAACAGAAAAACCGAAGGTCGAGAAAGGATTAGCGATGGCTGCTCATCTTACCTCGCCTGAAGGATTAGAGGATTTAGGAGTTCCTGAATTTGCTAAACCCTTTGTTACAGGAGTTATTGATGAACTCCAGGAATCTCTCCAGAAGGAAATAACGGAATCAATAAGACAAAGCTCAGCGTCTGCAGAGGCCAGACAGAAGGAGAAACTAGACCTGGCTGCCCGTCATGCTGAAAGAGCCGCTGAAAGAGCTGCCCGTGCTGAACAAGCTATAGAGAAAAGACGCGGAGAAATCGAGGAAAGAACAGCAAAACTTGAAGAGCGTATGGGCAGGCTTAAGGAAAGTATAGATCAAAAAGTAGCTCGCAGACTCTTTGGAAGAAAACTATTCGATTTGAGCAGCGCACTTTACCAAGTAGCCAAGGAGCGGGGAATCGAGAACAAAGGAATTCTACACCTAATACAGATGCTCCCTGAATTTGATGCATTACTATATTTCCTGAATGTAAGGAAGTTCTATAGAGATCACACAGCGCACCAATTACGTGTTGCTGTATTAGGGGATTATTTGTTGGACTTGAAGTCAAAGGCTGGTGGGCTAGAGGGTATTGTAGTGGATGAAATAGGTCTATCGAAGGAAGAGGTGAGAAAGGCTTGGTGGTTCACAGGTCTTCTACATGATGTGGGTTATCCTCTTGAGAAACTGTACCACTCCTTGAATTGGTCCCTTGTAAACGAGTTACTTCGGTGCTATCCTTCACTTGGAATCAAGGTCACACCTATGCACATTGATCTTGCTAGTAATGAGCTGGAGAATAAACAGTACTTATCGATTCTCTGTCAAGGTCTACCGAAGCGCTGGCAAGAGCTAATAAAGGGTGGATTAGGCGTTCCTGGCACAACCAATACCTCAACCGTTTTCGTACCAAGCAGTAGCAGAGAAGAGTACAGACCCAAAAGTGCCAAGATGGACCACGGAGTTGTTGCAGCAGTAAGTCTACTTAGGACCATAGGCACACCTGAACAACTAAGAAAAAGACTACCCGAAGACCGCCCCCTCATCGAAGCTTCTCGTGCGATCGCGCTTCACAACTTTGCAAGCAAGCTTGGTTCTGTTACCTTTGAAGATTATCCCCTAGCTTTCCTCCTTATCGTTGCAGACGAACTCCAAGAATGGTCACGACCCATACCAGCCACAGTTCAAGATACCTATTTTACAACAAGCTTAGAAAAAGTTACTCTGCTTGATTCTATCTTCTACGATCCCTCGACGGATATGTGGGATATACCCTATTCTAATACTCAAGCAAAGAACATAATTCATTTTGACTTCAAACGCCTTAGCACAGACAAGGAGAAGGCGCTCAAAGTGCTAGATTGCACGGAACAATTCCCCGAATCTGAGGTGCTCCTACAAGACATAGACAAGGAGAAACCAGAGGCTGCTAACAAATTCTCTATCTATATCAGAAGTAAATAACAAGGCTAGGATTTGTGGGTAAAATCATTCCATCTAAGCTAGGATGCGAAGGAGGAGAAAAAGAAGGGGCTAAGCCTCTCTTGCAGTTCTGCCATGCGATATTGGATGAGAAGTCTCGTAACAATGGAGAACAATTCTGGCACATTTTCACCGGTCTTTGCTGATGTTTCAATCAATTGATGGAATATTTGGTTAGCGTATTTCTGTACTTCCTCTCCTCTCTTGACTGCTCGCTGGGAATCCAAATCGATTTTATTACTAACTAGTATCAAAGGCACCTGGTCTGTGGAGGGAACTACTCGTTGAAACGCCTGTAACCAACCATCCACATTTACAAAGGACTCAAGATCTGTCACAGAAAAAACAACAACTGCAGCGTCACTGCCAAGGAAATAGAGTTTTCGCACTGCGTCGAAGCGCGGCTGCCCCGCTAAATCCCACATGATTAATCGGATTGTGATATCTGAAACCTCAATCTCGGCTACATTTAGTTGACAACCTATAGTTTGAAGGTACTCCCGATGAAAGGTCTTGGTGGTGTACTGAGTGATTAAACTGGTTTTGCCTACAGCAGCGTCACCCAAGAAAACTATCTTGAAGGTGTGTTCGTTCTCGTTCAATACACTACCCCTTTACTCATACACTCTTTATAATCGGATTTTGTTCTAAAGACGATTTAATACTTTTTGAAGGCTAGTCGCAAGCAGGTGTGTTAATACGTGGTTCCTTTTTGTTAACTGGGGGGTGGTTGTTTAGCCTCCATATATTTATTGCGAATAATACAAGAAGATAATACTTGTATTAAGAAAAGCTCAGAAATACATGACCTAAAATGAGAAAAGTTCACAACACTTAAATAAACTTAGAATGCTAGAGCAGAAGAAGCCTTGCGGCTACCACTCAATTTCGGGGAAGAAAGACATTGATAGAACTGGTGTTAATAACCAGCAAAAGTAGTGGACTCCCTTTAGTTTACAGGCAATATACAAGGGGCCACCTGACCGACGACCTTGTACTCCTCGCCGGTCTAATATCCGCCCTGAACCAGTTCGCACAACAACTAAACAACACCCTTACTATGCACAAGCTACAACTCAATCAATCCGGAAGCAGCGAAAACCCTACACAGTACGAAGTGATATTTGATCATGGACAAAACGTAATGGCAACAGTCTTTGCAAGTGTCACATCTTCTGCGGAAAAAGATGTTAACCCACTATCAGTCGTGCAGAAGATTAGAGAAGAATTTGAGAAATGGCACGGAACAGGACCCCACGGAGACCAGTTCAAGGCCTACGCTCATTTCACACAAACAATTGACCAGATAGTCGGCGCGAAACCAACAGAAGACCTAGAAATCGATCCACTCTTCCAGAAACTACTCGAAGGCAAAATGCGACCCGAAGCACTAGTTGACAGAGTAATCCAACAATTCGTCGAATCATACCCCGGGAATGTCCGAACGGACTCGGACCTTGAGAAACCGGTAGCAGCAGACTAGAAATGAAGTGTTGGAAAAAAAATGTCAAAGGCAACTAAAATCACCGCGATTCTGCGGGAACTCGAACAAAACTGTGAAGTCAATGGCAGTGCCCTAGTCAGTACTAAGGGTCAGATGATGGCTGCAGCTCTACATTCGGATGTAGACGCGAAGGCAGTGTCCGCGATGACTGCGGCATTGCTTTCAATCGGTACCCGTGTGGGTACTGTTCTAAAGACAGGAGACACCAGGGGAATCTTGGTGAACGGAGAAAAAAGCATGATTGTACTTCGTCGCACCAAGAACGCAGTCTTAATGGCTCTGGCACCGGCAGATGCCAAGCTTGGACTAATCGACTTCGAAGTCGATAGTGCCATCAGCAAGATAGAGGACATCCTCTAAACCTCCAGGTGAGGAATCCTCTATATGAACATACAACAAGAAGGCTAAACTCGTCGGTACGGAAGAAGTGGAGAAGACTACCATCATAGGACTTCTCTGCTTACTTTCTTACTGACAGAGAATTGGAAACAGGGGAATGAAAGATGAAAAAACGAGAAGCTGGGTTTTCCCAGAAGGGATGCACAGCTGTTGAAAAATGGTTGAGTGAAGAGTGAGTATGACATGGAACTGAAACCTTACGATTACAAGATCTATGTAACAGGACCGTTCCAATCAGGGAAGACAACTTTTGTACATACCTTGGACCCGAATACTATCTCAGTCGAGAGACCTCTAAGCGAGCCTCACCGGGGTGAAATGGGGACAACCACTACTGCGTTTGATTTAGGGCGTGTTGTTTGGGCTTACAAGAATCCTGGTGATGTAGGTCTTCTTATGTCCTCTAAGGAATATCAAGAAGATACGGACCAATACGAGGGTTGGATAACTCGTCGCATTGAAGTGCGCGGTGCACCTGGTCAACTACACTTCCGAACTATTCGGGAGGTAATGATGGTCAACGCAAACGGCGTTTTAATGTTAGTAGATGCTTCTGATCCAGGTAAGATAGGAGAAGCATGCGCAATCTTGGCGGAGACAAAGGACAAGTTAGGTAGTATACCACTAACAGTGCTTGCTAATAAGCAAGACCGCCAAGACGCGGCTAGCCCTGATGCTGTCGCTGAATGGCTAGGAGTGGGTCAATGTTACGGAATGGCTGGGAAGGATGTTGTCTCGGCTTCGGAGACGATGATACGACTTCTCTTAGAGGTTGTGGGTGTCAAATCACAAAGTGGCGAGTCCTCCTCCACTCAAGATGAAGTAGTAACATATACCGCTCAAGAAGAGTAGGTGTGTTGCTCTCCTGAAAGGAAGTGATTGTGTGAACGAGACAGCATTTGAAAGCCCTCTTTCTGTTCCAATTGGTAATATGCTGCTAGAGTTCGAACTAAGAGTTCCGGTTTGGGGTCTGACAGTCTCAACGCTCGACGGCTATATCATTGCTCATCGAGTATTCTACCATAAGATGCAAGCTGAAATCGAGACAGTGATTAGTTCTATGTCTGCTAGTCTGATTGCCATAAGTGAAGACTTCATTCGCTTTGTACATGCATCAAAGACATTCAAGCAGGTTGTCATCGATGCAGAGGATCAGAACAAAACTCTCTCCTTCTCAGTGCTCCTGAAGCACCTCACTCACAATGTCTTGTTGACTTGTATCTTTCCTAGTACAACAGAGTTGGGTCTTCTCCTCTACGAAGTTGGTGACCTTGCAAAGAAAATAGGAGAACTAGTAGAAAAACAACCAGGTAGGCTTCACCCTGAAAGCTTAACATGAAAAGGATGTGTTAGATATGGCGTCGGAAGGAAAAAGCAAAGCTGAAAGAATTGACAAGATTCTTAGCCAGCTAATAAAAAATGGGTACTCCCTAAATGGCTGCGTTGTAATCAATGAACGTGGCTTAGTTGTCGCCCACAAATCCCAAATACAACTCTCTGGTGCAATGCTTGCAGCCATGGTGGCCTTGGCTTCTAAAACTGCATTCCGTATTAATGAAAACCTGTCCTTGGGTGATTTCGAAGCAGTTTCTATAACATCCAGTGATGGTTTCCTTTCAGTATGCGACTTCCCAGTGGGAGATAAGGTATTCCGAATTGGCGCTATCACTGCATCGCGTTATAAGCGCAGCTATTTCCGAACACGGAAACTCCGACCCTCCGTGCTTGAAAAGGACCTTAGCGAAGCCGCCCTCAGAATCTGTGAAGTTCTCGAATCGTAGATTGGAAACGAAAGAAAAAGGGAAATGAAAAAGTTTGAGTGCTCGCGTGAGGAAACTGGAGTCAATTCTTCAGAAGTTGTTAGAAGCTTGTGAGGTTGAAAGCTCTGCAGTGGTTTCCAGCAAAGGGCAAATAATGGCTGCTACATTGGGTAAGGGTGTAGATGAGAAAGCTGTTTCCAGTATGAGTGCAGCCATGCTTTCAATCGGTGAACGAGTTGGTAGTGTGCTAGGCACAGGAAAAACCCAGTCACTAGAGATTCACTGCTCAGAGGGGTTAGTGCTGCTAAGAGCTATGCCCAATACGGTTCTCATCGCCACCGCCCCAGCTGATGCCAAGGTAGGCCTAATTGATTATGAGTTAAATCAGGCAGTTCAAGAAATTATTAAAATAATATAGTAAACCGATTTCACAAGATAGGTTCACTAAAATTACCTTTCACAGACCTGTAAGCAGAACCAAACTCTTTTTTTTCGCCGCTAGGATTTCCCCATATTCCTAGGTAGCTTTCATTACCCTCGATTAAGTTCTTAGCAACTAGCCCAGTTTTATCTAGCCAAATGAATAGATTTAAGCTGGAAGCTATTTAGAGCCAAGGTAAAAATGTGGGTGTATCTCAGGTGACAGTACTAATCGACGATGCAGGATGGGGAGATCCCGTGGGGGGAGTTATCCTAGGAATTTACCGAGTAGAAACTGAAGAATATCTATCTCAGGAGATAGAGGTCACTCACTTTCAGTCACCCAACTTTTATCAGCGAACATATCTGGAACGAGGGCTAGAAATTATATTACGCGGGTTTCGCTGCCTCTCCGTCCATAAGGATGAGCCGATTCATGTATGTCGTGGTGTAGTGTTAGATAGAGTACGGGAGGGGTTGGCTGAGCAAGGGTATGAAGTGATTCCTACCAAGATTGAAGGAAGGCTTCAGGAACTGGTGGAAGCAAATCTCGTGGAATCGCTAGCACGATTGGGGCTCCCTAATATTCCTACTGTTAGTGGCAAGGAAAGGTTCTTTCGTCAACTAGAGTGGATTCAAGAAAATCTTCTGCAGCGTGAACGCTTTGCTAAAACTGGTTGGAAGAACTGGCCTACAAAGCTGCGTCACTGGAAACCAAGGTGGCGTCAAAGACACCGTGGGCCCACATTACCGCCTGTTATTATCAAGCTAGGCGGTAGTGTCATAACAGATAAAACACAACCCTCCACCGCCCGTTTAGACGTAATTGAAATGCTTGTTAGAGAAATCTCCGATGTCCAATCACGTCCAATAATACTTGTTCACGGTGGTGGATCCTTTGGGCACTTTCTAGCTGAGAAACATGAACTACGTCATGGTGGCCATTCCAAGACGAAGAAGCTTGGTGTTACGCAAACTTTCTACGAGATGGCAAGATTGGGGCAGATTATTCTCTCTGCTTTCCAGAAAGCGAATCGTCCAGCTGTTTCAATCCATTCGTCTTCAATTATTGTTGCACTCAAGGGTAGAATTGCACACATGGATTTAGAAGCCCTCAAGTTCTATCTTAACGGGAATTTCATTCCAATACTCTCAGGAGACGTTACTGCAGACAGTGTTTCCGGTTTCACCATTGTGAGCGGTGACCAGATAGTAATGTACCTTGCTCGTATGCTCAAAGCTCCACTAGTTATTTTCGCCTCAGATGTCGATGGACTCTACACTGCTGATCCTAAACGTGATTCAGCAGCAACCCGGATTCCCCTAATCACACCAGCTAATATGGAACAGGTATTGGAGAAAGTAGCGATGGGCGCTGCTGACGGTGCAGCAGATGTTACTGAGGGGATGAGAGGCAAGATTACTGAAATCTTTGATGGGCTTCCCGAATCCGGAGAAGCAGTTGTGTGTGATCTCCGTCAATCCGGCACTCTTGCCCGGCTCCTAGCCGGTAAAGATGTACCTTGTACACGTCTTCGACAAAGTTCCATCATCAGGTAACCCCAGTAGAATTCTTGTTTCAAGGCGTAGTAAGGGCTACTTTCGGGCACACAGTATCTCGTATCATGTTACAAGCCGTTTGTAGAGTTCAACCCGCCGATCTGTGATGATGTTATTCGTTGGTGTAAGGTTCTTGTTCCTGGCTTTCGTTGGATCGATTTCTGCTATTAGCAATTGAGTTCGTCTGGCTCTTCCTCGTGCTAATACATCACCATTAGGGTTGATAATCTGACTTCGTCCAGTAAAGGTAAGGGTGTCCTCGGTGCCAATACGGTTGGCGGTTATCGTAAAGATTCGGTTTTCGATACTACGGGCAATCATCACCCGTTGAGCAAGTGGGAGAACAAGGTTTGCAGGGTGGCATAGTACTTCGCAGCCCTCCAGCATTAGGATTCTCGTCAGCTCTGGGAAGGCCCAATCGAAGCATACAATCGTACTAAACTTAAAACCTAACAACGAATGGATTTTGGGGATTTGATCGCCTGTTGAGAATAACTTCGCTTCGGAACCAAAGAGGTGAAGCTTCCGGTAGCAGCTAAGAAACCCCTTAGGTCCCACTGCAACTGCACTGTTGAATATCTCCCCCTTATCACCTAGCTCTGCTAGGCCTCCAACGATGATAATTTCATTGGTTCGGGCTAGATTCACCCATAGCTGTGTCGTAGGTCCCTCAGGCACTGGCTCTGCTAGACTCGCTAAATCTCTCTTTGAAGAAAAATTGTAACCTGTTATACAGAGTTCAGGAAACACAACCAGACGAACATCTTGTTGAGCTGCTCGCTGACAATATCGACGAACTATCTGTCTGTTTTCCTCGGGGCGACTAAAGCGCGGGTGTATTTGGGCTGCTGCTACCTTCATCAGTGACCCTCTGACCTCTAGGTTGTTGAATATCTTTTCAACCTTGCTCTTTCTGACCTTGTTAGTGCAAAATCTTACTATCTACCCCCCCATAATTTCTCCAATTCTTTCAAGAATTTTGAGTATTTTAAGTAGATTTAGAGGATTTCCTGAATAGCTGCCCGCTTTTCTTAGGTGTTGGGAGTCCTTGAAACGTATTGATACCATAAAATCACAAATAGAAGCTCTTCGAGGGATTCGAGGTGTGGAAAATGCCTTCCTTTCTCAAAAAGATGGACATCCAATCACAAGTGTTGGTGTCTGGCTAAGTCAAGATGAAATCTTTGGTTTGTCAGCTGCTGCCTCTGCGATATATGCTGTTACTCGTCGGCTTCATGAATCACACCGCTACATTCTTGTTGAAGGCGAACGAGCGAAATTCCTTATAGCAGCTCTCAAAGGCACTCCCGATTATTTCCTCGCGCTCACTACAAGGTCTAAAGTAAACTTGGGCTCATTGTTTCAGTTCGTTAACCAGTGTACAGAGAATATCGCTCATCTTCTCAATGAAGAAGATAATATCCCTCCCCTTCGAAGTTATAGCGCGAGGCAGGCTGAATCTGTTACGAGCGGATTTAATACAACAGCTCTTTCCAGTTTGACATCATCAACATCTCCTGTTTCCACCCAATCAATAATCCTCACCGAGGAGAAAGTAGCCGAGTTAAAGGAACTCCTTGCTGATTTTCATAACCTAATAAACGGGGCTAGTAGATCCTTTATTTCACTGACTGGCGGCTATCCCGTGGCTTTAACTGGCGAGGCGGGTACAAACCAAGGTATACTTTGTGCATATACTTTCAGTTTATTCGATACCTGCAGAAAAATCGCCTGGTTGACTAAGCGGATGGGTATTGACCAGGTGACGATTGATTATGGAAACAATCATCATTTCATCTATTCCGCGGGTCAAGGAATTTTCAGTACAACCCTAGATAAGGATCAAGTACGACTAGGTTTTCTCAGGCTTATGATTCCAACCTTCACCGTAAGAATTAGGGACGCGCTGTACCACGCTTCTCAAACCTCTGAAGAGCCAAAGCTCCGGCCACCGATTGATCAGTTCATTGAAACACTCTCCTCTGGAACCTCAACACGTAGAGCTATGAGTTGAACATAACATGCTTATTGATTGGGCTAACAAAACAATACAAACCAAGATAGTCTATTACGGTCCTGCAATGTGTGGCAAGACAACGAGTATTCGTTCTCTTTTCAGCAGGTTTAATCAAGAGGATAAACTTGAGTCAATTGAAACGACAACTGGTCGAACTCTTTTCTTTGACTATGGAGCCCTAGATGTGGATCGGGGTTCATGGAAGCTTCGTGTTTTTGTCTGGTCAGCAACCGGGCAGGACTACTACGCGGAAACCCGTTCAACAGTCCTCGCTGGAACTGATGGTGTTGTCTTCGTAGCGGACTCCCAACCTCACTTGCTCGAAGATAATATCCGCTCATTTCGTGAACTTCAAAGTTATTTTGGTGAGCAACTAGGACAAACCCCAGCCCTATTGATATCTATGAACAAGTTTGATTTGCCTGTTACACTGAACCGTGAACAGTTAGTGAAGGGTCTCGGAATACTCAATGGGGTCCAAATATTCTCCACCATTGCGCCTTCTGGTTGGAATATCGACGAAGCTTTTACTGCCATGGTGCAAAGCATTCTACGCCGGTGTAATCGATAGTTTTCTTTTAGCAAATTTATATACGTGAGTCCTGCTACTGATGGAGCATGGCGCGAATTACAGTTCTGGGTGGCTGCGGCACTGTAGGCAGTATAGCCGTTCGTACACTGACCGAACTCGGTGACTTCTCAGATATAATAGTTGCAGACATCGACACCGCAAGGGCAGATTGGCTAGTTGAAGATATAGGGGAAGATTGCCTATCAGCAGTAAGTTGTGATGCGACAGACCCGAGGAGCATCAGGGCAGTCATCAAAGGATCCGATGTAGTCCTAAATTGTGCAGGACCTTTCTATATTCTCGCACCAATCATCCTGAAAACCGTCATCGAAGAAGGGATTAACTATGTAGATGTCTGCGATGACGTAGACGCCACCATTGAAATATTGAAGCAAGATAAAGCCGCCAAACGCGCCGGTATCTCTGCCCTGATTGGGATGGGCAGCTCACCAGGAGTAGCGAATTTACTGGTTCGTTTCTGCGCAGAGCAAATGCTGGAAGAAGTCGACTCCATTGATATCCTACACGCCCATGGTGGCGAACCCCATGAAGGGGCAGCGGTAATTGGTCACCGAATCCACTCGATGTCAATTGACATTCCAGTCTTTCTCGATGGCAAGCAGAAAACTGTCAAGTTCTTCGAAGAGGATGGTATTGCACTCCAAGAGGAGATAGATTTCCATCTCTTGGGAAAGTACAGATGCTACCCGTATCCTCATCCTGAGACTGTGACACTACCAAAGTACATCAAGTGCAAGCGTGTTACTAATCTTGGATGTGTGATTCCACCCAAGTATTACAGCCTTATCATGGACATCGTAAAAATCGGAATGACCAGTGACCAACCAATTGATGTGAAAGGCGGGAAAATCGCTCCCCTTGATTTCATAACAGCCTACATACTTGATCAGAGGGAGAAGATCCTCAAAGAAACAAATTTCGGGGAACAGCGCGGTTGCCTAAAAATCGTGATAAAGGGGCAGAAGGCAGGAAAGCCACACCAATACAACTTTTCTATGGCATCAGTTGGTCAATCGATGGGAGAAGGGACAGGGATACCTGCTGCAATAGGGGCAGCCTTAATGCACAGAGGTAATGTTCAAGAGAAAGGAGTCCTTCCTCCAGAAGCCTGCGTTAACCCAATGGACTTCCTTGCTGTAATGCAAGGTTTTCTGAAACTTGAAGGGATAACAGGGAAGGGATCCCCCCTCATCATAGAATCTATTGACACAGAAGGTAAAGTAAAGCATCTATCATTGTGAAATGGGTTGTAGAACCTGAAATAATAGCCGCTAAACGTAAACTTGATATGTAGTGCTGCAGCTACCTAGTTAGAGGTTTGGCTATAAATTTGGTTCTTGAATAATCAAGAGCATCTTTAATAGCCACTGGTTCCTGCCCCCGGAAAGCCAGAAACCAGTTAGGTGAAAGACTAGACTAGGAGTCGAGATTAAGGTGATGTTCTTTAAAGTACTCTTTCTCGGAGAAGGAGGAGTAGGCAAGACCAGTCTGTTGAAACGATATGTCGAGGGAACATTCACAGAAGATATGAAAACCACGGTGGGCGTCGATTTCGCTTCCTGTGAAGTAGGCTGTGACGGCTGGAAGGCAACTCTCCAAATCTGGGATCTTGCTGGGCAGATGCATTTCCGTGATCTAGTAAGTTACTACTTCGCTGGTGGTCGTGCAGCCATCGCAGTCTTCGATATCACCATGTTGACTACTATGGATGCACTAGAAGGCTGGATTACCCGCTTATACGAAGCTGAGGGGGAGATACCCCTAGTAATTGTTGGCAATAAGGGTGACCTTCGGAGTATTCTACCGCCCGCTCATCCATTTATCACCCAAGAAGAAGGACGGCGCTTCGCTGAAAAATACGGAGCACCCTTCATTGAAGCCTCAGCGAAAGATGGAAACGGTGTCTCTAGAATTTTCGATGAAGTCACTCGTCTTCTATCTGAACGCTACCCGGGATTAGATGATAGCCCTCCGCTTTGGGATTAAGTGAGTCCGCATCGCCCTAGCTCCTTCATAACTTGTACAAACATTAAAACGCTAGTTAATAATTATAAGACAACTGGTGACTGAAGGCATAGGGCTAGTGAAAGAATGAGAAGTGTATTCAAGGTACTCTTCATCGGAGAAGGCGGGGTCGGCAAAACCAGTCTACTCAAACGACATACCGCTGGCTGGTTCGAAGCTGGTACAAAATTAACTGTGGGTGTGGATTTTGCAGTAAAGCATGTTTCCCAGGATAGTTGGGAGGCAACGCTTCAGATTTGGGATGTAGGGGGCCAGATGCGTTTTCGTGACATTACCCATGCTTATTTTCGGGGAGCAAGGGCGGCCATTGCAGTTTTTGATGTCACTCGGCCTTACACAATGGAACGGCTATCAAATTGGATTGAAAGGCTCTACGAAGTAGAGAGTGATGTGGCAGTTGTGGTTGTTGGTAACAAAACTGATTGCCGCGAGAACCCAGATCTTCCTCAGCCCCCTACAACTCCTGAGCAGGGGCAATCCTTCGCAGAGAAGTACACTGCCCCTTATGTCGAAGCATCAGCGAAGGATGGGAACGGCGTAAACGAAATATTCAATGAGGTTACACGTCTTCTCGCGGAACGATATCCCAGCTAAGTGCTCTTGTTCGAGTTTGTGGGTTAGCTTCTTCTCCTAATGATGAAATTTGCCAAGACTTTAAAGCTGAAAACGTATAGCGTTTCTCCCACTCTTTAGTTAACTATTGGAACCTATGGTGGTGACGCAAATCCCAGAGACCCCTCCTTCCAAACCTAGAAAACCTCGAATCGGTGTTTTTGTATGTGAATGTGGCCGCAACATTGCGGGTGTCGTCAATTGCCAAGCTCTAGCTGAACGCGCCTCGAAACTAGATGGCGTCGTATGCACGATGGTAAACAAGTTCACATGCGCGGACCCTGGTCAAGAGGAAATCAAGGCTGCCATTGAAGAGCACAAGCTGGACCGAGTTGTTGTTGCTGCCTGTACTCCCCGAATGCACGAGCCAACCTTCCGTCGTACGACACAGGACGGTGGCCTCAACCAGTTTTTCTTCGAGATGGCTAATATTCGGGACCAAGGGAGCTGGTGTCACTCGAGTGATCCTGAGGGCTGCCAAGAACGCGCAGCGGATCAGATTGCAGCTGCTGTCGCTAAAGCTCATCACCTAGCACCCCTCGAGGTTCTTAAAGTGGGGGTCACGCCAAAGGCCCTTGTCATTGGTGGAGGTGTTTCAGGGATTCATGCAGCTCTTGATATCGCCGATGCAGGGTTCAAGGTTTACCTTGTTGAACGCTCACCAACTGTAGGAGGCATCATGGCTCTTCTCGACAAGACATTCCCCACACTGGATTGCAGCATTTGTATTCTGGGACCAAAGATGGCTGAGGTTTCAAGACACCCCAACATCGAGTTAATTACATATGCTGAGGTCACCAAGGTTGAAGGATTTGTGGGGAATTTCACTGTTCAGGTCACAGAGCGTCCACGTTTCGTTGACCTGGACAAATGCAACTCCTGCGGCGAATGCACGAAGGTATGCCCTGTTGTAGTTCCAAATAACTTTGACGCCAACTTGGGATGGCGCCCAGCCATATGGATACCATATCCACAGGCGGTTCCCTCGTCCTATCTTATTGACATTGACCACTGCCTTGGGCTGAAATCCAACTCTTCAACTTCATGTTTGATGTGCGATGAAGCATGTAAGGAAGCTGGAGCAGACGCCATTATTCCTGATGATGAGGAGAAAATCCACAACATCGAAGTGGGAGCAATAGTAGTGGCGACGGGGTATGAACCTTATGATCCAACACCAATTACAGAGTATGGCTATAGCGTATACCCCAATGTAATAACTGCAATGGAGCTTGAGCGCCTCATCAACGCTGCAGGACCCACTGAGGGTAAAGTGATCCGCCCTTCAGATATGCAGAAGCCCCACCACATTGCCTTTATTCAATGCGTGGGGTCCCGTGACGAACGAACCCACATTTGGTGCTCTGGTTTCTGTTGCATGTACACAATCAAGAACGCCCTTCTTCTTCGTGAGAAATATCCTGAAGCAGAAATCACTATCTATTATATGGATATACGTACTACCTTCAAAGATTACGAAGAATTCTACCGTCGGGCTCGTCAGGCTGGAATCCGCTTCCAGCAAGGGCGCCCTGCAGAAATTAGTGAAGACCCTACCACAAAGAACCTCATTGTTCACGCTGAAGATATCTCAACAGGCCGCCCAACCAGACGCGAATTTGATTTGGTGGTTCTAAGTACTGCTGCGGTACCCAGTAAAGGAACTCAAGCACTGGCTCGAGTTCTGAATGTTCCTGTGGGTCCCTCTGGTTTCTTCATGGAGGCACATCCAAAACTCAAACCTGTGGATGCTGCAACTGAGGGTGTTTTCTTCTGTGGCTCAGCTCAAGGACCAAAGGATATCCCTGCCAGCGTTGCACAAGGTAGTGCAGCATCTTCACGGGCACTACGGATCATCACTCAAAATGAATGGGAAATAGAACCAATTGTCGCTGAAGTCAACCCAGATTTATGCCGTAATACAATTGTTAAATGTGGTATCTGTGTTAAACGCTGCGCATATGGTGCAATTACCGCCGACCCTGGGAAGGCAGCCTTTGTTACACCTGCCAAGTGTCACGGTTGCGGAACTTGTGTTGCAGAATGTCCAGCGAATGCAATTACCCAGCATCACTTCACCGATGACCAGATAATGGGTCAGATTGTAGCTCTCCTAGAAGACAACCCTGAAGATAAAATCCTAGGAATGCTGTGCAACTGGTGCAGCTACGCTGGAGCCGACCTTGCAGGAATCAGCCGCTACGACTACCCCACGAACGTTCGTGGTGTACGGATGATGTGCTCTGGTCGGTATTCCGAACAATTTGTGTTGGAAGCATTCCGGCGAGGAGCAGGTATGGTATTAATGTCAGGGTGCCGATTAACAGAAACCGGAAGCGATTGCCACTACATTTCAGGAAATGTATGGGCAGAAAAACGATTCAACAGAATTGCAGCAAGGCTAAAGAAGATGGGTATCGACGAGCGGCGGTTTAGACTAGAATGGGTTTCAGCTGCAGAAGGCGACAAATGGGCTCATGTCATTACTGAAATGACAGCTCACCTGAAAGAGATTGGTCGAGACGCTATCATTGCTGAGAATGAGAGAGTTCGTCCTGAGCTGGAAAAACGGTTGGAACGGCTCTTGAATCCACCTAAACCGAAGCCCAAGGCAAAAACATAGCAAGGTGATAAAATGAATGTAGATAAGCGCTTACAAGAGATTGCTGAAAAACTCTCTAAACGTATAGATACTCTATCTTGTTATGCCTGTGGTACCTGCGTAGCTGCTTGTCCCATCTCGCGGGAAACAGGTGCTGAAATCTATCATCCACGCCGCTTTGTTCGCGCAACCCTTGAGGGAGAGGCACGGCAACTATTAGAAGCGCCTGAACTTTGGCTGTGCACGAGCTGCCATGCTTGTCTAGAACATTGTCCACAAAAGGTTCCTGTTTCCGAACTAATCCTCGAACTTCATAACCTTGCCTGCTCATTGGGAATTGCTCCCAAGGACATAGCCACTGAAGTAGAGAATATACTTACATCTGGCTGGGCGCTAGCACCAAGCGAGTCGGTGAATAAACGGCGCGAGCAGCTGGGGCTGCCACCCATCCCGCTGAAAAGCCGTAGCAGCAAAGATCTCGTTAAAATCGCCAAGGCCACTGAACTAAACAAACGACTGAAAAGAATTAAGGAACGTCGTGAGGCACAGGCCGCGGAAGCTGGAGGAGAAACCTAATGGCAGAGCAGAGATGGGCACTATACATGGGATGTGTAATCCCAAACAGATTACCCTTCATGGAAATGGCAGTACGAGAAACGCTACGCCACTTCAGTATTCCCATAAAGGAAATCGACGGGTTCACGTGTTGTCCTAATCCCTTGACATTTCCTCACATTGACCATCATGCAGCTCTGGCAGTTACTGCCCGAAACCTAGCTATCGCTGAAGAGCAGGGGCTCCCGATTTTGACCCCTTGTAATGGATGTTTTGAGATGTTAAAGGGTGCTTCAGTGCGCCTCAAGGGGAATAAGGAACTACTTGGGCAGGTCAATGAGATATTAGCCAAAACAGGCCACGAGTACAAAGGAAAAACTGAGGTCAAACATTTCATTCAATTGCTCTTCGAAGATATTGGTCCCGAGACTATCGCCAACCAGGTTGAACTACCTCTCACAGGGCTTCGTGTTGCTCTTCACATCGGTTGCCATATCGTCCGTCCTAGCCATCTTCTCGGTGTCGATAACGGGCAGCGCCCAACACTCCTTTACCAGATGGTGGAGGCGCTTGGAGCAAGAGCCATTCGCTACCAAGACGAGATGGACTGCTGCGGGAGTGGTACACGTCCAGTGAATCGTGACCTTTCACTCAAGATGACTGGAAACAAGATATCCCATATGAAACAGGCAGGAGCAGATGCAATGGTCGTTATATGCCCCGCTTGTGCCTTACAATTCGACCTTCTCCAGCGGATGGCACTACGCCACACTGACAATCAAGATCCATTACCAGTCTTCTATTATCCTGAGCTGCTCTGTCTAGCCCTTAGAACACCCCCTGATCAGTTAGGTCTTAGCCAGCACCGAGTAAAGGTGGATTCAGTCCTCGCCAAGATTACCCCTCTACAAATAGCCTAGCACCAAACAACAGTTTGCATTGAAAATACCCTAAGGGGGATAGAAATGCCAAAACGACTAGGTAATGAATTACATCGGAAAGTTACAAAGTGGGGTGCTGACCTGGTAGGCTTTGCCCCAGTGGCTCGATTTACTAAATATCCTGTAGAGCATCAACCCGTAAAGGATTTTTCAAACGCCCAGACGGTCATCGTTCTTGTCCTGCAAATGGTAGACCCTCTCCTGGATATTTGGTTAAACGCCCCGCCCGATTCAGGCGCGGGGCAGATGTCAACAGGTCGTGCCTTTGAAGATGAAATCCTTCAGGGTATCTGTTATCGATTAGCCTTGTATCTTGAAAGTAGGGGGGTTGGGGCAAAGGTGATACCCTACGAGCCAGGTCTCTATCTAAAGGATGCAGCAGTACTTGCTGGGCTAGGAGTAATAGGGAAGAACAACCTGCTCATCACCCGTAAATTTGGTCCGCGGGTACGCCTCCGGGCCCTTGTCACCGAAGCAGAGCTGCCGCCTAGCGATGTCATTGTAGATAACCCTTGGTGCAACAACTGCGAAGCCTGCATTCAAGCTTGTCCGGTCGGTGCTTTGGAGGGCGGTCGCTACAACCGCGAGCTCTGTCTTACTTGTCCTTTACACCGCCGGAAAATTTCACCCTACGCAGAACTTTGGTGTAATCAGTGTGCCAATGCTTGCCCTGTTGGTTCAAAGGTCCCAGGCGATGAAACAATCCAACTAAAAACCCAATAGGGTGATGGAGAAAACGCTTTAAGAAGAACAAGCGCTGAGAACACTGTATAACGGGAGACAACTACTATGACCAAGCAAGATCTTGTTGTTGTTGGTGCAGGACCGGCTGGTGCTCACCTTGCCTATGAAGCTGCCAAGCTGGACCTCAGAGTTCTACTGCTTGAACGTTTACCCCGAGACCGAGTTGGTGACAAAGTTTGCGGCGAAGGAATCGCATTACACCACCTGAAAAACGCAGGAATTCCTTTCCCAACTGGAGAAGAGTTGGGAACTTTGATCAACGGCATCGATATCTATCCTCCTTCCATGGAGAACTATGTAACAGTGAGCCAGAGAATAGAAGGTGAAATCTGTGATGGCTGGACTATCGACCGGCTCCACTTTGGCCAGCGTCTACTAAAACGCGCTGAGGATGCAGGCGCAAAAGTAACAGACCACGCACATGTCATCAAACCTCTTCTTGACAAAGATACTGTTGTGGGCGTTCAATACAAAGACACCACCACTGATAAAATCGTAAAGATAACAGCTAAGGTTACTGTTGATGCCAGCGGGATGTCTGCTACACTTCGCCGCCGCATTAAACACCCCTTGATTGAAAACAAAATAGCCCTTCAGGACCAAGCGGTCTGCTACCGTGAGGTTCTTGAACTCAAGCAACCCCCAGAACCACAAGATCGCTGCACAATCATCATGGACGAACGCTATTCCCCTGGCGGCTATATCTGGATATTTCCCAGAGGTGGCACTATCGCCAATGTGGGACTAGGTACTCAGGGTGGAAAGGGACACAGACCCAAGGTCCTCTACAAAAAGTTCATCGCCAGCAAACCCATGTTCAAGGGTGCTAAGGTGATAACCGGAGGTGGAGGAGCTGCCCCAATCCGTCGCCCGCTCTGGAGTTATGTTGCTGATGGTATAGTGTTCATAGGCGACTCAGGCTGCCATGTGAACCCAATCCACGGTGGAGGCATCGGCTCAGCAATCGAAGCAGCACATGTAGTAGCCCCGATTGTGAAGAATGCAATCGAAGCAGGTGATGTTTCAACAACTGGGTTATGGCCTTTCAATGTTGAATACAATCGTCATCATTACGGACAGAAGATAGCCTCCTTGGATTTAATGCGGCGCCTACTTCAAGAAGTTGGGAACAAAGAGTTTGAATTTGTCATAAATAACAGGATAATAACAACTGAGGATCTGCTTAGGGCAAATGCAGGAGAGGGCATTCAACTATCGGCAACGGATAAGGCTGGACGATTTATCCGAGGGCTCCGAAAGCTAGGATTGCTCCGTAGGATTCAGAAGGTGTCAAAGGCGATGGGTGAAATGCTCAGATTATACAAAGACTTCCCTGCTAGCCTCGAGAAATTCAAGGCTTGGAAAGATGAGGTTGAGCAAATCTATCACAACCTCGGATATGAACTTTAGCAACAATGGAACAACCAAGATGCTAAACATTGATGAAAGAAGGGTTGAAGAGGGGGGTCCTCGCTTTCCCGGCACAACCGGGATTGGTCATCAGTTCTCCCCGTCTGCTTTCCCAGGCAAATGCTGTGTTACTAACGGAAAAGGAAAGAGGGTATCTAATAGATGACACCCTCGGCCAAGAGGTTTCACCGCTAATAACACATATACTAATGACTGAGGTCTTTTTATACTGGCTGGCGTGATTTATCACAACTAGAAGCGCTCAGTGGAAGGAATAGGAAAAGGGTCTAGAATAGGCTTAGAGCCCGCCTTGACGCCTAAATGTCTACGACATACAGGGCTAGATGGTCTACGATGAAGCAAAGTTACTAGTTTCAGCGTTGGAACAGCCGCTTTCTAAGTTGTGAAAACTGCGAGCAGACCCAAGAATGATCCCCCTCTTCCTTGAAGCACTTCCGGAGCTGGTGCCAGCTTGTACCGACTAGCAACTGAAAACCAACATATGCCGCTGCAAACCAGCGATAGACACCAAAATCGACCCACCAGAGTTCAAAATTTGTCACAGGAGTAGTAGCTGAAATCATGATAGGGATAATCCAAAGGGCAAGCCCGAGAACGATGAGGTGGGGGTAGAGTATCTTTCTGCGGTGAACCATCTCAAGACCCAGTAGAAGCAGTGTGCCCCAAACGAAAACGAACTGGAACCCAAGGATGACTAGGAAAAGCGGATAGGAGAGGAAAGGTGGTATTGGACTAAATGGGTAGCCTCCACCAATAGTAATAGGCAAGAAAACATTGTAATAGAGAACGCCGAAGCCGAACCAGAGAAACCCTCCAATATTAAGCAATACATCAATGGGAGGTTCAGCGAAGAGCATATTCGGATCCCCGATGGGCTGAGCAATATAGAGATGCAGAAGATAAAGGCAAACAGCCCCCACAAATGTGCTAATCAGTATCAGAGCAGCACGCCAATTACGGCGTAGCAGAAAGAGGATTAGAATCGCAGGTAAAGCAAAGCCGAAGGACTCCTTGATGAGGAAAGAAAGAGCCAAGCTGCCACTGGCATGCCAAGCCTTCCCCTCCCAAGCCCAATAAACGGCTAAGATAAGAAAGGGCATGGCGAAGATTGAGATTTGGAATTTTGGTATAACATTGAAGAAGTAAGCATATTGGACGATGGACGCTGTAAGCCCTGCCCAACCTGACCCAAGCATCTTCCTTGCGGTCCAAAAGGATAGGATGAGGTTACTTGCAGCAACCAGGACACACACTACGCCCAAGGGGAATTGAAAGTA
>JAEOSX010000172.1 GCA_016840135.1 Candidatus Hermodarchaeota archaeon
ATCAATGCCTATCTCGGGCTTAACTTCGGTATGGGGATGGGCTTTGGCATCATCACCGTGCTTGTAGCGTACGTCCTCTTCCACCGCAGAGGCGAGGGCAGCAACCGTCAAGAAGTCACAACGGCGATGGTTGCATCAACAGGTTTCGTTATGTACTACTTGTTATCCTTGTCAATCTATATCCAAGCCGAAGGATTTGCCACTTTGCCTTGGTGGCTGGTTCCTTCCCAAGACGTCCTTCTTTATGGAAGTATGTTAGACCCAGCTTGGATTGTCCCGATTATTTTTCACTTCGTATTTGTGATTGCTGGAACAGTATTGGGGATAGTAATTGCCCTAGCCCTCAGTGATTTGGTTCTTTCTCGTAAAAAGTCGGTTTTTCCCTTCTACAGGGCCAGCGGGGCGACCGTCGATACCTGCTTCCAAGCAGAAATGGAAACAGGGTTTATGTTCAAAGCGTTGGGTATAGGAGTTCTCTTGACTTTCATCCAAGGGATTATCCATATAGTTGTTGAACCCTTTGGGTATAGTGCAACCGACTGGGACTTCACCCCCTTTCTTCCGACCGGTTTTGCCTTAGGATTAATGCTGAACCTCAGCCTAATGGCGGTCAGTTACATCATCGATCCCAAAGTATCAATAACTATGTTATTCGCTGGCATCGCGACTTACCTTGTCCTTTCCCCGCTTCTCACTGTAACTGGGCTGTTTGCACCAACTCCCGGAGCTACAGGTATGGAATTTTATTTTGAATTCCTGTTCCAATTTTCCGTTAGCCCGGCGTTGGGCATGATGCTACTCAGCAGCTTTGTCGTCCTTGGCATTAACAAACTTAGAGCGCGCTTCAAGGATAAGGAAGGATCCACAGAAGAGTCTGAATCTTCGGTTCGTGAAAGCCTCGGCTTTGGCGAGTACACCAAGCAGTTTTTCCGTGGACTAGTCCAAAAGCCAAGACTAGGAGTTACTGCTCTAATTCTTATTGCGTTCTTCGTAGGGCTCACTGTGATTGTCGATATTTTCTCACCTTTCCCCTTCTGGATTAGTATTGTACTTGCCCTTGTCCTTATGGTACCTGTTGCTGTAATAGACGTTTACATTCTCATCAAATTTGTCGGCGAAGCAGGCCTCGGAATGGGGATACAACGTCTAGCCTTCTATGAGGTACCACTTGCTTCGGTGGGGCTTTCAGGTTACCTACCCTTTCTAGCCTATCCCCGGCTTAATCCCTTTGGTACAACAGATCTCCTTGGGAACATGAAAATTGGAGAAATCACAGGAACGCCTAAGTGGGCAATCCTGAGAGCGCAAATCCTGAAAATCCTCCCTGGCAGCATTACAAGTATCATCTTTGTCTTGGCTGCTTGGTACTTCGTTGGCTTCCCTAGCGAAACCTTCCCTGGTGTAGGGGTGCTACAAAGCTTCTTCATTGTAAGCCTCTTTGTCTCCTTGGGGACTGGTGCTGGAATCAACCTTGTGACCTTCCTTGTCGGGGGATTGTCTGTTGGAGTTCTCGCTGCCTTCGCACCAATCTCCTCTCTTGGCGTTGCTCTTGCGATGTTTCTTCCTCCCTCCTATTTTATCCCATTCTCCTTTGGTGGGTTCATCCGCATCTACAGTGATCGCAAGTTAGGGAAAAAGTGGTTCCAAGAGCGGGGACAAATCATCGCCATCGCTTTCATCGCTGGAGCAGCCGCTATGCAAGTAGTTCTGGCCTTCCTTTAGTTAGGTGTGATTCAGATGTTGTCTAAAGAAGAAACGGTACAGTTATCGGCGCGATATGCAGAGAAGGGTTTCCTCTGTTCCGAAGCCGTGCTCAAGGCTTTGAGTAAATGTCAAGAGATCCAAAGTGACATCATTCCCAAAATCGCTACTGGCTTTGGTGGTGGAATTGGGCGAGCTGGCGAGGTATGTGGTGCCTTCACAGGAGGGGTAATGGGGCTAGGGCTCAAGTACGGAAGAGTCAAAGTCAGCACCGAAGATGCTGAACGCTCAGTATATTGGTTTGCCACCGAACTCATGACCAAGTTCAGAGCGGAGTTTGGGCACATCCGGTGTCGAGATTTGCTCGGGTTGGATGTGTCGAGTAAGGAGGGTCTGAAGAGGTATCGTGAGCAGAAATTGTGGGAGAACCAGTGTCGTGAATACATTACTACGACGACAGGCTTAGCTTACGAAATTCTCCTTAAAGAGTAGGGGCGCTTCTGGAAACATTTATTTATGCCCGTTTAGTGTTTGGCAGTTGTAGGAAGGGGTTCATCATCTGTTCGATTCAGAGAACTCTTTCTACGAGCTATTAGGAGATGCCTCAAAACATTGCTAACCTACACCGCTTTGAAAGATTGCTGTGAGAATTCTTCTC
>JAEOSX010000173.1 GCA_016840135.1 Candidatus Hermodarchaeota archaeon
GAAGCTAGAAAGATTAAATCAACTTGCCTTGTTACGTTAACAAACCTCTCCGCCAACTGGATAGTGCTATTTTCCTCTATCAAGCGTCCCTCCTAACTAGCAACCTCCTCTAACAGCATCCAACCCGCTCCGCCGACCTCCCGAATCTTCGTCCCTGGTAACTCCCTCCTTCCCTGGGACCATTCCTCTCCGCTAAGGTGAGTGTCCGCAAATGAATCTCTCAATTCTCTTTAAAAGGAATTTTTCTCATATAAATTCCTAGAAACACCTGCCCTAAAAGCCCGTTTAACGGCGTTAAAACCCATTCTGTGAAAACTCTTCTTGTTACGCTGACAAATATTCTCTGTTTCAGTAACAAAATCACAGATTGGATAATGATTTCACCGTTTGTGATACTGCCTTCCAACAGAAATTATGGGTCCAACAAGGAGCTAGTGTTGGAGTTCTTGGGGGGGGAAGTGTATAAGGGTTAGAGGTATCTGGATTCCGAAACGAATCTCCAAGTGGCTTTTTGGTAGATACATCCGGATATAGCGGGCTAGTGTAGAGGAAGTCCCTTGTGGAAGATAAAGGGTGGTGAACAACCCACGCTTATCACCCTCCAGCTCAGCGCTCACATGAAACGGTAATTCATTTAGACCAGCGATTAACAGGCTCGTTTCTTTGGCCCCCCCATAAAAAAGAAGAAAAGCAGCATCATCAAGACCAATGAACCGCAAGCCAACCTCGTCCTCTATGATTTTCTCTCTCCTAAAACGCTTCATTCTGATCGCAAGTGTATTGCTTCCAATCCTGAGCTTCTCCCTAAGCTGTCGAAGCCGCCACTCTCCCCGCGATATTTCAGCGAGAATCGCATGGTCCTTACTATCTAGTGCTGGAGCTTTCTGAGGAATAACTACTTTTTCCCTAGCAGGGAGAACATCTGGCAGCCCCTCTTCAAGCATTCGTCGGAGCCAGAGCGCCCATGTCCTCCATTTCACATGCCATCCACCCTTCTCAGCCAAGTATGAGCGGAAATTAACGAAATGCAATCGACGCATCCTTCGAAACCCTAGAAGAGTACCTGGAAGGCTGATAGAAGAAAGTTCTTTCTTAAGTAAATCTAACTCAGTGTTTCCCTTTACCTCATCTGGTATAGTGAAAGTTGCCATGTACCCCCCCATTCCGTTAACAAAATGTATAAGCGAAGTTATGTACTTGTGTCTTCGCAGTTTCTCCAATACTTCTTCTTCTGCACCGTGCTTAGGAGTCAAGTATAGGAGGTGTGTTTGATAACCAAGCCTAGAAAGATTCACCACTGGTTGAGTGTAGATAATACCTCTCTGCCTCAATGACGTCTGTATCGAAGACACTGTGTGTGAAGTAAAGTTCGTTCGCTTGACAACCTCCTCTATTGAGATATCTGCTTCTTGCAACATTAAATCCATTATTCTTATTTCCTTGAACGTTAACGTCGTCTTGTATTTGGAAATGAACTCTTTCACTTGACGAACGAAGTCCTCTGCTCCCAGACGTATATGAAAACGGTCCAGCCTGGCTAGCATCTTCACTAGTTCTCCCAGACCCTTCCCATCGCTCAGATATTCCAGTAAGACAAGAGCTTCTACTGGGTCATAGAGCAAGTCTCCTAAATCCACTTTCTCTCCTACACCTGGAGTCTCTAGCCAAAGTATATGCCATCGCTCTTTTTCCTCATTGTCTAGTTGCTGATGTGCAAAACCCCAAGCTAGATTTGTAGCATGAGAGAGCCCAGCAATCGACGCTGGCAACATCAACTTGAAAGCTTCAAGGGCTAAAATCCCCTTCATCATCCAAGACTCACAGGTTGGGAGAATCAGCTCCCCTAGACCTGATACAATCCCTAAATCCTTACGACCTAGAATAGGTGCTTTCGCTAATAACTTAAGAATAGGAATAGGGGACCTTGCCTTCCTTCCAAGCTCCTGTTCCGCCTTCTTCAAAAATTTCATGAAAAGCTTCTGTACATCATCGAGAGAAAGACTCCCCATCTTCATAATCTTATTTCCCCAAAATACCACAAACACTACTACTTAAATCAAAACAGGATATAGAGTTTATGGAAATCACTGATTCTTAATCAGGTTGGGTTCCTATGACAATACGAACTGAGCGTTCTACATCAACAGCCGATCCACAAGGCAGCCTAGCGGCTCACAGATTCGCAGCCCTCACTGAGAGTATTCACCTTCTCATTCTCGGTCGAAAC
Source organism: Candidatus Hermodarchaeota archaeon (assembly GCA_016840135.1). Taxonomy (GTDB): domain Archaea; phylum Asgardarchaeota; class Hermodarchaeia; order Hermodarchaeales; family Hermodarchaeaceae; genus YT-063. Next base: position 2,228 of record JAEOSX010000173.1, read on the forward strand.
CGAAGGGGAAGAATAATCACCTTCAATAAAGGTTGCGAGGAGGTGACTGGTTACAAACCTGAGGAATTACTAGGTAAATCCTTTATTTCTCATCTGGTGCCAAAGACTCGGCAGAAGGCTCACCGTGAGGAATACAAGCAGCTACTTGAAATCAAAGACTCCACTCAATCAACAAGTGAGATAATCACTAAAACAAAGGAAAGGCGAACCATCGAGTGGACCCACACACCAATCATCGATAATTCAGGAGATCCAAAGGAAATCATCAGCATCGGTCGAGACATCACAAGTCAAAGCCAGACTTTGGCAGCCCTCAAAATTATACAGGAAACAATGTTTCAAGCGCTAGAGAGACTCCCTGATACTATTACGTTAGTTAACCGAGAAGGTAAGATACAATACATCAATCACTCACCACCTGGGTATTCGAAGGAGAAGATGATTGGTACAAATGTCACAGACTATGTGCCACAGGAGCGGCGGAGAGCACTAAAACAAGCGTTGGATAGTATCTTTCAAACTGGTGAACCCCAGAGCACACAAACACTAGTAACCAGTGGTCAATGGTACTCAACACGGCGCATTCCAATCAAAAGTAATGGACGAGTAACAGCTGTCATGACCATTTCCACCAATATCACCGAGAGCAAGCAGGCAGAGGAGACGCTCAGGGATTCGGAGGCTACTTTTCGGGGCTTTGTCGAACACTCGTTTCAAGGTATATCCCTTCTTCAGGGAGTGCCGTCACGCATGATATATGCGAATC
>JAEOSX010000174.1 GCA_016840135.1 Candidatus Hermodarchaeota archaeon
AGGGCTCCTGCACCGACGGCGAAGAGTACTAGAAGGTCACTGTTAGTGGGTATTGGCGAACTTAGTCCGATTGTTGGATCGTGTACGAGGGTATCATCACCGAAGTTAGGGTAGACAATATAGAAGCGGGTCCTGTCAGTTTGCTCTTCTATGCTACAATTGACGGGAACTGTCGAGCTTCCAGCGTTAGCAGTATTTCTGTAGGAATAATAAGCGCCATCGAAGGAGTAAGTCCGGTTCTCATAATGGGTCTGATGGGCATGCTGGAAGGAGTGCTGCCCAGGAGATTGTATCATTAAATCCCAGCGGAGCGCAAGAAAGGTATCAGGGTGAGTCCATGGCCATCCCGAGATCACTATATCGAATTTCAGTTCGTTAGGAATAGATGCGTTCATATGAAAACGCAGTTGAACAAAGAGGTCGTCGTAGCCTTGACCCTGTGTTTCATCGAGTGTAAAATTAAAGTGAACCATAGAAACGGTGTCATCCTCTTGGTCGGTAACGAAGTTGCTAAAATCCCAGCGAATAGCTGCTAAGGAGAGAATGGGGTGAACCACAATGTCCATTCCAGGTGTGTAAGCAGCATCAGCATCTGTGTCGTTAAATTCAATAATTTGATGGAACTGTACATGATAGGTGACCGGGGCTGGAACACTAGTAGTATTAGTAGCCCAGAAAAGGAAGTGGGGAACTTCGCCTCCAGTTGTTACACGAACAGTCATTTCATCTGTCGCGAGAGTGACCTGCTGGTGCGGGGCGTCATATTGCCACATAAAGCCCGTGCCATTTGAAGCGGCAGTGATAGATACGCTTGTCACTAGTAGTAATGTGAGGGCAAATGAAGCGATTACTGCTGTGCGTTTGATTATCGGTATACTCATTTCTGTCATCTTTTTCTATTTTTTATCGGCGAATTCTTGTCCGAATGCCACAAAACACTTCCTCAAACGAACATATATACTTTCAGTTCAACATTTATAGAACTGGCTAGTTCGAATTTACTCGAACCCCAAAAACCACAACTTTTTCAAACCGTCACAACAACAAACCAGCATGGATTCCGACAAGCCAGCCACAAACATAGCGGACATCAGCGAAGCTCCTGCAGAAGCATCCCTCTTTAAAGCCCTAGGAAACCCCATTCGCCGCAGCATCCTCCGCCTAACAAGCCAAAAAGGCTACACTAGCTATACTGAGCTTCGAGACAACCTCCACCTAGAACCGGGAACTCTCTATTTTCACCTCGAACAACTAATGACACCCGAAGCACCCTTGATTATACAAGACCAAGACCGTCGCTACGTAATCACCCCTTTGGGACGCGTGGCTGCCGCTTTTCTCTCAAACGCACAAGATGTCGTTCCCAGCACAGCCCCACCAAGCCAAGACACCAAACATCCCCGCTTACACAAGGCTGCCCACATCCTAGGCCTAGCCCCACTGTTCCGCTATCTTAGAGCTCGCCCCGACTACTTCATCGTGGAAGCCATCCTGACCCTTGCTCTTATCGCCTACGCCACATCCATCCTCCCGCTCGTAATAATCGGAGTTCTTCCCCTCGATCTCCAACTTCCCATCCTATTACCACCTGCTGTATACCTGATCCTGTCCTGGTTCTGCCTAGCAGGAGCTACCGAACTTATCACACGTTTCCGGTACAAATCCGTTCAAGGCTTTCCTGCCCTCCTCACCGCAACACCCTTCATCTGGCTCCCCACCGGACTTTACCTAGTATTACGCATATTCGCGGCACCACTCCTCCTCTTATCCCCTCTTCTCATGTTCACAACCCTCTTCATCACCATTACCTGGAGCCTATGGATCCACATCCAAGCGATAACCCACACAAAACGCATAACCCCCCGCAAGGCAGCCCTTGCCACAATCATCATAACAAACATCACCCTCCTAGCCATCATACTCATCATCCTCATACTCCCCTAACAAACCACCACTTACACCAAGCAGACCCGAAGCATTTTTAAATCGTTGTGCCACAACCAATCTTTACGCGGTGTTGTCACTTGATATGCTCGCTCACGAGCAGACCGACAACCCACGTATAAGCCGCAGCTAAAACGGCGTAGCAGCCACGAGAACTAGGGCGCGTCACGCCCCCCAATGACCGGCTGCTCTCCAGCAAGCGGCACAACCATGCAGACCCGAGCAAACCAGCCAAACTGGAATCTCAGGTCCAAGACACGTCCACCTCAAACTACACAATTCCATAGATCCCTCGACAACCCACACCAAAACCCACCGCCATCCGTCCCAACAACACGGGACAAAAAAAGTACCATGCGACTAACCCAAAATTAAGACCAAACAACCAAACACTGGTTGATCCTGCCAGACCCGACTGCTATCGGGATGAGACTAAGATATGCAAGTCGCACGCCTGTAACTATGTACAGGAGTGGCGCATCGCTCAGTAACACGTTGACAACCTACCCTCCGGACGGGGACAACCTCGGGAAACTGAGGCTAATCCCCGATAGGCGACGATGCCTGGAATGGTTCGCCGCCCAAAGGCAATCACCGCATGTGGTGCACGCGCCAGAGGATGGGTCAGCGGCCGATTAGCTTGTTGGTGGGGTAACGGCCCACCAAGGCATTGATCGGTACCGGCCGTGAAAGCGGGAACCGGGAGATGGGCACTGAGACAAGGGCCCAGGCCCTACGGGGCGCAGCAATCGCGAAACCTTCACAATCCGGGAAACCGGGATGGGGTCACCCCGAGTGCCACGCCACCGCGTGGCTTTTGCCTATCAGTAAGAATGTAGGCGAATAAGGGGAGGGCAAGGCTGATCAACACAGGTAGCGAAGAATAGTAGGTATCAGAAATCGCTCATAGTGTCTCCTAAAACACGCGCGGCTACACTATGAAGCGAAATCTGAGGTCGAGAGCGGAATAAATAAGGAAAAATGCAGAAGCATTTACAATGAGAATTGATAGGGTCGAAGAAGCACAATTAGCTGCTATGTTCCTCACCGATGGCGGCGTTACTCGCCAAGCCTCTGGTGATACATCGACATGGCGGGTTTTTGTTACACAGCAAGATCCTCTCATACACCGTCTCTTTAGAGAGAAAATTGAGTTTCTCTTCGGTGCGCAAAACTTCCGTATTGCAAAACCAAAGAATGCGACACACATCTATGTCAACAGTGCACGAATAGCCAAACACTTTCTGCAGTATTCTCCTTCGTATCGAACTGCTCGATGCAAATCTCATCCGGTGTGTCCACTCCTTCGAGGACGAAATTACTACTCCTGTAGGGAATGCTCACCCATTCACTTTGAAGGGTTTGAATATCCACCTGCAGCTATTCCAAAACTCTCCGATGATGTCGTCAAAGAGTTTCTAAAATATTATTTCAGCCTCGATGGAACAATCACAGACCGAATCCAACTAACTCAAAGACATCCTATCGTCGAACAGGTACAACAATTACTCACACGGTTAGAAATAGAAACCAGCCTGATTAATTATCGTACAAGAAACGTTCCTGAATGGTGTCTCAGAGTCAGAAAACATCACGCTTCTCGATTTGCAACACAGATAGGAATCCTTCCCGTCAAAGTTGCTTCATCAAATGAAACCAAACTCGACCGCCTACAGCACCTGTGTTGAGCCTATGTGCCAGCCGCCGCGGTAAAACCAGCTCCTCAAGTGGTCGGGATGATTATTGGGCCTAAAGCATTCGTAGCCGGCCCGGCAAGTCCCTGGTTAAATCCACCCGCTCAACGGGTGGGCCGCTGGGGATACTACCAGGCTTGGGAGCGGAAGAGGCCGAGGGTACTCCTAGGGTAGGGGTGAAATCCAGTGATCCTAGGGGGACCACCAGAAGGTGGTAGTAGTTGACCTTAAGTGCGCATTCTTTGAAAATAGTGTATGGCTAACGAAAGAATTGCTAGATTAGTAGGACACGCCTTCAGTGATGGATACATCCACACAACCAAGTTCTACTTTATCTACACCAATTCGAGTAGTGTGCTTCATGAATACGTCAATCGTATGATTTCTGAGGAATTTGGCGATTTCGATGTCTGCCAGAGAGAATCTGGTAAAGGCGTCCGCCAACAGCAGTTTTCTGCGAAGGTTGGTAGAATCCTATATTCCCATGGTGCACCCAAGGGCTCGAAGATTCACCAGAGTCTATCGGTCCCAACTTGGATTCGCACAGGAACAGAGAAGCTGAAATCAAGTTTTCTCAGTGCAGTTATCGATGATGACGGATACGTTCGTGATGAACGTGATTGTATGCAGATTGTGCTGAAACATGCAAAAATCAAGCCACTTGAAGATTCCCTGATTAGATATCTACAGGAAATCGCTCAAATGCTTGAGAGCCTAAGTGTACAGATATCCGAAGTCAAACATGACCAAGAAAAAATCAAACGGAATAATGAAACTGTAGTATCCAAACGAATATGGATCACAGGCAAAGTCAACTTTCGAAGATTCAGGGAACTGATTCCCATTCGTCACCCTGAAAAACAAATCAAGCTTGCAAACATGTGCATTTAATGCTACCACCTGGTGAATGGCGAAGGCGCTCGGCTGGAACGCGTCCGACGGTGATGGATGAAAGCCAGGGGAGCGAACCGGATTAGATACCCGGGTAGTCCTGGCCGTAAACGATGCGGGCTAGGTGTCGGTCCGGCTACGAGCCGGTCCGGTGCCGAAGCGAAGGCGTTAAGCCCGCCGCCTGGGAAGTACGGTCGCAAGGCTGAACAGCTTGCGACGGAAGACGTAAGCTCAGCAAACTTAAAGGAATTGGCGGGGGAGCACCACAAGGCGTGAAGCCTGCGGTTCACCGAGATACGGAGAACACAACATATCCTGTCTGGGGCCGAAAATTGGATTCAACGCCAGAAAACTTACCGGAGGCGACAGCAGTATGACGATCAGGCTGATGACCTTATCCGACGCGCTGAGAGGAGGTGCATGAGGATGTCAGGTCGTCGAAAAAACTCTTCGCGGCTTTCTTGCTCCTCTCTACGACGTGATTCTCAACTCACTCTACCCTTATGTAGGAATTTGGGAACGAGTATAATGAGATGATCGTTGGCGATACAAGAAAGTACGTTCTCCTCAATACGAAGAGTCTCATCAGTCAAATACGCCAACAATATGACAAAACACTACGAGATGTCTATGAGCATGTTGCTGATTTAGTCAAATGGAATACGTTCCGTGATTGGGCATACCGAGGTTGGTCTCGAATGCCACTCAACATATTCATTCGACTCAAAACGCAATACCAGCTCACAGATACTCCAGAGATTGTAACAGAGAAACAATGGTACACACGAACGCGAAGAAGAGCAGCAAAAACTATGCATGAAAGCTATCTTGAGAAGGACTGGCTTTCACGAGCAGCAAAATCCGGCGGCGAAGCCGTCAAGCGCAAATACGGAGTTCGATATCTCACTGAACTCTCAAAACGCGCCATCCACTCCTCGTCAAAACATCGTTATGAAGACGAAGAGGGAATGCGGTATCGCAGTCAACTCGAATTACTTGTTGCACAGCTGCTTCGCAAAAATAACATCACGTTTACTTACGAACCGGAAATCGAGGGACACATCCCCGATTTTCAAATCAAAAACACGATCATCGAAGTCTGCGGATACTTCCGTGACGACGATTATCTCCCACGGCTTCGCAACAAGCTAGAACACCTAATCCAAAAGGGTTGGGACATCATCCTTGTATGCGAACCGCGGAACAAGGCTGCTCTCCTAAAAGCAGTCACCGGCGTACCCGTCATAGCAACTATGACAACTGATGAGTTCCGACGATGGCTGACATCCGGCAACGCCGTCGCCAGTTCGTGGCGTGAGCTGTCCTCTTAAGTGAGGCAACGAACGAGACCCCCACCCTTAGTTGCCAGCGATACCCCTCGGGGTAGCCGGGCACACTAAGGGGACCGCTGCTGAGAAAGCA
>JAEOSX010000175.1 GCA_016840135.1 Candidatus Hermodarchaeota archaeon
CGCAGGCGGAAACTCTAAACAGACTTCGCAAACAAGCTACAAAAGGGATATCAGAGGATGCCCCTGTGCATCCTCCCTCCTTTCTTTTTCCCGGCTCTCAGAGTGCTAACTAGTCAAAGTCCCAGATAGTTCGGCCCTTTGAGAAGTACATTATGAATCTGCAGGTTTCGCAGATAAAGAGGTAAACCTTGTGGGCGGTAATGCCCCACTTTGAATCGATTTTTCCCTGTTCACGTTTGAATTCTGTTCCATGGCATAGCGGACATTCTAGCTGACGTTTTTCAGGCATTAAAGATCACCAGTTATGGGCATTATTTGCTAAGAAAAAGTCCCGTTATATTCTTTACCATATCTTTGGAGGTGATTAGAAAAAAGAAGGGAAGGGAGAGGGTGCGAGGTCGCCTCTCCTCCAGGTGACTCATTCAAAGATTAGGATGAGTGCCCCGAGTATGACTAGCCAGGCGCCCCAGTGACATTACAGGCGTAAATGCTACGTGCACAACTCACGGAATTCTAACAACAACTACTGCATTAATACACTCATACCAGATCTACTATAACACTTCAGGCGCCCCTGTCGTAGGTGCAACTGGTGACCTCGTATGGAATAACACCTTCTGGAATGCCTACAATGTTCCTGTTGCCCTCCTTCCTGTGGGGGTTTACCATGTTGATGTCACCTTTAACTGCAGTCACGTGGCTACAGCTACTAGCTCCGACTCCGCCCGCTTTACCAAATCCGCTGGAGGGGCAGCTGGAGGCATCAACCATGGCTACTGGCCCTTCGTCGGTATTTGCGATGATCCCTTCTGCTGGTTTACTATCTTTGTTATTCTAGTGATCATCATGTGTTTCATCGCAGCCATCTGGCCTACACGAGGAAAATCCAGAGTCAAGTGATAACAACCATAGCACCCTTGGAGGATGCAAGAAGCGTCCTCCCCTCTCCCTCTTTTTATTCACTCGCTCTTTGAGTTTTTAAAGCCCTACCCATTTAAATGAAGAAAAATACAATCCACCCGTATGACTAAACCGCTCTTCATTGTTGCTGCAGTCGGCTATATCATAGCGATGATTGCGGCTATCTGGTATATTGCCGATTGGGCCTTCTTGTACACAGATGCCATCCTAGACATAGCAATGTGGTGGGTCTTCGCTGTTGGGCTACTGCTGGGTTCATTTGCCTTCCTCGGATACAGGTCATACTACGGGTCCTCGATGGGGCTTGCGACCTTCATCATCTCACTGGTTTTCATCTGGTTCTACCCCCTAGGTTACACTCTATGGTATACTCCATTGTATTTCATCGGGATTTTCCTCGAAATCATAGGTGTCGTACTGATTGGTGTAATGATGATCCTTTGGGGTGTGAGCAAGATAGTCGTTCGTAACAAAACAGGTCAGATGGGCGTGACACTAGCTGCTGGAATTATATTCATCATCACCGGCGGCTTCATGTGCACATACCTATTCTTACTCGTTGGTTGTATCGTTCTGCTTCCTGCAGCCATCCTGGGAATGACTTCGCTATTCCTTTCACTCAAGTAGTTCCGCTAAATCAAGGGAAGGACTGGACCGAGTACCAAAACCGAATTGAACCCCGTACCCTATACCAGTACACTTTAGGTACCGGGTTTATTCGTTTACTTGCCAGACCTCGAAGGAGCTCTTGGCTTCGACGACCTCACCTGGCAGTTCTCCAAAAGAACAGTTTTGACATGTTGTGTCCACCAATAGTAATTGCTGCCCTTTCAGGCGAGCCATAGCTGGCTGGAAGCTTCCAGGAATCGCCTTAAGCTCGATTCCCACAATGGCGTGGCGGAGTAGCTCAGAGGCAAGTAGATATCCCTTGAGGTTGAGCGACCGCAACAGGTCTACAAGCAGACGTGCTTGCTCAAGGCACTGCCCACCACCAACATAGAGGGTCTCCCTTGACGACTGGCGTCCTGTGCCTGTCACGTAGGTAGTGCGATCCCTCACATAGTAATACATAGCGGCCGCCTCTAAGAACTCAACTTGCCACATGCTTGCTTCCCTCCCTCGGAAGCTATGAGCCAGGTCTGTCAGGCGTTGCCGGTCAGGATACGCCTCCAAGAACCGCTGGTAAGCTTGTGTGGCAACACGGCGTAGCTCAAGCCACCGGGCAGCCGCTGGATCATCGGCAGGGGGATGTATCTGGGGCGGTGAGGCAGGTTTCCAGATAAAATCACGAATCGCATACTCCAAGTCAGCTGGAAGGCGGCGCTCCTCCTTCAGCACCTTGGCAGCAGCCACAAGCAACTCTGCCCTAGTCGTCGCCAGACGCTTTATACGGCTTGTCGCTGGCAGCCCTTTCATCAGGGTGACATAGGCTTCGGCGGCTTTGATACTAGCTTTGGCGGCTCGTCTAAGGTCTCCTATATCGAGGAAGGTAAGCAGTTGATTGGTGGCTTCCCGTGCAATTGCTACAAGGCGTCTTGCTCGACTCAACGGTTGAAAACCCCAGATACTTCAACAAACAACCAAGAATAACTCCCAGCTCTCTCCTTATATCCTTGCTCAAAGAAATATCTCAATCGTTACTTCCAGCAGCTAGTGAAATGAGTTTGGTATTTATGCTTAATCAGTTGAGTGCCAGAGTGTGGGAATACAATCGATTTATGCAGGTAGATTTTTCTGTGCAATTCCTGTCAGTGTCGTATATGACAGATTCTAGGGTGCTCTTTGATGAAGCTGTTCTCGAACAGAAGTTAAAGGTACAACTAGACATCCAACACGGCTTTGTTAAAGAGGTTGTATATCACTGGATGGAGAAGCCCCATGTCGGAGCTGACGGACAACAGGATGGAGCAATCTTCAAGGCTGCCATTGTTCCCCTCCGTCCACACCTACTTGGAAGCACTCCTGATTCACAGGAGGTACGCATAACCTTTGAAGCAGTAGGGTATTATCACCACGGCAGCCCCAGACATCTTAAGAAACGCGCAAAGCAGTTCCTCAAAGGACCCGCCAAAGCTTTTCTTGATACAGATCCAACCCACCGATACCTTGACGTGTCCGACGCTGGGGCCGTAGAACCTGGTCATTACAGCATCGATGTGTTCATCCGCTGCATCGCCACTTTTGAACTCCCCAAACAGGACCCTGAAACAAGAATCACCCACTACTTGGCAGAGTTACTAGGAGAAATTCTCAAGGTACTCAGGAAATTCTAGCAGGCCGGATAGATACCGTGCCTACCTTTTACCACTCTTTCCTGTTTTTCTCCTTCGCAGCTGAATCTAAGTTCCAAATTGATTATTCACCTTGCTATCGAATTGAAGATTTCCAAATCCCTTACAGGAAGTCTGATTAGGGAATTCTATGCTGATTCTTCTTTCGCTCGAGCCAGCGCCTCTTTTGCTAGGGTTTTATGTGGGTCGAGTCTTAGAGTTTCTTCATAGGCCTTGATGGCTTCGGGTAGGTTCCCATCATAGTGGTGCGCCAGCCCTAGCCTGAACCAGGCTAGAGTATATTTTTGACGGAGGGCTACGGCGTTCTGGAAGGCTTCGACTGCCTCTGCGAAGTCTCCCTTCTCATGTAGTGCAACGCCTAAGCCATACCAGGAACGCTCATCCTTAGGATTAATGACGGCGGCTTTTTCGAAGGCTTCAACGGCTTGTTCAAAGTCACTCGTCTTAAGATGAATCGAGCCCACGTTGTACCAGGATTGTTCATCCCGGGGATTAATAGCAAGGGAGTTGAGGTGAGCTTCAATTGCCTGAGCAAGCTCATCCTTATCAGTATGCAGTGACGCCAGCGCAGACCATGACTTTGCGCTATCAGGGTTTAGGGCAAGAGCCTTCTGGTAGGCATCCAGGGCTTGGTCGTAATCTTTCGTGTCATGATAGATGGTTCCCAGCAAGACCCAACCATCTAAATTATCTGGATTGAGGTTTAGGGCCTTCCGACATGCCTTGATGGCATTAGGGTAATCCTGGTTTTCATGATGTGCAACGCTTAACCAGAGCCAGCCAATCTCATTGTAGGGGTTCAGTTTCAATCCTCTTTTGTAAGCCGCGACCGCTTCTGTATAACTGCCATCGTCGTGGTGGGCTATAGCTAGCCCTAACCAGGCAAACTGGTCCTTGGGCTTGAGGGTGACTACTCTCTGGAAGCACTCGATAGCTTGGTCGAGGTCACCCACCTTGTATTGAGCCCTGCCCAGAGCATACAAGGAGGGCACGTGTTCTGGGTCGATGGCGATGGCCTTTCGCAGATGCTCAACAGCCCAACGTATACTCTTGAGCTCTAGGTAGGCCATACCCTTATAGAACAGATCTTGAACCTTTCTGGATACCATCACTTCTTTCCTCCAATGACTAAGATAATCAAACTGGGAAGCACCAAGAACACTACAATTAAACACCCTATTTATTCTTCCCTATACGGTGAAGTCGACATTTTTTTGTCTGATTTCTTATCGGGGCATGCTATTCCCTTAGTTGTCTTTCACTTTTCTGGGAACCAACAGCCATAGTGACAGATTGTGCCCATACACCACACAACGGATGGAGAATCCGCTTCAAAGATACTCCCTGACCCCCAGCCTATAACCCCTCTATTACACCCCGACGCATAACAAGGGGTTTCCTGCAACTCGGACAGAACCCATTTATCTTCACATGACTTGTCAAGTGCTCAGAATGGCAAGTAATCCCGCAGAGGGGACAACGAACGGTTCTTTGGCCTGCTCGCATTTCACGGTTACAGATTGGGCAGGGGTCGTTTGACGCAACTCTTAGGAGCCTAACACCGCTTGGTGTTAATTTGCCAAGCTGCACACCCATATAGTGGCATAACTGCATGGCCACGGCGATGATTTTCTCTACCTCTTCGGGTTCAGGATTGGGTGAAGTCTGGTATATGCTGTTTCTCGCCGTAAGGGACCTGAGCAACATTCCCTCTGATAATTTATCCCAGGGGAGATGTGGCCTAATTTGGCGAATCACCTTCGTGTATGTTATCTCGATTGGTTTGGGTTGCCCAAAGTACTTCTCATACATTGCGCTTAGAAGAGCTTCAATGACCGTCCAACCCTCTACGGCTGCATTACGCCACCGACCAGCATCGTGGGAGGATGCTGCATCGCGCATCAACTGGAAGATACTCTGTTCATGCAGCCGACTCCTGTAAATGACCCCTATTCCTGAGCCCTCCTCCTTATCACCGGAGTATTCGGGCTCCTCTATTGGTTCCAGCTCCTCAATCACCGAGCCAGCCCTGAAAAACTGTTCAACCTCTTCGGGGATCTCACTGGAGAGGACACTTACTTCGCCCCCTCTAATCTCCAAGGGGAGCGTTTCTGGTAGACTCTCTAACCAGTAGTCTAAGGTTTCTGTGTCGGGAAAGCGAAGCAGCTCTGTTAGCTGCTCAAGGCGTAGCACCTCATAAAGCTCTAACACAAGCTTCAACCGACTTAGCCTGAACTCTTGGATTTCATCAATATCCACCCATACTATTTGGTCAAAGAGCCGACTAAGACCCTGTGGTAC
>JAEOSX010000176.1 GCA_016840135.1 Candidatus Hermodarchaeota archaeon
CCAGTGGGATCGCAGCGCTCTAGGTGTTCAATGTGTACCTTACCTGTGAGTGGGAGGGTTACATCCAATGCTTCGTATGGACACTTCTGTGCACAGAGGGTGCAATCTACACACTCGTTGTCGTCGATTCGGAGCTCTCCCTCAACCTTGAGTTTGCGGGTAGTACGGGGTGGTGTAGAGGTGCAGGTAACCTTGATGGCTTCAGAGGGGCAAATTTCCTCGCAGAGTCCACAATAGTCGCAGTGTTTAGTGTCAACCCTGATATCTACGGCGGGTTTGAAGTCTGGGGGTTGGGGTTCCTTATCTTCTAGCCAGTATATGGTTACGCATTCTGGACAAAGAAGTTCACATAACCCGCACCAGGTGCACTTGTCTTCTAGGATTTTTATGGTGCCCTTCGCCTCAGGGTTACCCTCTGCTACGCGGGCTGCAGCTTTTGGGTCCTTGTATAATACTAGCTCAGTTTTGGGTTTGACCTTCACATCAACGCTTATGGCGTCTCTTGGACAGATTTTAGCGCATAGTAGGCATGGTGCACATTTATCCTCATCGAGGACATGACGTCCTTTAAGCCGGGCAAATTCAAGGTCAGCGGGGGTTTCGTCGAAGTTTGCCTCAAGGGCGTTAAAGATACAAGCGGAGTCGCAGAGACCGCAGAAGGTGCATTTGTCTTCATCAATTAATATTAGAGGGGCTCCTTCGAGGCGTTTTGCTGCGACCTCCTGTACTGGTCCTAGTGTGATGGCTTCCCAAGGGCAGGGCAGACAAAGGCTGCAACCCACACATCGGGATAGGTCATACTTCAAATCCTTAGCGAGAAGGGATGTTTTCCACAGGTAGCGTATGTTTGTATCATCGAGGATTTCAGCGGATACCGCTGGGCGTTCACCTACAATGATGCGGTCCCGCTGGGTCTTTGTCAATTGTCTTCACCCTCCGTTTTTGCTAGTTCGCTACCTAAGGGCCCGAGACTGGTAATCTGATTGACAAACTTGATTACATGATCTGCTAGGTGGCGTCCATCTGATGCAGAAGTGCTTTCTAGGAAGAGACGACGTTGGTCTATGCGTGCCTGGGTTAGGAGTGGTACAAGGTTTTCAATTCGGGTTCGGGCTTTTACAAACCCTGTTCTGTGATGGCAATCTTGCTCGGGACATCCAAGGATTGCTACTCCATCAGCTCCTTGGCTGAAGGCTTGAAGGATGAGTATTGGGTCAATACGGGCTGCACAGGGTACTCGTATGGGAATCAGTTGAGGTGGAAACCTGATTCGCTCTATACCCGCTGTATCTGCTGCAGCATAAGCGCACCAGTGGCAGAGAAAGCCAATGATTTTTGGTTGCATCGGGTTTTGTTCACATGCAGCCTTTACAGCCGCAGCAAGCTGGTTATGTGTATACCCTGGTAAATCAAGAGCACCTGTTGGACAAGAGGCAACACAAGCTCCACATCCTGTACAGGCCACATCATCAATTACTGGTTTATTCTCCTCGGAGAAGGTAATCGCATTGGTGTCACAGTTCTGTTCGCAGAGCCGACAGCCTTGACAGAAGCTGGGTTCGGCTAGAATAGCTGAGTGGACTTCGATGTCAAGTTTTCGCTTAGCAAGTATTGATGCGACCTTGGCGGCTGCAAGACCAGCGTGAGCCACTGTATCTGCTATGTCCTTTGGGCCTTGAGCGGTCCCCGCTAGGAAAACACCAGCCGAGTAGGTGCCTGAGGGATCTAGTTTTGGGTGTTTTTCGAGGAAGAAGTGGTTCGTATCAAGGGGAATACTGAGAAGGCTAGCTAGAGCGGGATTGGTAGGTGCCGGATCTACACCGACGCTTAGGACCGCTAGGTCCACTGAGATTTCAATTGGCTGGCATAACTCGGTGTCTTCTGCTCTGAGAATCAGTTGGTGAGTTTGAGGGTCTTCTTCGATTTTACCTACTCGACCGCGGATGAATGTGATATCGTGGTCTAGTGATGCCCTTTCATAGAATTCCTCAAAGCCCTTCCCGAAGGTTCGCATATCCGTGTAAAACACATACACCTCGGTGTTGGGTTCAGCTAGTCGTAGCTGGATTGCTTCTTTAATAGCATAAGTGCAGCAGACTCGGCTACAATAGGGTCTGTTTATTCTATGATCTCTGCTCCCGACGCACTGAACAAAGGCGACTCGTCGAGGGGTCTTTCCGGTAGAAGGGCAAACTACTTGCCCATCAGTTGGACCTGCAGGGTTCAAGAGCCGTTCAAACTCTGGTGCAGTTACGACATCACGGTATTTCCTGTAGCCGTACTCACCGAGTGTTTGGGGGTTGAAGGGTTGGAAACCAGTGGCAACTACGATAGCACCAACCTTGAAGGAGTGTGTTTTTTCAGTGTCATCAAATCGCAAAGATTCCTTTTCACAAACCCCAACACAGGATTGGCATCCTACACACGAGTCCATATCGATATAGGGGGCAAGTGGGACAGAGCTTGGATAGGGTCTGATGATGGCACGTTGACTCCCCAATCCGTAATTGTATTCATTCACAACTTCTATGGGACAGATTTCTAGACACCGATTACATCCATTACATGATTCCAAATCCACATAACGGGGCTGCTGTTGGACCGTTACCGTGTAATCACCCGGTGTTCCCTCGACTGCATTCACTTCACTGAGAGTGAGAATCTGTATCTTTGGATGGGTGTTTACCTCTTTCATGAGTGGACCCAAGATGCAGAGGCTGCAGTCCAGTGTGGGGAATAGTTTGTCCCATTTCGCCATGTGACCTCCGAGGAATCCACTCTTTTCAACGAGCACGGTCTTGTAACCGGCATTCGCAAGGTTCAGGGCGGCTGTGATGCCAGCTACTCCACCACCAATCACCAGCACCTTTCTTGTGATTGGTACAGAGATCTTGTGGAGAGGGAGACTGTGTTCTGCCATAAGGAGAGCAGCGTCTATCATTACCTGGGCTTTTTCGGTAGCAGCTGAGGGATTGTCCCAGTGAACCCAGCTGCATTGTTCTCGAATATTTGCGATAACCAGGTGACCTCGGTTGAGCTTGGCCTCCTCCAATGTTCTACTCATTAGCTCACCGTGTAAACGTGGTGAACAGGAAGCCACTACAACCCGTTCTATCTTGTGTTCTCGGATTGTATCCTTAATAAGAGTCAGACCTTGCTCGGCACAGAAGTGATTATCTATTACTAGATAGAGGTTGGGGATACCTTCATAACGCAGTTTAAGGACGTCAAAATTGACAACGCCGTCGATATTGCTGCCACATTGACATAGAAAGAGGGCTGTTCGGTGAGAGGGTCTTTTTGGTTTGAGGTGACGAGGTTTCCTCTTGGTTACTGGTTCAGTTGGGGGGTTTTTCGCCTCAGCTCTTCTTGGCACTAACCGTCACCGTCGCAATTATCACTTTGATGTGCACGCTGAATGCTTTAATCCTTGTTTATTTACGAAATAATATGCGTGGATGATTGTTGTAGTTGCCGAAGAGATAAATGGTGTTTCTTGTGAGAATATTGACCGTAAATGATTCGGTGGTGTTGGTATGGCGAAGCTAAATCCCATGCAAATTTACAAGCTTCTTCCTCGGACAAATTGTAAGAAGTGTGGGATGACATGTATGGCTTTCGCTACACGCCTAGTTCTTCGGGAAGTATCATTAGAAGAGTGTACACCATTAACTGAACCAGGTTACAAAGAGCAGCTGGCTACTCTTCAAGAACTGATTGCCCCCTTATTAACTGCTGAAGAGACTGGAATCAAACTTGACGAAGAGATATGTTCAGGCTGCGGGAACTGCGTTGTTGTATGCCCAGTGGATGCCAAGTCAGAGCCTGACACAGCCTATGGTAAAGCTGCTCGCACCAGCGAAACTGTGTTCCGAGTGGAGAATGGCATAGCTCTAATCATTAATCTTAGTAAGTGCAGGCGTTTCCCACCTGATCGTGTAAACTGTCGCGTGTGTGAGCAAGGATGTTCAGCGGGTGCTATAGAAATATGGTAGAATTCTGTCTTGAAGGGGGAATCCTATGATGAAGGATACAGTATGTTGTGGTTGCTCGCTTTTTTGTGATGACGTGTGCGTCAAGGTGCAAAAGACCGAATTGTCATCCTTGGGGCTTTGCGGGTTAGGCCATGGATATTATGAGGCAGTTATCAGCTCATCCCGCTTGAATTCACCCCTCCTCCGGGCTAGTGATGGTAAACACACACCTGGTTCCATGGATGAAGCTCTGGACAAGGCAGCGGAGCTTCTAAGAAGGAGCAAGAAGCCGCTTCTGTTTGGCTGGTCCACCAGTCCAAATGAAGTCATTCAGTTGGGGCTTGAAATTGCACGAAGTGTTCAAGGAGTCTTTGATAGCACAGCAAGCCTTGAGTATGGCACACTTCTACAGCACGGTCTTGTTGGCGGCGAAGCAAACAAGGTTAGTCTTGATGAAGTGCGTGATTTCGGGGAACACGTGATATTCTGGGGTGCGAATCCTGCTGAGAGCCATCACCGTCTTGCCAGTCGTTTCGCTGTTTTCCCCATGGGCGACAAGATACCTGAGGGCAGAGAAAGTCGTACAATAACTGTTGTTGATATAAGAGAAACAGAATCTGTCCGTTTAGCAAATCACCAATTAGTTTTGAAAGGTGGAGATGCTGATATCGAAATCCTTTCAGCCTTGATACATGAGCTTGAAGGAACGGATGCTGCTCCACCGGATCAGGTGGCAGGTATCCCTGCAATCGAGTTTCTCAGCCTCGGAAAACAGCTCAAACTCGCAGACTACGTGGCAGTGTTTTATGGAAACGGACTACTTCATAGACCTCAAACTGAAGCAACACTTCCCTTGTTGACAAAGTTGGTTTCAACACTTAACACAGAAAAACGACGATGTACTTTGTTACCACTGATAGCGTATAGTAACACAATCGGGGCTGTGAAGACATGTCTTGCATTCACCAAACAACCCTTTGCTGTTGATTTCGCTTCAAAACCGCCCAAGCCTTGTTCTGCTCTCGATAATATTGTATCAGGCGACTTTGATGTTGCACTATCTGTCGGTGTGGATGCATTGGGTTTCCTCCCGAGACCCGCTGCTAGAGCGCTACAGAAGTTACCTCTAATTTCACTTTCTTCCCTTCCCTCATTAACGACCAACCATGCAAGAGTCGTGCTACCTACTGCGCTCACAGGTGTGGAGGCAGGTGGGACGGTCAATCGTGTGGACGGAGAGACTCTCACACTCAAACCATTCCAATCTCCTCCCAAGGGCGTTTTAACTGAAGAACAGATTCTCACTCAACTGTTACAACGAATAACCGACTCGAGCTAAACAAAGCGTGCAAGCAGTCAATTCCAACTCTGACTGAAGCCCCTCGGAAATGAGAATAATTTAAGCGATAACAATACACTGCTAGCTTGGATGGTGCTAATAAATAATGAAAATTGCAGTGTGTGGTAAAGGTGGGGTTGGTAAGACAACAGTATCTGGGACTCTTGCTCGTCTACTCGGTCGGGAGGGCGTGAAAGTGTTGGCTGTTGATGCTGATCCTAATCACACCCTATTTCTTTCCTTAGGCATTTCGTCAGAGGTTGCAGAGCAAATTGTGCCCCTAACTGAAAATGATGAGCTGGTTCAGGAGAGGACTGGCATGGAGGCGGGGCGCTCCTTTGGTGGTATGTTCAAGCTTAATCCCCGCGTCGATGATCTAGCGGCCAAGTTTGGTGTTCCCGCCCCAGATAATGTTACGCTCCTAGTTGCTGGAACTGTTCAGATAGGCGGTTCCGGTTGCATGTGTCCAGCAGGGGCTCTCCTCAAAGCCCTTATTCGCCACCTGATTGTAGGTAGTGGGGAAGCTTTTGTAATGGATATGGAGGCTGGCATCGAGAATCTGGGTAGGGGGACAACCCGGGGCATGGATGTACTAATCATTGTTGTTGAGCCAGGGCGTGGGTCCCTTACAACTGTTGGGCGTATTCAGAAGCTTGCCAGTGACATTGGGGTTGACCGTGTTGTAGCTGTCGCGAACAAGGTCACCGACGAACAGGATCAGAAGGTGATAGAAGCAGTTCTTCATGAACGGAGAATCCCCCTATTAGGTGTGATACCCTTTGACAAGTCCCTTCATAGGGCTGGGCTCTTGGGTAAGGCACCTCTTGATTATGCGCCTGAAAGTCCTGCTGTAGAAGCTTTGACCGGAATTTTGAAAGAGCTTCAATCTATGTTCTAGAAAAAAAATCCCCACCTAAATTCTACAAAATAATGTATTAAATATTCAATAATAATCTAAAATGATAGATTGTAAATTGAAGGGAGATACGCTTTAAAGGAATAAGGTTCCTTTTCAGTATCTAACCGCTTCATTGCGGCAAATAAAAACAATAGGAAACTATCGAAATGGCAAAATCAGAACTTAGAAAATGGTCTGAGATCCTCGTCTTAATTGGCGCCATCATTGCTCTCGTTGAAGGCATCTTGATGATTTTCGGTTTTCAGTTTGGCTTCTGGTCTATCTATGGCTATCTCGGCTCCTTTCTAGGAGCACTAATCGACATTGTATTCGGTATCATCGTTATCATCTTCGCCTTGATTACGTTAGCCACTTCGGGTGTCATAAAGTTCCCATTGGCCTTTGAGAAAAATTGGATCATGCTCTTAATCCTCTCGATTATTCTCATGATCTTCGGTGCCAACTGGGGAGGCTTCATCGTCCTCATCGGTGCAATCCTGCTACTTGTGAATGACTTGAAGTAAGAGAGGCTTCTCACTTACGCCTCTCCCCTCTCTTTTTTTCTACCACCATTATAGAGTAAATTACTGCATTGTCTGTATACACATCACCTTCTCAGAGGTGTAGACAAATCCATCCAATCTCTTCAGGGCTGGAGCCTGATTTAATGATTGTATTTTTGCCCGAATATTACCGGTCCTGGTTTCCACGAGCCCCCTGAGAAATCAATGAAAAGCTGGATGTGTCCAAGAATCCTGAATCCCTGATTGTAGAAGAACCGGAGTGCCCCTTCGTTTCGCGCCACGGGTCTAACATTCAGGAACCGGAAACCTCGCTGTTTAGCAATGGCGATAACAGATGTCACTAGTTGCTGACCAATCCCTTTTCCGCGTTGAGCTGCACTAACAATTACTGGTTCGACCTCGACTTCATTCTCCTTTTCAATTAAACCCACCAAGCCCACAACCTTGGATTGATGGACCGCAACCCACAGATTATTTGGTCCCACCTTGGCTAGATGCTCATCAAAAGCATCCTCAGGGGTTTCACCACCAATGGTGGGTTCTTGGTAGATCTTGCGGTGCCACTCTGTTAGCTCTCTCCAAAGCCCTCGGCATTGTACTCTATCACTATCCATATATTGACGGATTCTTACTTCAACCATATAATCAACTCGACGCTGTTGAGCCAGCCTGAATCTAGAAATATTATTGGGGTTTTTATAGTGTCTTCTGGACACACAATTCTTGAGGGCGGCTCACCGGAGGGGTGAAAATCTCTGGAGTCAATTATCCCTTGCTCTGCCAAGTTAGTATTGAATCTACAGCCCTAGCGCTGCTATTGGGTTTGGTGTCCCCGAGGACCCATTTATTAATGGACCCTCAGAGGGCGGCGGCTAGACCCAAGCTCGTTGTTAAAAAAATACTTCGCCACCTGCTAATATCAGTGATATCTTCTAAAGCAGAGATTGGGGATGCAGTCCCTTCGATTTGTTGATCAGCTAGCTTTAGCCGCCGCCATCCCACCCAAGCCCTCTTTAGAGTCAACAGAGGAAGTGTGGGGGGCTTTTATAGGCTTTGGAGAATAGAAGCTACCCTATGATGACCAACTCGGTGAATGACTCCGCATCGGGTAAGGATTACTTTTACTCCACCATTATATGATTACCTGGCAGAGGTAATCAGAGGGTGCGATTCTCAGTTCTCTAAGGTCATCTAGGCTGTCGCCGCTTGTTCTGACAATGGCGACTAGAGGCGGCTGTGAGAACCAAGCAGCCCCTCTCCACTTCCCTTTCGGAAAGGTTTTTTGTATTCGATGTGTTTTCAGATACAATGCTTGAAGCAGTCTTTTTCGACTTTGGAAACACTCTTGCAGCTGCGCGTGGTGCCCTGATTCTAGTTCGTGAGAAGTACACTTGGCCAAAATTCCGCGAGCTGGGTGCAGATGTTACCTTCAAGGCGTTCTTGGCAGCCTGTGACCGTGTCGAGAAGCACTTTGACCAGACCTGTTCTTTCGAGGAACTCTTCACATTCCAAATCCGAGTAGCAGAGGAGCTCGGGGTTTCTCTCAGTGAGGTAGAAGCGAAGACAATTGAAAATGAGATTTGGAAGCGCCATGTTTCCAAGACCGTTTTGTATCCTGGTGCACTTGAAACATTGCAGTGGCTCAAAGGACAAAACCTCAAGTTAGCCATTGTCTCAAACGCGTGGAGACAACTTCTCCAAAGCCATCTTGAACACCTATCGTTAAACTCCTTCTTCGACCTGGTTGTAGCCTTTGAGGATACAGGTACTCTCAAGTCAGACCTCAAACCCTTCGAACTAGCCCTACGCCAACTTGAGGTTCGTGCAGAACACGTCATCCATATTGGTGACCGCATCAATGAAGACGGAGCTTGCCGGCAGCTTGGCATCTACTATATCTGGTCGACGTTCCATCACCCCTACCCGGGACACTCCGCACACCGAGCAGCATTCAAAGATTCCTATGACACTACAGTGAATTCGTATGATTGGCTGCTTGCCTATTTCAAGAGCCTCATCTAAACCACCGAGAAACCAAAGTTACAGTAGAATGGTGTGAACCTATTGATGACCGGGGGGAATCAGAAACAAAAAAGCCACCCCGAGGCATTTGTCTGGGGTGGCTAGGTCTTGGAAAAGCAGTTCTATGCTACTCTGATTCTGATCCTCTACCTTTACCCTTAGTTTTGGGTTTGTCTCTACCTTTACCCTTAGTTTTGGGTTTGTCTCTACCTTTGGCTTTACCTCTTCCTCTGGTGTGGCCTTTGGCTTTTCCGCGACCACGGGCTCCATGACCTCTCTCTTCGCCGTCTTCTTCTTCCTCTTCTTCTTCCTCTTCTTCTTCCTCTTCAAAATCTTCAGTTGAGTGTATATCAGTTGGCATACTGGTAGAAGAATTTCGGCGACTTTTATTTTAATCGGTATTATTATAGTAAAGCCGTGCTAATTCTGAAACCCTTTGAGAGGAGAATGTTGGAACGGAGAAATTGAGAGCTCTCTTGCTCCTCGATTTCTCTTGAACGGATCATTCAAGCACATAACTCTCTGCTTCGATGGCATCAAATTTTAGTGTGGAACTGAATTGTGATAGGAGTTCCTCTGCCTTCTCAGTGAAGCCGTATTTTCGTAGCGCCTTTGAGGATACGAAAAGCAGCCGTTTTGCACGCTGATAGTGATCATCGTTCCCAAAGCGCCTCCAGGATTTTATGAAGAGGTTAATGAGGGTCCAACTAATCACAGCGGCTTCGTAGTCGTATTTCAATAGACTCGGGACGGTTATCCTGTTCAATGCAATAATTGCCTTTAGCAGAGGTAGAACCAGCTTCTCAGACATGACATCAACTATCTGTTCAATGTTGAAGGTGGCGGCGATTATATCATCTCTGCAGATGATTCCATGAAAGAGGAAGTACTTGTGAACATGGATTTGTGTTTTAGCACAACGGTATAGGGTCTTGATTCTAGTTTCACCCTCGAGTAACTTTGAGGCCAAGGCTGCTAGCGTGGTGGTGAGATTTCCTAGAGTGGTTGCGTATCCACGGGGGTTTGTGGTTTGTTCGTTGATTGTGCTTTGTGTGTGCATCATCCGAAGCAGCATATGTGTTAGCTGGACTTCTTCGTCTAGAATCACTTCGGACATGGTTAAAACCGGGCAAATCGCATTGGTTACAGCGAAGAGGGTTGATGTGTCTATTTCCTTCTTGAGCCATTCATCAGATAACACAGTTATGACATCACGCATGAACTCGGTTAGCTGCTTAATGAATTCCTCTTTTTCAGTGTTTTTTACTAACTGGAGGTACTCTGCCATCGCTACTGAAAGACTCTGAAAGGCACTATCAATAGTACTTGTGAACAAAGGAATTTCGCTGAGGAGTAGTTTCCTGAAATAATCCTGGTAGATTCTAATGATTTCTGAAAGCAGTTCTTTCCGTTCATTAAGGGTTAGAATGATGGACTCGGTAAGAGCTGTGTGTAACGCGAAATAGGTTTGAAGGTCCAAGGATCCAGTAATTCCCAGCTTCCGAGCTTCGAGGCCTTTGTCTCCGAGGAGTCGGCGAATTGACCCTGATTTTAGTGTTTTTGATATTTGGTTAAGGATTTCTGAAATCTTTCCTTTCCACATACTCAGGGATGTCCTGAATTGATCATAGCTTGTAATTGAATATAGTTTATCGAAGATGTGGGATCTTTCTATGATTGCTGAGATGAAGGTGGCTATAATCGCTGATTTGTCTTCGAAGTATTTCGCCATCTTCTCTGCAAACTTGGGAAGTATCATGATTGTTGGTTCGATGAAGAGGAAGGCTTGGATAATATGTTGCTCATCGTCGATGAATTCAAATTGTTCTGCTGCCCTCTGGAACTGTTCTTGATACTCTTGTGTGGATATTCGCCTATCCTTGTACCAGACTGCGGCCTTTGCAAGTTCAATGAATGGGTCGTCATTCTCTGGTAATGATTCGACTATGGATTTTAACACAACCAGGGTTGGTGCAGTTGTTCGAGTCATGGATAGAGCAAGCAAACCTGTTTTTATCGCTAACATTTTTGCAGAGGTTTCTTCATAATCAATGGCAACAGCACATGCATAATCAAAGGCCCCAGATAGTGCATAGTCCAGTGCCTCCTTGAGTTGCCCGTTGACCTTGTGGTCGAAGTTTGACCAGTGCTTCTGTTCTTCTCTATCAGCAAGAAGCATATTTCGATCAGTTTCATTTAGTATCTTTGCAAACCTTTTTTGTAGTTTCAGTCTCCTCTGAATAGGTTCCCAATTATCTGCCAGGACCTCTCGAAAATCGATATCAACCTCTTCTTCTAGGAAACAATCCATAATCTTGTCGATCTGTTTTGCCATTCTTGGGTCGCCTTTCCCCCCAGGCTGTTCGATACTCGAGTTATCTATTTCTTCAGCAATTATCCTAATCAAGCTTTCTAGGTGCTCTGCGGCTCTAGAGACAAGTGCAACGACCGTGAATTCCTTCTCTGACTCGGTGACTATTAGCTTGTCATCCTTGAATTCGAGCATGCGAACCTCCCCGCTCCCCATAATTGATGATAGACCCTTAACAACCTCGATCATACCAGTCAGAAAGAGCTTGCCCTCCTTCTCTAGGGTGGTTCGTAATCGAAGAGGAATGCCTCCCTTACTTATCACTCCTATAAGCTTAATCAACACAAGAGACCTCGTTAATCTCTACTCTATGTCTATCCTATCCGACCACAGATATAAGATTCTTACCTTGTGAGAATTAAAACCCATCTCAAGAGAGCTAGTACATTATGTTTCCTATAGCGGAAAATTTTTTGTTATAAAAATAGCCAGTAATACTTACTTTAAATAGAGGAATGAAAAATACAACTTTTTTCTGAAAGTTATTTTTCATCTTTCTGAAGGTATGATACCTGTTCCGGGGAAACACTGAATTTGTACCAGTCCTCCCACACAAACGCGCAGGATACAACCACCAACCCGGACAGACAACCACACCAGGACAGGGGGACCCCTCTGCCAGAACCCCCATAAACACCCTAAAAAAAGGTATCCACGAGAATCCTTTGGAACATCCTTTAGCCGCCAAGAAAGTGCAACTAAAGATATCCCCGGCCCTATAAAAAAAGTTCACTAGTTCTTAGTAGTCACGAGTACACTCTCTCCACCAGGAGATGGGAGAAGGATGCGCAAGCCCTTCGGCCAGCGCTTCACAGCCTTAAGGTGGGGGAAGGGAATTTTCTGCTGCATAGCAGCATAGGTCACAACAGCCATGACACCAGCAGCATTCACATCCCTATCGGCTCTCCATCCACAAACAGGGCACAGAAACCAGCGGCTCCGCCCCAATGCCCCCCGCCCAGTCCCACAGACAAGGCAGGTCCGACTGGTAAAAGCCGGATCCACCTCCACTGTTGGGATACCCTGCCACTGGGCCTTATGCCTGATGTTGTGGCGAAGCTTCCCCCTCGGCCACTTAGACAGCGCATCCCGCAAAGCCGGACTAGCCCAGCGTGTGCGACGACGAAGCGGACGATAACTGGCGGTTTCCTCAACCGCCACAAGGGGAGAGGCAGGAAGCAGAGCAGCATATTCGATAAGGCGGCGGCTCGCTACATGAGCCCAGTAGTCGGTCACCCGGCGAACCTTTTGGTCCACCCGCTGAATCTGTTTCACAGCACCGCGACGGGCAGCATCTTTTCGCTCCCCATACAGCCTCCGTACTACAGCACTCCCACCCACCACAAGAGGCGGCGGAGGAAGCTCACTGTAGACATGGATATTAGCTGCTGGGGGAATGAGGAGAGCAGTTGTGAGGAGGGTAACCTCCCCCGGATCCACACCCAGGATAGGCGTAGACCGGGGAAGACGGAGGAAATAGGGGATGGGTGGAGCCGCCGTGTTCGAGATGGGTACTGCCAAAAAGACAGCGTTATCCCGAACAACAAGGCGTGGCTTCCCAGCCCGTAGACCCTCCGCCCCCTTCAAGGCCCGTTGGA
This sequence comes from Candidatus Hermodarchaeota archaeon, assembly GCA_016840135.1. GTDB lineage: Archaea > Asgardarchaeota > Hermodarchaeia > Hermodarchaeales > Hermodarchaeaceae > YT-063. The sequence continues at coordinate 12,727 of JAEOSX010000176.1, forward strand.
GAAGACGACGCTGCGCTCCTCCCACCCGAATGGGTATACGTCCCATCAGGGCCAGTCGGACCTCTCGCACTTCTCCCCTATCCATGTGGAACTGATGACCCACCGCTGGGTAGCGGGGAGCCTGCCCTCGCCTTCTCCCAGGAAACCCTTTCAGGTAGTCCGGAAAGGACACCTTGTGGGGTGGTCCAGGGATTGGGTCAGGGAGTTTCAGTCTCAGATTCGCCCGTAGCCACTTGACAAAGCTCTTTGCTTTGTCGTTGTCAACTGTTCCTTGGTGCTTCTTGTGCCAGAGGTACTTGGCGGCTTCTGCTGCTGCCTCCCAGAGGAGGGCAGTGGAGAAGTCTTGGAAGCGAGGGTGAGTCCGAAGCCCCTTGTAGACCTGCTTTACCCGCAGCTCCCCCTCACCCTTGTTCTCCAACGAAAGCCTAGCACGCCGCAGGATGTCGCTGTAGAGCCAGCGAAGCCTGTGGGCAGCTTTCGGGGAGATAGTGGGTAGCCGCACAAAGACTGTGCGGCAGGGTTGTTGCTTATTCTTGGATTCTTGGGCCCTCTTACGGCCACCCCTTTACCCTGGGTTTTGTTGGGAGAGTGCAAGATTGTTTATTGTCGGTTGTGTGTAGGTGACTGAAGCGCAACAATGAGGGTGACACCCCCAGTTGGGGGTAGGGTTTCCCAATTTATTCAGTCACTTACTTTCATATTTTCTCTTAGGGTAGGAAGGATCCCCCATGCGTACTCCACTCCCACAATGGAGAGCAGAGTCTCTGCATCACTGGTTCATTGATTCCCATTCGTATCACACTGAGTCCCAATCGTCACATAACTAGTAACACCGAAAACACACAGTGTCTAGCCCATACCAGGGGAGGTTCTTTTCTGGGGAAGAAGAGAAACCTACTGGTCCCCCACACACGAGGTGTTAAGGAGAGGGGTCAGACACGAAGTCACAGAATCCTTCCTATGGTTCCCCTTCAAGCCCTTGCCAGCGCGCAGCTGACACAAAAGAAGAAAAGAGAAAGGGGTGGGGAGAAGGAAGGAGGGGGAGGTGTGGTGTCTTACTTTGCCTTGCCCTTTGGCTTTCAGACACCCATCCTGTAATCACTTGTTGTCACTTCGTGTTCTCCGGCGAGGGTAACCCTGGGCAATGGACTGTCCCTCACTCCGTATTCGCCAACCGCCGTCATTGTAAGCCCCCGGCGGAAGGGCAACAACCACTAGTAAACAACATCACAAAGCATGGAAGATATTCCTGTCAAGATACCTATCTTACCCCCGACACCAGACACCCAGTCTCAGGCGCTGTTCTATCGGGAGCGCATATTACTAATCCTACTATGATACCCCTTCCAGTCTTCTTTCATCACCTCCTCTGTTCACTCCCACAAACTGTCTGACGACTGTTTGTTTGCTCTGGCACTCCTCCAACCGCTTGCTTAATGTAGGCTAGGAAGACTTGGTGTCCTAGCCGTGTCACCTTCAAACCTTCACCCTTGGGTTGGGCAAGGCGTCGCTGTACCAGCTCCTGCTCTACAACATCACTAGGACTCGTTTCACTTCCGTTGGTTTCGATTAGCTTGTGAAGTGCAATAAACGTCTCCTCGGACAGCTGTTGAGCAATAGTATGAGCTCTCCTAGTCGCCGGATTCTCCTCTGTCGCTGTTCGGTCAGCAGAGACATCAGCTCCGTCGCTACACCTCTTTATTCGAACCTCCACCCTTGGGGTCTGTAATCGTATCGCCTGAGAACTGTGGGGCACCATGACCAGAGCTTCCCGCCTAGGAAGGACCTTGAGATAGTTCTCCTGTTCCTCAGTAAGGTTCAGATACCGCCCCAGCAACCTGGCATCCCAGGGCGAACGAAACACCACTCGGGTCCCCGCATTCGCCAACACATCCTCAGGAATCGTGGGGCGCTGAGCCACCAGCACCAAGCCCACCCCCGCACTCCGAGCCAGCAACACAATCTCCTCCAAACCCGTTTCACCACCAACCCCACCACCCTTAGCCAGGATGTTAGCCTCCTCCACCACCACAATGTTTTCCGTCCTGTCCTCAACCGAAATCCCACGTTGCAGGGCTTGTCGAAGCACTCGATGGAGCAAAAGATTAAGGAGCAGACGCAGGTCAGCCCTGGTGCAGCCCCTCTGGAGCATCACGCTGAGATCCACCACCAGATTACGCTTCAGTAGTTGGTCCACATCCAGGGTTGCAGGACCTGTCAACACCTCACCCATCACTCCGGTTGAGAAGCGCTGGAGCCTGTTCTTCAAGGCCTCAGCTGACTGCCCCACCTCACGAACGGTCTTACGCAGCCGAGAAGCAGCAGAATCAATCTCCCGGAACAGCCGGCTAAAGTTCCATCCCCTTGGACCCGCCCTAATGGTTTTAGCAAGGGCCTCTCTGAGCAGACGGGTACCTAGGGGAGAGATTCGTTCACCAAAGGTCTGGACGAGATTATCCTGAAAGATACCTAGCAGCCTGAGCCCGTAGCTTGTGGGGTCCTCGCCCTGGGGGTCGAAGAGGCTCACACGCAAAGGAGCCACATCACCTCCCGGCACAACCACCTCACAATCAGCTGAAACCAACCTGGAGTATTCCCCTTTTAAGTCGAAAAGAAGGAAGTGTGGGGGTGATTCGGAGGTGGCTACCTCCTTTAGGAGATGGGCGACAAAGCGGGTCTTACCAAAGCCACTCTCACCCAGTACCACCATATGCAACACCAAAGCCCTCTGGGACAAAATCACTGGCTGGACACGGTTCTCTCTCCACAACCCCCAACCCAATCCCAAGGTAGATGGAGTATAATCCTCTATGGGAGGGAGTGAGAAATCAGGAGCCAAGACCTGGCAGGGCATCCCTGGTAGGGGATTCCGTATTTGTAAGAGTCTACCAATCTGATCACCGCTAACTGATTGCCCCTTGAAGAGGGCTCGACGGAGTAGGAACTCCCCCCACCTACGCCTCCACCTCTTCAATGGCATCACTTTAACACTATCAGTGCCACAAAAGGCAGCCAGTACACCATCAAGGAGTCTGAGTTTCGCCTCCACTTTGTCCAGAGAAGCTCCCTGTATAATTAGGGTGGTTCCTGTGTGGAAGCAGCCCGTCTCCTCGCAGAGCTGGATGAATTCTAGCTGCTGGTAGGTGTCCCGGAGTAAGTGGTCTTCCACCCGTCGAGGCAGCCGGACCTGGTGCTCCTCATCCACCTGCAATAGTGGGTGCTCCTTAAGCCGCTTCAGGTGGGGTAAGGGTCTTGCCATGAAGGGCATAAGTAGTGTTCCCCGGATCTTGTGGGCGAGCATCTGCCGCACTAAATCCTCCACATCTGCTGGAAGCCAGCCCTGTAGTGAGACGACGCCAAGAAACTTTAACTCAGGCGCTGCATCGATGGAGGATACAGCTCCCTTTATTTCGCCAAAGTCTAGGCTCTGGTAAACCTTGCAGAGAGCTTCACCTTCTAACACTTCTAGGGAGACTCTGCCTTCACGCCCAAGACTGGTTTCAGCCACCAGTCTTGCCCGGCGAGCCTCCCCTAGCACCTGCACCCAGTCCTTGCCCTCAACAACCGCATAGATGTGCACTGCTACCCGGTCCTCTACCACTACCTCGTAAGTGTAGGTGACTCCTGAGCAGCGTCCCTCCTCCCACAAGGGGCGCAGCCAATCCACAACCTCCTCATCTTCCTGAGTTTCTTCGCTGGGGAAAGTGACCGCGGTGACAACAAGGGCGGCTAGAGCAGCGTATCCATTGCCGTACTGGAAGCAGAGTACATCCTCAACCACATATCCCTGATTTTCTGTCACTTGGATTAGCTGGGGCCATGCAAAGGTCTGACCTCCCCCCGAAGGTGAGATGGCTTCTCGGAGCAAGAAGGGGAGCACGAAAACCAGAATGACTATGTTGAACTCGACGATGAAGAGTCCCATCACAAGCTCCAATAAGATGAAGACTGCGATGCCCAGTAGGCAGGTGCCTATGGTTGTATAGTGGCTGCCCCGGTAATTCAGCAACAGGTTGATTAAGACCATGGCGAGGAGGGTGCCACCAAAGAGCACCGTCAGGGGTGCCACCAAAGCCAACCAGGCAAAGGGCTCCAACTGTAACAACATCATTTCAAGACATCACCTGACCAGTCAATACAACAATCAACTCGATGAAGGGATCCACCTGCATCACAAGGAGGATCGAGAAGGCCATATTCACACCAGGAAACACCGCCAACAAGAGAACCTGGAGGAGACTGGCGTAGAGCCCCCGCTCAGACAAATACCCAGTCAGATAACGAAGGAGCTCGATGCCACCCACACAACCACCAGTGATGCCGATGGCAAAGACTACCACCTGCCAACCAAACTCCATCAAAGGACCCGTAAACCCCAAACCAAAGGGAATGGGAATGGTAAAGCCATAGACCTGGATAGGCACGACAAAGTAGAGGGACATGGCAAAAATTTCTGGTGCGTTAACACAGAAGTACAGATGCACCACGCTCACAAGCCCCACAGCCAGCAGGGCCCAGAGATAACCCCGGAAGAGAGCCTTGACCAAGTTATCCCGACGGTTCCCGATATGCTGGACCACCTGACGGATAACATTGGCGGCGCTCACTAGGCAGAGGAGGTAGGCTATGACAAAAGTGGCAGGCACAATCGTGCCCATGGTCCACACGCTGCCCGAGGCTGCCACCCC
>JAEOSX010000177.1 GCA_016840135.1 Candidatus Hermodarchaeota archaeon
GATTCAGACCAGTATCACACCCGACAACATCGCCGCTGCCACGCTAGCTGAAGAACCAAGCCTTGCACCAGAACTCAAATTCCCCAGCACCAACACCATGACTCTGAATATCACTCCTCATCGCATCCAAACCCTCATGTTTCAACTACGGAAAAGAAGCTAACTCACAGAACCTACTATAACTAGGCACTCAATCCCAACAACTAGGGTCACTAATAATTACCAATCTTGTCATCCCTTGGATTCTTGTACACAACTCCACCCACGAATGCAGTAATCGCTGCAATTACCCATAGTGTAGAAAAAACAACCTCGACATAACCAATATTTACCAAGATATGTACTAATATCAATACACCGGTAAGAAGACCAAGATGCCTAGCGCTACGGTAGTAGTACCCCCTTCTTCTCCCCCGGCGGTATACCACGACCTTCTTGTTTTTCAAAGCATAATAAATAGAAGCAGCATGACCTAGCCATGAAAACGTGATGCAGAGATAACGCGAAGGAATACGTGGGGGTAAATACGAGGAAGGGAACCCAACAACAAGAGAAACAACTGTCAAAGACAAACTAGTTATGAAGAATATAACAGCCAGATTAGACCGGTTCAACACAATCCGCCTCCTTGGTACCTTTTACTAAATTCAATAAGAAAAAGCTTATGCAATGGAATGCCTCGAATCTGTCTCGCTGAATCAGCACTAACAGATTAGATTCATTCCTCGACCAGTTCGTAGAAGCTATACATCGGCTCACGAAGCTTGCCCTGCTCCACAAGGGCTGTAACTGCTCTGTTGGCTTCTCTATTCGTGATACCTAGCCGGCTGGCAACATAGGTTACCTGCAAAGACCTGCCTTCTTCTTTGAACAAATTTAGTACTACCTCAAGAACTCCAGAATCAACTGGCATACTTCTTGACCACACTATGACCTGTTATTTATCTTTCGTCGGAACACTTCCTTTCCTAACTCTCAGCTAGGAAACTTCAATGGGTCTGTTCTATTTCGGTCTCAGGGAAAAGCGTATGCCGCTTAACATACATGACAATGATGAGCACAGCTATGCAGAGAACACCACCACCAATGATGATGACATATTCAGGCCAATAAGTATCAAAGAAGAAATAGGGAGGCCAGGTGTAGGCTCCAGAGACCTGGCTGGTACCCGCATAGTCGTCATCGGTTTCAAAGCGGCAGACAGCAACGTAACTCCCTCCGCCAAAACTAGAGAAGGTGTCCCAGGGAATGGTGGCTTCCCAGCCGTTGTTAGTGTAGTTGAGCCGTCCCCACAAACCTGTAAAGAGGTGTGTGTCAGCATCGAGGAGCTGGAAGTCCGACCGATTTGCCTCCGTCAGAAATCCTTGTGTGGGGTGTTCCACAGTGACGCCCCAGACCTTCACACCTTCAGTGGTGGGTCCGAGATTTGGTTGACTCACAGCGAGTCCTTGGTCCAGAACGATTGTGGGGTCACCGAGGAGTTCCATACCCCGCCACCAATACTCATTAGAATATGGGAGTGATCCTGCTACGGCAAGGGTGAACCACTCAAGGAATGCACGTCCCGTGTCCCACCCTCGTGCGAGCTGAGTGAAGTATTCGGTCTTGTAGAGCATTCCACCACTCCGAGTACACGAAACAGCGGATGCGACCCGACCAGGACCGAACAGATACCAACCAGCATCATAATCTGGGTGAGTGAAGTTCGCGGAATTACAGGTGAACAAATCGAGGACGGGAATGTTGATGGAGTACTGGCGCAGCTCAGTATGATTTAGGTAATTCTTGTTGTATTCGTCGGGTTCGTAGAAACATTGAGTGTGGCAGGTCAGTCCCGCATGAACCATGACCGTCCCATAGAGGAAGCTCTGTCCCGCTTCGAGTAGCCACCGGCTTTTCGTAGTATCATCTATTCCACTAATTCTGGTGATGTCTGAAGGGTCAAAGAGATTTGCCATCTGGTTCTCATAGGTCTGTGCTGAAGTCCTCCAAGGATTATCAACGAATAGGAGGCCATCCCCGGTCAGGGGATAGGTTCCATCCAAGTAACTGTGAAGGTTATCCAAGTAGTCACTTAGCAAACCCATCCTATCGGTGGGCCAGCTGGGTGGAGGAACAGGGGGGACAATACGAGAAACCCAAATCTCTGGAGTTATATCGGCAGGTCCCCCACCATCAGGGTCAGAATGGATATCAAAGGACCCATCTCCATTTCCGTCAATGAATTGTCCATCGAGGTCCATCAAATAGAGATCAGATATGAAATCATAGACGTACCCACTTTCCAGATGTATTGGCGCATCAGCAATACAATACAAGCTAGCAGGGAGATCGCCCAAGAGAATGGCACCCTCCAGCCCAAAAGTTGAATCATACAGTGTTTGAAGGTGTGAACGTAGAGCTGCCACAGAGGTCCAAGACTGAGTAGTGGTTGTAACCTGGAAGAACCTAGCCTCCAGTAATCTCTCAAAATCATCCACATCAGTTGGAATACTATTTTCAACCGCAGGATCAACGATAAGGGCAATCCTTGGCCAATCAGACATAGTACGCATCTGAGCACTTGAAACGTTACCCCTGTTCGGAACTAGAACAGGATGCGTTACACCCTGAATGTTAGCTAATACTGAAAGAAGAAGGATAGCCCAAAGAAGAACAAACAATATTGAAGGAATCCGATATCTCATGAAAAGCTCCAACCCAACCACGAATACTGCTGTTTGAATGGGTCAACATCACAGAAAAGTGCTTTCTATGAGAGTAAAAACGCGACAGAACCATACAAGTATATTCATAAGTTCATGAAGAGTAATATGGGAACGGTGGGCAATGGTATGAGCCGTAGACCAAAAACCAAACGGAAACGGAAGGCTAAGCCAAAAGCAAAGCCTAAACCAAAACCCCCACCCGAGCCTGAACGCTTCGAGGTGGTAGTTAAACTAGTATCTGAAACAGGAGCCCCAGTAAGGGAAGAAGAATCCCCAGGTACACCTCTTCCACCACCAGCTTCGACAGAACCACGTGTAATAGAGCCACCACCTTCACCTGTTCCTCCTATTAGGAGAAAAGAAAGGAACACCAGATCAAATACAAATCTAGACGATAGCGGCTTCAGGACAGACAAAACCCTGCCTAGACAGTTACCTCGAACTCGACGCACCAGTAAAACTGAAAAAAATGAGGGGAGGCATTAGCTAGCCTCCGAGTATTGATGCCTCTATTGCTTCGTCTCGTGTGGGGAACGGGCCCCTAGCTTCTTGCATCTGGTAGCTTGGGTGTTGTCCATTCTGGTCAAATTCTATGATGACCCAGAACTTGCACTGTGCAGTTATGGTTACTGTCGCTGTTTTACTGGACGAACCCTCAGCCGTCCTCTCCTCCGTGTACTCTGTTTCAAGGACGTATTGCTCGTCGCTGAGGAGGGGAACAGGGCGCTGCTCAAAGCCTCCTCTGTCTGCAGGAAGATAGACTCGTCGAAGGTATCGCTGATGAGCACTCTTTGGTTTTGACCCGAGAACCACAAAGTCATAGTCGGGACGACCTCTATCTCCAATCCTGTCAGAGAAGGAGGTGAAGAAGTGTTGTTCTTCTGTTGTTTGGTTCATTTGTTCTTATTCCTACAATGTTTGTGCCAGCTCATGTCCTGAGCTGGTATCAGCTTCTTCTCTGAAACCTACTTAATCTCATCAAGTCTGGGCGGCTCATTACGGCAAAGGTTTATATAGCAGAGTTCTTTTCGTGAAATTAGATTACAAATTACAACTAACAGGGAGGTGAAAAGAAATTACCGAATCAAAAGAAGTAGTAGACGAATTACTAGAAGCAATTGACGAGCTAGAGCTAGGCAAAACACAACAGGTAGGCAACGCCCATTTCATCCCGATTCTTGACAAGGACCCCGAAAGAGAGCGTAGCTACATCACCGTGAACGAAGCCCTCAAAGCTGGCGTGCTAGAGCTCAGAGACTCCGGCAGCATTGACTCACTCATCGCCGTAAACAAGGGCGACATGCCAATCCTCTTCATAGCAGGCATGAATGTACACGCCGAAGGCACCCAGTCCCGTGTCGTAGTGGGCAGCCATCTGGTTCCAGCCAAGTCAAAGACAGAAATCCCCTGCCGCTGCACCCACGACGTCCACCCCATCCGAGAAGGCCACGGAATCATGACAGACGTTGAGCACTACGGTGTAGCGTCGCCAAGTGTCCGAGCCCACACCCTAGGAGCGAGCACCGCAGATCAAAGTGCAGTCTGGGGTAAGGTCCGTCGACATCGTGAAACGCTGAAGAGCAAGTCATACCGCGGAAAACCGGTCATTGCAGCCGCTGAAAGCTCAACCCGGCACAGCGATATTCAAGCAAGGGCTGTGCGTATGATGCGTGAGGAGCTCTCCAAGGTCAAGCCCCAGGATCGACAGGTCGGACTAGCAGTCATCAGTGAGGGTAAGTTAATGTCTCTTGAGGTCTTTGACAGCGTTGAAACCTACAGGCAGCTCCACGATAAGCTCACAGCAAGGTTCGCCTCAGAGATCGCTTCAGATAAAGCGACCCCCAAAGCGGAACTTACCAAGCTCCGGAAGGAGATGCTCAAGCAGCTCCGCAGCCTCAGCGTTCAGCTCCAGGTTGATGGTCAAGCCGGCACATACCACACAGAAAAGCAGGCGATGAACGCGCTGTGGGACAAGCGACGCCGAGCAGTCCACTACTGCATGTCGCATTTCTAGGCTAGCATAACACTGAGCATGGCATCTAACTCCATAGGTGTGTTTCAAGGTGCTTCCCTCACAAGGAATCTTTGAGACGGGAAGCACACATACTTTTTTCTTGGAAACATTTTTTCCTAGGAAACTCGTGTACGTAGCAGTACAAACTGAAGGGTTCTAGTGTTCTTGTGAAGGTTTTTATTCTCGTTACAGTGGGGGTACTATAGAGGGTATATTCTGAGGCATGTTGATAACGCACGGCCACTTGCCCTAGCAGGTGGGTTGATTGGTCTTGCAGTGAGTTCAATTTCATTATTCTACAACTTGATGCTTCCCATCTTCCCCTATCATCCTTACTTTACATACAATAACCTATTTTCCATACTGTCAATATTCTCGCCTGGCATCATTCGTTCAGGTATTGGAGTAGTTCTCTCTATAATTACTCTGATTCTCCGAACCTCAGTACGCAGTAATCCTCTCGGAATAGGAATAACTTGGCTAGTATTCAGCTCAGTATCAGGTGTCCTGTCCATTATGCCTCTTGCTAGCTTTCTAGTATTCATTGCGGGAATCTTTTCCATTGTTGAGCATAGCAGCCGTCGCCGCCGAAGTCGCCAAACTGATCCAAGTCAACGCTGGAAACGCTGGGAACGACAAGGACCTCCAATTCCCGGTCCAATCCCGAGAAGACAACCCACAGTACCTGAGGAAGAACCTTACTCTATTCATGAACAATCAGTCTGTCCCTCTTGTGGTAGTCCTATGGAGTCTGCAGACCGCTTCTGTGTGAACTGCGGCTCATCAAAGAGGAGTTAAGCTGGTCGTTATTGATAACACTTTTAGGCGGGGAAAAGAGGAACAGGATGGAGTAGCCAAAACTTGAGGGAATATGCTTGAGTAGAATTAGAACGATAAAGGGCCTTGCCCTAGCCTCAGGAATAATATGTTTACTAGTCGCCCTTGGTTGCGCAAACTATGCTTCAACAGCCTGGTTCAATGTTAGGTTTTATCAAATCCTAGCACAGTGGGACCCCTGGTACCAGAGCTTGTACCTAATTGTCCTGCAAAGATTCTCCCTACTGGTCTTCATCGGGGTTGCAGGGTGCATCTCTGGGATCATAGTCTTGGCGACACGCACATCGGTTCAGAACAATCTGCGCTCAATTGGAGCCCTCTGGATAGTTTTCGGCATCATAAGCCTTCCAGCAATAGGCGGTCTTTTTGCTTTGATTGCAGGAATCCTTGCTCTTGCCGAACACGGAGAAACAGGCGGTATAGCTAGAACCCACCTTCATCAAGCCCGGCAGCCAGGACGTTCCCCAACCTCCCCCCATGTTCGACGGGTAGTCTGCCGTTCCTGCAATGCGATGGGTGACACGGAAGATCGTTTCTGCGCGATATGCGGTGCACCAATGAAAGGATAGAGCATTCCACAGAACTAGCAACTCTACCCATCTTGCTGCAATCGACCTTCTACTATTTGCACACTTCGATCTGCTACGCTGGCAAGTGCGAGATCGTGGGTAGCACAGAGGACAGTAACGTTTTCTGTCTGGTTGAGCTGACGGAGCAGGTTGATTATTGTTTGTGCAGTTTCTTCATCAAGATTTCCCGTAGGTTCATCCGCGAGAAGCACCCTTGGCTTGTTTGCTATTGCCCGAGCGATGGCAACACGTTGCTGCTGTCCACCACTCAACTGGTCAGGAGGATGATCCTCCCTATCAGCTAGGTCTACCAGCTCGAGGAGTTTGCGCGCCCGGGTTATCTGTTCTTGCTTGGGTATCCTGGCAAAGGCCATTGGCAAACGGATGTTATCAAGTGCAGAGAGTCCCTTTACAAGGTTCCAGGTCTGGAATACAAAACCAATCTCTTGTCGTCGAAGAGCAGCCATTTCTCTCCGTGACAGTTCCGCTAAGTTCTGTCCACGAAATAAAACGGTTCCCGAGCTAGGGTGGTCAAGGCTCCCCGCAAGATTAAGCAGAGTCGTTTTCCCTGAGCCCGAGGGTCCAACAATGGCAAGGTACTCGCCAGACTTAACATCTAGAGTTATGTTTTCAACTGCATGGACAGGACCCTCTTGGGTTTCATAGGTCTTGGTTACGTCAATGAAACTTACAATAGGCATCCTGTCATTCAAAGTAAAACCACCATGAGAGCCGGTTAAAGCGAGAGTTTCGGAATTAGCACGGGTTGTCTGATACCGGGCTTCTTGTATAGGACCACATCAGGGTGGATTCGAATTAGAGCATATTCTGGGCTACTCGGGCTACCAAAATAATCACCAAACCATTCTACAGCCTCAGCCACCCTGGCTCTTACTTCTTGGTCTTTCTCGATGGTTGCGTGAGCTGACATACGAATAAAGGCGATACCATCACCGTGTCTATGTGGTGCTACGATTTCTACATTATCATTTCTTCGAATCTGTGTGACCTTGTCATCCTTCATCCCCGTTATCACAAAGAGCTTACCTTGGTTCTCTATCAAGGTTACTGGACGAACCCGTGGCTTGCCATCATCAACAGTTGCCAAGTAAACCAATGGCCTTCTTCGTAGTATTTCTTCAGGGGAGGGGAGTTCTTCATCCACTACAAGATAACCTCCAATTACTTGAGTTCAAGTTTGCTAATTTCTGTTGCTTCCATTTCGCCGGGCTTCATGTATTCTACTCTTACAGGTCGGATGCGTATCAGTGTATAACCAAGGTGTTTGGGGCTATCCCAGAATTGGTCAAAGAAAGACGCCGTTTTAGCTAATCTAGCTCGAACAGCCGGGTCCTTCTCTATGGTTGCAGTGGCAGAGAACCGGATGTATCCTGTGGAGTCTTTATGTGCGACTAGTGCGAGGCACTCTACTTTACCGTTTGCCTGTATCTGTGCTACCTTCGTATCCTTTGTCCCGGTTAACACGAAGAGTTCACCAAGGCTTTCAACAAGTGTTACTGGACGTACTCGTGGTTGATCGCCCTCACTTGTGGCAAGGAGAATTATCGTTTCTCCACGAAGAACGTCCTCTGCTGAGGGGTGTTTACTTTCAGTCATCTTTTTCCTGCTCCTATTCCTTCCAGGTTTGAACAAAACCGTAGACAAGATCAACGGCAGCGACCATATCAGAGAGACGAATTACAGATACAGCTGAGTGGATGTTGCGAGAGGGAACTGAGACAACCCCTGAGGGAACGCCTCCCCTTGTCATGTGAATCTGTCCAGCGTCTGTTCCACCGGTTATTATCGGCTTCTTTATCTGGTGTCTAATCTTTCCTTTCTCTCCAACTCGCTTTAGAGCCGAGACCACATCTGGATGAGCAATCATTGAACGATCAGCTAAAGTAATTGCCGGGCCTTCTCCTAAACGAGTGGGTGATTTGTATTCGGGAACCCCTGGGATGTCTGCAGCAGTTGTACACTCTAGAGCAAGTGCAACATCAGGTTCCAATGTGAAAGCGCCTGTCCTGGCTCCCCGTGCTCCAACCTCCTCTGCCATTGCAAAGTTGAAAACAACAGTTGCCACTCTATTCTTAGCTTCCTCTAAGCGCCGTAGAACTTCGATTAGTATGGTGCAACCCACACGATCATCGAATGCCTTACCAGTTAATGTGTCATCGGTGAGCCTCTTGAATGATTGCCACACAGTTAACGGAACACCCATCACAACACCCATCTCTTCCGCTTCGTCACGAGAGGTCACGCCAATATCAACTAGGAGCTCTTCAATCGGGATGACCTTCTTTCGCTGTTCAGCTGAGGTCAAGTGTGGTGGCATCGCCGTGATGACACCAAAAACGGGTGAGGGGTATTTCTCCTTCACAGCGTGGGGCTGAATGATGACACGTTGACCTGGTAGTGTTCTTGGGTCCCACCCACCCAGGGGGGCAATACGAAGGAACCCTCGTTTATCAACATGAGTTATGATGAATCCAATCTCATCTACATGAGCATCCAATAGGATGCGAGGGTGTTTTGCATCACCTTCACGGACTGCCAACAAATTCCCTAAGGGATCTACCCAAACCTTGTCTACAAGATTCTTGATTTCCTTGAGTATTAACTTGCGTGGAGGGGTTTCGAAACCGGAGACACCAATTGACTCCGATAACTCCTCTAAGGTCTTCAAAATTTTATTAGTCGTCACAACAAACACCTCTTTAGTCCTTCAATATCACCAGCAAGTAAATAATCTTTATAAATTAGGAGTATGCTGAAGAAGTTCACGAAAAAGGTGTTGAAGAAACACTTTAATCTCATCTTGATGAAAGAAAAGTAAAGGTGAGGGGTGTAACGGTGTCAAGAAAAATCCATTCCGTATTCATTTTTCTCAGGTCTGGTGAAACACTCATTTCAGTTCTCTCACCAGTCGTAAAGCTTGACCAGACACTCCTAACAGGATTGCTAACGGCTATTAGGGAATTCGGCCACGAAGCAATTGATGAGGAAATTCGCACCATCGAAGCTGGCGAATACCGATTCCACTACGATGTCCTAAATGATTTAGTCACTGTAGGATTAGCTGATTCAGACACAGATCTCCTTGAAGTCCAGGCCGTTCTTCACAGCCTAAATGTCCTCTTCCTAAACACGTACGATCACATATTCAAGGACTGGGATGGTGGGACCAGGATATTTGACGCATTCGTACCAACAATCGAGCAAGCCCTAGCTGCCCACAATAATAGGTATGTCACCGATAAACATGAACTCACCCCTGCTGAATATTTACTCAACACCTTGGGAGGGGTACTCGATGTTCTTCTCTTAAACGTCCTCATCGGTTCAGCCATAATCATCTCTTGTGACCCTGAAAAAACCACGAAAATAAGAGAGTCTCTGAACGAGATGCTCCCCTTTAGAATCCCGCATATGGAAGCTATTACTGACATAGGTATTGCTCAGGGGATCCTCCATAGCCGGGGGGACCAAGTTCATAAAACATCCACACTCCTTGGTGTCACAGATGAGGTTTACGACCTCCTCATAACTCCAGAGTATTCTAAGCGTTACCTTTTCCTAAGGGGTGGAATGGAGGGTGATTGCCAGTATCAATCTTCCCCAGATCAGCCTGAGATGAATATCGCAAAGACTTCCTTAAGGCTAGGTAGTACTATCTCCGAACAAGGGAAATATCTAGAGTTTCAACTCAAACAACTAATCGAGGATCTTAGAGCATTCATCAGATTCCGTAAAGACTCCCCCGACCTCTCAGATGACGGTATCCAATCACTTCTACATCTCATCCCTGAGCGTTTTGAACTCCTTGTCTTTCTCTTTGAGGAGTTTGGTTCTAGCTCGGGCCCGTTATCCAGCTCCATTATCTGAAAGGCTCTTTGTCTTTTTGGGGTCGATGTTCATTCCATTTCATTTGAGTGTAAAATGACCGACCAAATTCTCAATGGGGGAATCGACGCCTTATCCGTACTGAAAAGGGATTTCAGGCATTAATAGGGTTTATTTCTTTATTTCCTTTAGAATGAGAAAATTGATGAAAGTAGCCCTTCCTAGGAGGCTAGAGTGAAACCTTCTAGTTGATAGGAAGCTTTATAGGGTTCTAATCTCCCTTAATGAACTTGAATGAAGATTAATGAAGTTCAATGATGCTATGGGGCTTCAGAAATGAAAAATAGGGGCACAAACCTGGGTTGTTCGCACACCTTCAGAACTGGCGAATCCATTCAGGCGCCCCGAACAGGTAATTTCTGCAAGTCTTTTGGAAGGTGAGGATAAATGATCGATAAAGCAAAAATTATTCGCCCAAGACCACTACTCGAAGCACCACAAACACTCCCAGCGAAAGATTCTGTACTGGAGCTACTTGCTCCTACATCACAAGTGATTATGTGCCGACGGTCTGGAAATCTTGTTAGCAGCAGCTATTGCACCTATATGTGCGAAGTAAACGGTAAGGAAAACCCACCCTTTGATTCTGAAGGGGGCGATGTGTGCTGCATCTTTGCTTACAATGATACATTCGGGCGATTAGGAGACGGTGCCTTATCCGAGTGCTAAGATACCAATCAAGCCATATCAGACACGAAACAAGGTGATGACTCGACCTCAATCAGTGGTGAACAACTGGGCAAGGAGTAGCTGATATTATGTTTGCCATCGACGAGCGCCTGAAAAGCTTGGGTTGGTGGGATTTCCCCTTCAGGATAGATGTGATGCCAGAAGTATTTGCAGGAGAGGAGCGGATCATCAATCCTCTGATGATGCAGCTCAGAACAGGAAACATCATACTTATTGAAGGACGGGCTGGAACTGGAAAGACCCACGTCCTACGCTGGTTCTTGCAAAAACTGAACACATCAACCAATATGATTCCTTGCTCGATATCTGAACCAGTCAACACTCGAATTCTTAGCACTGCACTTACAACTCTGATATCCCGGAACACAATGAAAGAAAGTGGGCCTCCTCCTGAGCTCATAGATCCCTTATCAGAAAATGTTCAGGAATTCTACCTCAAGAAGCATCGACGAATAATTCTCTTAATTGACGAAGGCCAAACCCTTGCCATCGAGCCAGGCGATTCAGAAACAGTAATCGCCGAGAAGCGAAAAACTGTCCAGTGGCTTCGGCATCTAAGCGACTCACCTGCCGTTGTATTGTTTATGGCTGGGCTAACAGGCTTTCAGAAAGCCCTAACCAACATCTTCGGACCACTGGCAGAAAGGGTCACATATAAGATGCTGCTTGAGAGAAGAGTAGCTGGCGGACACCTTGAAGTCCTAACACGAAACGAAACAGAGGAATTAATCCGTCAACGAATCGAGCATTTTGGTGGCACTGACATCACACCATTCACATTGGGAGCTATTGACGAAATTCACAAGCACACTAGAGGATATCCAAGACCAACTCTGCGGCTCTGTGAGAACATCATTACCGTTGCCTTTCAGGAAGACAATCCAGCTGGGGATCGAATAACCAGCGATTTTGTACTCCAGACAACACGTCAACTACCTAGTCTACAAGAGGAAACCACTCTTGTACCCAGCCCCTCTGATGCGGCTCGATTCATAGAAACAGAGAGGGAGATGGAACTTGGTTTCTTCATCGAATCCGAGGTTGATGGGCTAACAGCTATTCAACGAGATATTCTGGAGCTAATCCTTAAACTCCGAAAGGCCACATCAGCAATAGTTGCCGAAGAGCTAGGTATAGCTAAGGGGACCGCTTCTAACGAGCTGAAAAAACTCTACGATTTACGTAAGCTCCGCCGGCGTAAAGCTCACCGTGGCTTTGAATACCACCCGAACTAAATGCTTAAGTGATTACCACCTGAATTAATATTTGATAACGTTCTGTTCGGAAACGGATGAGGACAAGGCACCATGTCACGTGAAAATTTCGACTACCTTTTTAAAATAGTCCTCGTAGGTGATGCTGAAGTTGGTAAAACAAGCCTTACAACTCGATTCGCCTATGGCACCTTCACTGACCAGTATATCAGTACACTGGGAGTCGATTTTGTCGTAAAAACACTAGCCCTGAATGGACACGTTATCAAGCTACAAGTCTGGGACACAGCAGGACAGGAGCGGTACGCTGGGATTCGTCCGATTTATTATCGCGGCGCCAAAGGTGCTGTATTGGTATTTGATCTTACTCGTAAACAGAGTTTTCTGAATGTTGAAAAATGGGTAGAACAGGTTCAGCGTTACGCCAGTGAAGGAATTCCTATGGTTCTGGTTGGCAACAAACTTGACCTGGTTGATTCTTATGAAGTCACCTCCAGCGACATCGAGGACATGACAACTGAGAAAGGACTAGTGTATTATGAGACCAGTGCAAAAGAAAATCAAGGGGTTAACGAAACATTCAGGAAAATCACTGAACTGATACTTCAAAGGGAAATAGATCGAAAACAATCAGTGCTGACAGAATCAAAATAAATACCAGATGAACACCAATGGGACCGGAAGAAAGACCCAAGAACGAGATGGTTCAAGAGAAAATTAGCTTATTATTAAATCGTTACTTGGCAGTCTTCTCACAATATGAACGGGTCAAAGCACAAATCAGGAGCGAGTCCCAAGCACGTGTGGCAGAGTACCTAGAGAAACGGGGCGCTAATGACCGAGTATTACTTCTTGAAGGAAGTCAGATCATTCACAGCATCGATGATGTCGTTGATCACCTAATCACATATTACAGCTATTATCGCAGTCAAAGGCGAAGCTTACACACACTCTTTTCCTCCGTTGGCATCACCGATACTAAGGTGTTTGATGAAATGGTGCGTAGTGCTGAAAACCCACGTCATGCCATTCAATCAAAGGAACTGGATATTCCTGGCATTAGATGGTTTCTTGGTCAATTCTATGAAGACCAGCAGGTTTCAGAAAAACACAAACAGGTTCTTATCAAATACTTACCACGTCTCGAAGATGTATACAAAACTTTTCAGAGCAAGTTCATGCACGACTTCCTTGAAGTCCTTCGATATATAGCCTCTGAGGAGGTTGAGCAACTCCGGTTTAATGGCCTCGCCGCGGTCAATGCCGCAGTCAAGGAAGAAGGCTTCGAGAAAGTACTCAATCATGTTACTGAAGCAATATCCCTCTTCGCAAGATATTCACGCGAGTTTCCAGCCTTCATCCTTATTAACTCATCAGGTCTTTTTGGTAGAGCAGAAATGGAAGAGTTCGACCGAAAAATCCAGGAATTCCAAAAAATACGACAGAAATTCAAGGAACATGTCAGCCTCTTTGATAGGACACGCTGGATTTACGAAGAACACCACAATCTACTCTTCAGAAGCCTCTTTGATCTCTCTCATATACAAATGGTCGAGTTGATGCACAAAGTTCAGGGAGGACTGGACCTCAGGAAATTGATGCCCCATCTCCGAGACTACAAGGCTATGCTCTTAGGTATCTCTCAGGTTAAATCCCTCTATCTTGAATATAGTGCCTACAAGGACCAGATGATCACATTGGTCAAATCCTATGACGATATCGCGAAATTCCTAAAAAGCGAATTAATAGAAATCATCTACAAAACCGAGGTTCAGCGCAACGATTTGTACCTCTCGGTGCAAAAGGACTTCAAAGAGGTTCTTGACCAAATCCAGGAAACACTCCTCAAAGTAACATCTGTGTCTATTGGGGATTCTGAAACACAGGGTTCGGTATTGTAACAGATTCACTCTGCCTATGGCTTTTCCGAGGTAAAACTCGGTCAGGGTTAGAAGATTGCTCATGTTTAAAGGAAGAAGATTTTTACTTCCAGTAGATTTCAATATTAACCAGTTAGTGCAGGAAAAGAAAGAAATAAGAAAAAGAATCAACAAACGGTCTTGAGATAAAGAAGTTCGGGGTTATTTGTTTTGAAAAAGATATGGGTGTATTCTGGGCTTATACTACTAATGTTCTGCGGGTTGACAATGATAACTCCAGCCGGTTTTGTGACCGGAGGGTGGAGCCAGTCAGCTTTGTCGCAGATAAACTTTACTTCGTCTAGTGAGTTAATCAATAATCAATTCTCTGAAGATGGAGATTCTTTGTCAGTTCCACAACCTGTTCCTCTCCAGAAAGTTATAGATGCTCCAGCTGAAATCCAAGCAATCATAGACCAAATAACAACCTCAGGTTACGCTAGTATTGTATCAACACTAGCAAACAGCTTCGGGAGCAGGATGGTAGGTCAACTAGGTAACACAGAAGCTGTAAATTACATTTTTAATTTCTTCAAAGGCGTGGGTCTAGAAACCTCTATCCACGACTTCAGTGGCGGCTCACCAAATGTTGTTGGTGTTTTACCTGGAGGTAACTCGCTAAATAACGAAGTAATAGTTGTGGGTGCCCACCTCGATACTACGCCATTGGTTTCACCAGGTGCTGACGACGACGCCTCAGGTGTTGCCGCAGTGATGACAATGGCTCAAGCACTCTCTCAGTATACCTACGGTTATAGTATTCATTTTGTAGCCTTCAATCAAGAGGAACAGGGACTCTTCGGATCAAAAGCTTATGCAGGAATGCTGGATTTTAACGGCATCACAGTAGCTGCAATGGTTAATTTCGATATGATCTACTGGGACAATCCTGAAGCACCTGAAAATCAAAAAATTGACATAATTCACAACGGTGGCGATAGTGAATCGTTTGCCACTTTGGCTGAAAACCGGGGGCAAGACTGGCTGAATGCTCCAGTCACAAAATGGTATAATCCCCATATGAGGTCAAGTGACCATTCTCCCTTTTGGGACAAAGACTTTCCAGCGATATGGTTCTTTGAACGAGGTGGGATGAGCCATCCCTATATTCACAGCGCTGCGGATCATACTGGCCAACCTGACTATTCATTTGAATTAGGAACGATAGTAGCCCAGACAGCGGCTGCTGCGGTAGCAGACTTTGCTGAGATAGTCTCAACGGACCCTGGTTTCCCACAGGGAACCTTTGTAGCTCCTTCACCCCCACTTGGCTATATCCCTCCAGCAGATGATGTGCCCATTGTTATTGAAATCGATGATGGGCTCAATGACGTGAATCGTGTGGAACTTTCCATTGATGGCGCCGATTGGATTGATATATCAGCAGGTCTCACCGATACAAACTGTACCTACTATTGGAATGCGACAGAGGCCTATGGAGAAATCCAGTTGAACGCCCACATCTACGATGAGGTAGGATGGGTTGGACGGGCTTCACATTCGATTATAGTTGACTGGGGGGTATCCTGTCTCATCGATGTACCCCTACCAGATGAGGAAATTTTTCAAGCCAGCACATACACCATATGGGTCAATGTCTCAGATCCAGATGAGCAGCCATTAACTCACGTATTGATTAACATAAATGGTAGCGGCTGGAATGCGGCGACGGTCGCTGTTCCCAACTCCCGATACTACTTCAACTGGGACGTAAATGGATGGGGTCCTGTCACCATCAAAGCTAGGGCAGTTGACAACAATGGGCTCACGAATTCATCCGAAGTTACAGCAACAGTCATACGTTTCCGCCCCCAGGTCTTTGGTGTAACCTACGCTCCCCTCCAACCACTAAGCAGCGATAATGTCTATGTTACAGCTCAAGTTGTGAAAGAAGACCTCGGTTCTAACATACAATATATCTACGTCGCCTATAGTATCAACATGGGTGCGTGGTTAAGCAGCCGAATGACCCTAGCCTATGGAAATACCTATGAAGCAACCCTCAATCCATTTCGAGCTGGTGTACGGGTTCAGCTTTACGTTGCTGCGCAGGATGTTCTGGGGAACATCGGTCGCGACGATAATGGAGGGCTCTATTACGAGTTCATCGTCAACGCCAATCCTATGCCAATCCTCATCATTGGAGGTGGGGTAGCTGGGATTATTGGCCTTGTAATAGTCATATGGATGATTCGGCGAAGACGTTAA
>JAEOSX010000028.1 GCA_016840135.1 Candidatus Hermodarchaeota archaeon
AGTAGTAAAACGGAAATCAAAATAAGAGCAAAGATGCTGGGTTGATGACTGCTATGGTGTTTTTCATTGCGTATCGAAGGGCAATTATCATTCGGTGAATTTCTCCGTCGTCCAAACCGTTTCCTCGCTATCTGTCAAGTGGGTGGAAGGGAGGTGCCCTGCTACCTTCCTAACCCTGGACCGATGCCAGACCTTCTCTATCCTGGTGTCGAGGTGCTCGTTAGTCACACGCCCGCGCAGCATCGAAAGACTGAGCATAATCTTGTTGGAGTGCGACATCGAGGTATCCTTCTTTCTTTGGATTCGCGAGTCCCGAACAAGCTCCTTATTGAGGTACTTAGCAGCCAGTCACTAGCCCCCTTCGCCCATTATACAGATATCCGACCCGAGCCTTCATACTTGGGGGGCCGCTTGGATTTCTTGCTTCAGAATGGCACAAGTAAACCTTGCCTTATCGAGGCTAAGTCATCGACACACGCTGAAAATACCATCGCATATTTCCCTCGAGCGGTCACCCTGCGAGGACAACGTCACCTCCAAGAACTAATGCATGCTACAAAAAATGGGTATCGCGCCGCAGTCATCTTTATAGTCCAACGCAATGATGCTGAGAGCATCCGGCCTCACGATATCATTGATCCGGTCTTCGGTTCTACTCTCCGTAAAGCAGTAAATCAAGGCGTGGAAGCATATGCGTGGACCTCTCAAATCAACGAGGCAAGATGCGAAATCACTCTGCAAAAACCTGTGCCTGTGGATTTGTCTTCACCTAAACCAACCGGGTTTTAATGAAAACTCCTTATTATTCATATTTTCCATATCTAACTGCAGCGTTTACCATGGCTCGGATGTTTGGAAGTGGTGCTGCTGGCGGAATCTCGCAGCCGCTGCTAAGAATGAAACGCCCTCCAAGTGATGCCTGTTGGATGCAGTTTCTAGCAGCCTGCTCTACATCCTTTGGAGTACCTGTGAGTAAAAGATCTGTGGGGTCAATATTCCCCTGCAAACAGACCTTTTCTCCCACTTCTTGTTTGGCTTTTCCGAGGTCCACAAGATGATCGATTTCCAGGATTTTAGCACCAGTATCGCACATTAGCTCAAGAATTGGTGTGGTTTGACCACAAACGTGGAGAGATGGTATGACCCCTTCCTTGACTGCGACAGATAAGACCTCCTTCAGACAAGGTAATGCGAGTGTTTTGAACATCTTGGGACTGATTAGGCTAGAGCTGGCAGTTGGGTCAGCTGCCACGATTACATCGGCGCCTGCTGCAATGTTTGCTTCAACATACCTCATAGACGCCTCAGTGGTTATTCGGGTCAAATCTTTTACAAACTGGGTGTCTCGGATTGTGGCGATCATCAGCTTGTTCACCCCACATAACTGGCCAGCAAGCGTGAAGGGGCCCGGTACATAGCAGAATATGGGAACCTTGTCACCTACTTTGCGTTTGACTAGTTTGACGGTTTCAAGATGGATTGGTATCCGTCCGGCGTTCTCAGGGTCTGGTACGGGCACCTTGTCAAGATCGCTTGAACCTTGAACGATGTGGCCTGTCACTTGGGGTACGTCGTCATCAGGATAGCGCATTGAGCACCCCATTGCTTCAGCTAGTAAATTGAAGCTACTTTCCCATCCAGCGTAGATAGCGTCATATCCTAGTTCTCGTTGTCCAGCGAGTAGAGCCTTCGCAGTTTTTTCAGGGCTGTGTAAAGCTTCAACCAGTCCGACACCAGTGAGCTGTGCAGTAGTGTAGGTTATTTGAGGGATAACTGGCACTCGGTCTGGCGGCTCTCCACGAACCGCTGCAATGACTCGATCGTAAGCGGTCGGTTCAATCATTTTACCACCTTCGATATGCCTGTTCTATATTGGTATTAGTTTTAAAGTATGAACGTGTTAAGGATATCGCAGAAAACTACTACAAGATTGCGGAATACTGAAAATGTCTTCAAGGCGATTAAATTACCTTAAGACTTAAAAGGAATCAAATGAGAATACCAAGACGAGAGGATAATTTTGACTGAAAGACTTGTAATTTTCGACGTTGAGAATGACGGGGAGATCACGGAAATTACGCCGAATGGAGATTTCAAAGACGAGCTTGAATGCGGCCGGGTACTAATAATAGTAGACGACGAAGAACGCAAGATCTGGCTCTGGATAGGCTCCACTTGCGGCGTACGCAAGAAGTTCATTGGGGCCCGCCAAGCACAAGCCGTAAGGAACCAGCGCAGCCTAGTGTACAAAGTAAAGTCCATTGAAGCAGGCGAGGAGCCAAGCGAATTCTTGCTTCTAATGGGGCTAAGTGCCCCAACTGAACCGTCAGAAACTAGGGTAATTGCCTAGATTTCACACCAAACTAAGCCCAAACCAGAGAACTTTCCCTTGGAATGGTTTGCTTTTCTTCTAGTGTTTAACTATTTATGTGCGGAGAAGGATAGTTCCGTTCAGGTAAGAACAGCAGGCTTATATTTACAAGAGTCAGTGTCAATTGAGTTAATCAGCTCCATCTGTTACTAGACTGGACGTTTGGGAAAAGGCTGGATTTGAATGGCTGAAGAGTCCTCGCGTCGAAGGAAAAGAAGTGAAGATGGCTCGGCGGACGAGCCCCGCGAATGCCCGAACTGTGGAAGCAAGGAATACGTGGTATCCCGTAACCGTGAGCTAGTATGCGCTGGTTGTGGCCTTGTTTTGACAGAGGATGTCTTTGATCTTGGCGCTGAATGGCGAGAATTCTCCGCTGAGGAACGAGATAAGAGGGCGAGAGCAGGACCCCCCTCAACACTCACCATGCACGATAAAGGGTTAAGCACTACAATCGACTGGCGGGATGTCGATGCTAGAGGACACCGCCTCGACCCTAGACGCCGTGCAGAAATGCAACGAATACGAAAATGGCATGCCCGCAGCCGTGTCTATCAATCATCAGAGCGCAACCTAGCTAGCGCTATGAGCGAGCTTGACCGTCTAGCAGGACAGCTCGATTTACCTAGAAGAGTCCGCCAAACCGCCGCCCTCCTCTATCGCCATGCCCTTGAAAGGAACCTAATCAGAGGACGCAGCATCGAAGCCATCGTCGCCGCCTGTGTCTATGCTGCTTGCCGTCGTACAAGCTTCCCACGAACCCTCGCTGACGTGGGCAGATATACGCGCGTCACACGCAAAGAGCTGGGACGATCCTATAGGCTCCTCGTACGACGCCTTGGGCTCCAGATGCCAATAGCCCAACCAGAAGACTTCATCCCCCGCTACGCCAACGCTCTCCGTTTATCCCAGCGTACCCAAGCCCGCGCCCAAAGCATACTCATGCGAGCCCGAACAGAAGGCATCACCTCGGGCAAAGACCCCACCTGTATTGCCGCAGCAGCTCTCTATATTGCATCGATAATGGAGGGCGAACGCCGAACACAACGAGAAATCGGAGAAGTAGCAGGAGTAACTGAAGTTACTGTCAGGAACCGCTACAAGGAACTTGTCCGGAAACTCAAACTTGGCGTAGAAGTCTAGCAACAAGAAAACCTA
Source organism: Candidatus Hermodarchaeota archaeon (assembly GCA_016840135.1). GTDB lineage: Archaea > Asgardarchaeota > Hermodarchaeia > Hermodarchaeales > Hermodarchaeaceae > YT-063. Next base: position 3,527 of record JAEOSX010000028.1, read on the forward strand.
GGCATTCCTCTCTATAGACATCTTACAGCGTCTATTTCTTTTTTCCACCTTCCCCGAATAATGCATTACGTGATGATTAAGTCAAATGGTACTTGGAAAAAGCAAAGTTAGATAAGGCTCCAACGGTTAGGTTCAGGTAGCTTACTCTCTTGTGGCAATCCAGAGATAAGCTCCAAATTATCTCTCTACATCCTTGACCACAAGGAGTAAAATTTAGGTGAGGATAATTCGGAAAATACCCCTTCTCATAATTCTTTGCTCTCTCGGATTAATACTAACAGTTAACCTCGCACCATTAACACCAGTAGCTAATACTAGCAACCTAACCCTAGAGTTTCTTCAAATCCCTCAGTCAACACGGTCTTCAACTCCATTAACAGTGCCTAAGCCGCCACCCACTGAAACAGTGGCAATAATCGTCCAGAATACAATCTACTCTAGCATATCATCGGCGGTTACCCAGTATCGCCAAGACCTAAACGATTCAGGCTACCAAACAATCCTCTACACATCAGTGTTGACCACCGCTGAACAAATCAAGAGTAATCTCACGAACTGGTACAACACGTACACCAACTTTGTCGGAGCTGTACTGATAGGGCGTCTACCATACGCTCAGTTCTATCACCCCACAACCTACAACCCACAAACATACAACGCTGAGACATTCATCTGTGACCTCTTCCTCCAAGACCTCGATGGAAACTGGTATGATATCAACCCCACAAACGGCATCTACGACAAGCACAATGCCTCAGCAAGTGCTAACATCTACCCTGAAATATACATCGGGCGCATTGATCCACAAAGCCTAGTAACTGGCTCAATAAAGGGTCCAGGAGGCACAGTGGTCGACTATTTGAACATGTATTTTGCCCGTCTTCACTCCTATCGGATTGGGGGCGTCCAGCGGCAACGCAGGGCACTGACCTACATAGACGACGACTGGATTCCTTGGGCTACAACCTATGATAATGCGGTCCAACAGGCATATTCAACTACCACGCTGGTCTACACCCCAGGCACAACTACAACCGCAACGGACTGGCTAAACACGAGGCTACCCTCAAACTACCAGTGGACCCACCTCTGTGCACACAGCTCAGCAACAACCCACTTCTTCGGTCCCGGCGGGGCCGGTGAAGGGACAACAACCTCAACTCAGATTGCTAATGTGCCGCCTGCATTTAACTTCTACAACCTCTTCTGCTGCCATGGTGCAGAATGGACTATCAACGACAACTTAGCCGTTGCATATCTATTCAACAGCTCCTACAGTGTAGGTGTCATAGGTAGTACTAAAACAGGTGGAATGCTCGGTAACACAGACTTCTACACTCCCCTCGGCCAGAACAACACCCTCGGTGAAAGCCTCCAAAACTGGTTCTCCAACCAGCTCAACACAGGTGGCTCAGGAGGGCTCCAATACCTCGAATGGTTCTACGGCATGAACATCGTCGGTGACCCATTCCTCTCAATCTGGTACGACAACACAGTAATTGAACCAGTTATCTCTTCTTCGACACACCTACCAGCGACCTGGTCTGCAACCAACCAAGCACAGCTTAACTGGACAGTTCCCGTTGATGTGAATGGCATCGTTGGTTACTACTACATTCTCGACCAGAACCCCAACACGGTTCCAACCGCTCTTACAGGCACCTACACTACGATAAATGGCACACAGACTGGAGTGCTCAGTGATGGCATCAGATACCTTCACGTCGTAGCGAGGGATGGTGCAGGAAATACGGGAACATCTGCTGGTCACTTCGCGCTTTACATCGATTCCGTCGCTCCCGTGGTTAGCATCACAGCACCCACCACCGGTCAATTGGTCACTGGTACCTCTGTTGGTCTTACATGGACAGTCGTTGACACTGGATCAGGATACTATCAGTCTCAAATCTTTCTGGATAGCTCTGTTTACGCCTCAGTGACGAACCTTAGTATAACTGTGCAAGGGCTCCTCCCTGGTGCCCACACCCTCCAAGTAACAGCCTCTGATGCTACAGGTGCAACAGGAACAAACAGTGTTTCATTTACAGTCCAGGTTACAGCGCCTCCGCCGATTCCAGGCTTTCCAATTGAAGCCATTGCCCTAGGTGCAGTTCTAGCGCTAGGTCTGGGTCTTGTTCAGAAACGCCGCCGAAGAAACAAATAAAAAATTTTTATGGACGCCCCTTAGCGTCCATCCCCCCTCTTTTTTGGAATGTCACTATCCAAGCACAATGAGTGTCTCCTCCTTTTTCCCAACCATTCCTCAAATAACACATCATGCAACGGTTTTTTAAGATTTATTAGAAAGTGCGAAGTTAGATAAGGTTTCAATGACCGAGTTAAGTTAATCTCATTCCCTTGTAGGTTTTCAAGAAGCGGCTCTTATTTATGAGGTCGCTAAGCAAGTTCTCTACGAGGGGTGAAAATTTTGGGGTGAGAATGATTCGAAATATTTCCCTTCTCATGATTATTTGTTCTCTCGGATTACTATTAACAACTAGTATCGCACCAATAACACCTGCAGCGCAGGATAGCAAAGTAACCCTGGGACTTCTTCAGGTACCACAGTCAACATCATCTTCAGCACCCGTTACAGTGTCTAAGCCGCCACCCACTGAAACAGTAGCAATAATCGTCCAGAACT
>JAEOSX010000178.1 GCA_016840135.1 Candidatus Hermodarchaeota archaeon
GAAATCAAGGTGATATCCGGAAGATGTGTTCCTCCCTCAAAGGGATCATTGAGAATGACAACATCGCCTTCTTTCCAGTAATCCGGTGGAAACAGATTTAGCGCAGCTTTGACGGACTCTGGCATAGCCCCCAGATGAACAGGGATGTGTTCAGCTTGGCTGACCATCCTGCCCTTAGAATCAAAGACTGCTGCAGAACAGTCACGCCGTTCCTTTATATTCGGTGAGAAGGCTGTTAAGACTAGACTGGCACCCATTTCCTCTGCTACACTCACAAAGGCATTGCGGAGGACCTCAAAGGTTACTGGATCTGTGTTCATTTAATCTCCTCTAGGATGATGTTTCCATCTTTTCGTGTTAATGCTTTAACCTCGGGGTGAACTACTGTTGTCGAGTCTAGCTGTTCAATGATAGCAGGTCCTTGAAGTTCGGATTCCCGACCCAAGGATGATCGTTCATAGATTGGTGTTATCATAAATTCGCCAATCTCTTCGAAAAAGACAGACCGATGCTCTTTCGGAAGGGGAGGTGTATCTCTAATGGGGATGCTTGGTGGCTTCAACGGTGGCATGGGACCTGTTGCGACAACTCTAAGGTTAACAATGGTCACAGCAACCTCTGGGGTTGCGTATCCGTATCTTTGTTCATGTTGTCTATTGAAAATGTCCAGAAGCTTCGCTAACCATCTCGAGTCAATCTTGCCTCTGGGCGTATTCACAATCAATTCATAGGACTGTCCCTGATAGCGAAGGTCTGCTAGTCGCTGAACACTAATCTGTTTATCAGTAACTCCTTGCTCACAAAGAAGTCGACGTGTTCTCAACTCAAGATTCTTATAAACAGAATCTAATTGCTCGAAATCAGGAGCATTAGCTGGTAGGATGACCGATAAGCTCCTATCGTAACGCAAGTGAGTGGCCAAGAGCCCGAGAGCTGAATGAAGTCCAGGTCCTACAGGAATGATTACCCTCGGTATTCCAAGTTCCTTGGCTAAAGCCCAAGCGTGCATGGGTCCTGCACCACCGAAAGCTGCAAGGGCGAATTCCCTTGGATCATATCCTCTTTGTATGGAAACCAATCGTATCGCCCGCTCCATGTTGGCGTTAACTATACGGATAATTCCAAAGGCACACTCCTCCTCTGAAAGACCTAATCGTCGACTGAGAATCTGTAATTGCTTACGAGCGGGTTGAAGTTTTAGAGACAATTTGCCACCAAGAAAATAGTGCGGGTTCAGCCTTCCCAATAAGAGATTAGCATCAGTAACAGTAACTTCATTCCCCCCCGAATTATAACAACAAGGCCCTGGATCGGCACCAGCGCTCTGTGGACCAACACGTAATATTCCTCCCTCGTCAATCCATGCAATGCTCCCCCCACCTGCCCCCACAGTCTCTACGTCTACCATCGGTACACGACAAGGTAGTCCGCCAATACTCCCTTCTGAAGTTTCCCGGAATTCCCCCTCAACAATTAACGCTACATCGGTACTAGTCCCGCCCATATCAAAAGTTACGAGGTCCCCTTCACCCATTACCTGGCTCGTATAGCGTCCTCCAAGAATACCACCAGCAAGACCACTAAAGAGTAGGCGCACAGCTTGATTTCGGGCTAATGAAGATTGCAGCAAACCTCCGTGGCTCTGCATTATCAACAAGGGGGCTTTCACATCATCCAACTTCAGAGCCTTTTCAAGACGATGTAAATACGTGGAGAGAATCGGTGTAACATAAGCGTCGAGGGTTGTTGTGGATATGCGTTCATATTCACGGAATTCAGGTAAGACCTCGGAAGATAGAGAAACTGGAATGTCTGGGTATAATGAACGTAGATGTTTTTCCAATAGCTTCTCGTGAGTTGTGTTCTTATAGGCAAAGAGAAGACAAACGGCAACAGCCTCAACATCCTCCCCAGCGACTTGGGCTACACTGTGAGCTTCTTTTTCCTTCAATTCGGTGTGTATGTTACCATTAGCAGTTACTCGCTCGATGACTCCGAAACAGTGCTCCTTTGTAACCAATGGAGGAACTCTGTCAACGAAGATGTCATAAAGTGAAGGTCGTTGTTGTCGTCCAATTTCGAGAAGATCTTCAAATCCCTTTGTTGTCATTAAGCTAATCTTGGCGCCTCGCCGCTGTAACACAGCATTCGTTGCAACGGTGGTCCCATGAAGAATATAGTTAACCTGACTTGGTGTTATCCCTGCTAAATCTAGTACTTCACGCAAACCTTTGAGAAATCCTTGGGAAGGATCACTAGGCGTTGACGGAACTTTAACATGCCACCGTTGACCTCGCTGGTCAAAGAGTACCACATCAGTGAAGGTTCCTCCAACATCAACACCGACGCGAACCAGCCTGGAACCTTGTTTGGTAACATCCAAGGCAAAGAACCCCGGTCTAGGTGGAGAAATCAGCTAACAGCTATTTCTAGTTTTACACTGAGATATTTTGCCGTAATAATTAAGTTTATTAAATTTAAAATAAAGTATATCATTGGTTATACCAGCCTGTTTCTCCCTGAAGATTTGGTTGGTGCTAGAGTTAAATTCCTGCAATAGATTCTTGGATTCCAGCTTGGTCGGCTTGAAGGAACTGCTTCAGGACCTGTATTGTCCTGGTATCCATTTATTGCTGGTACAAATAGCTGGTGTAACCCGACGATGAAGGTGAGCAGCTGCTCCTCGGCTCCCGATAGGGGCTTTCGAGTGGTTGCTCCCTTCCGATGTCATTAAATTCCTTTGTTTGGGAATAGTGGCTTGATTACCACCAGTCAGAAAAGAAGGCGATAAAGGCTATGACTTCCTCAAGGTAGGACTCAGCTGATTCACTAGTATAACCGATACTGTTCCGACTACTGTTCATTATTCTACTTCCTTCAATGTAGAATCGGGTGGACCCCGAGGATGAGCTGATTCGTCTAGAATCGTAGCGACCAATTGTGCTTCGCGAAGAGTTCATCACGTAACCATCTTCAACATATCCAATAGTGCTACGGCTACTGTTCATAACACGCCCGTTCTCCACGTAGCCCCTTGTACTTCCGCTGCTGCTCATAATCCTGCCTCCTGAAATTCGGGCTATTGTGTTTCGACTGCTGTTCATGACATACACAGATGTTGCCTCCTATGAGGAAGGAGGGGAGTCTGGTATTTAATTTGTCGTAACCCTACCTCTTCCGTACTTTTAGAAAGGTTATGCTGATAGCGTCATCTTTTTCTGATGGTAGCGCTCACGATTTCCTCGATTGACAATGTGGACTACAGCACTTCACCCTTCTGGCATTGAGCAAGCACGATCTAATTCAGAGAGTTTTGATAAGCAGCCGAAACGCCCTTCTCCATTGTCGGCTTTCAACTTCAAAGCTTTCTTATTACCAGCCCTTATGATTGTGGGCGGAATAGCCATTTGGCTTATCATTCACACTTACACACCTGAAAATTATGCACTCCTCCTTTGGGCTGAAATTCTTGTTGCGGTTGGATTGTTTGTAGCATTCCTGATGGGAGTCTGGGTGATGACTTTAGTGAGGGTTCCTGGAAAACGCTTCGTTCGGGTATAGGAAAAAAGAAGAGACGGATTCCCTACCCGCGAAGATACTATTAGGGAATCCTTTGTTACATTCTATTCGCTTTTAGTCTCACTCGTTCTTCTGGTAGGTCTGAGCTGATGTTGGGCTACTATTCCAACTGCATACCAGTCGGGACCGATAACGCGACCAATAAAGGCGCCTATGAATAGCCCAAAAATCTGTAAATGTATTACACGAAGAATTGCGAAGAGGCCGAAGAGAACAAGTACATCTCCTAGCGCAAGGGAACCGAACAACATGACTGGAATCATAATGGCAATTATGTAGAAGCAGATTCCTAGGAAAAAGGCTGCAATAGCAATGACCATAGCCCATTGGATTTCGCTGCTCATCATTCCTATCAGTATTCCAACACCTAATATCAATAAGATTACTGTCAAGCCATCTGCTAATACAGTAAGTGTTGTAAAGGTCGTGAAACACAACATCAAGGCTCCACCTAGGAGCGCTAACAGCGTTCGTAAGCGACCAAATAATACTTCCTTTCTCTTTGTAGCAAGTGTCATTGAACTGGTACCTCCTCAATCCCTGACCAGGGTGCACGAAGATGAGATTCTCTGATGTAAAGCCACTCTACAAATATTCGCATGGGATATTGAATATCCCAATTCCACAAACCACTCTCTTCTGCTTCAGCGATGTTTGCACCATAACTCGCACTTACGTACAAATCTTCAACTGTGAAATTAACGGTAAGAGTAAGATCAGACCCTGGAAAGAGAATCAGGTCTGGACGAATCTCTTGGCTTGTTATGAAATGACCATTCAACCAGATTCTAATATCTATGTTAGTGGGTCGCGTTGGATCTCCGTCTCTAACAAAGAAAATCCTGCGGGACCCTGGATTTGCTAGATTCAAGTACAAGGTAAGATTACGAGAATCGGCTGGTCCTTCGGGGGACTTTGTAAACCGGGTGACACGAGGAATAAAACGGTTTGCAGTATCAAACACTGAAAAGAAATCATTATTTAGAATTACTGTACCGAAACCCGCGGCAACGGTGCAACTAATGAATATCAAAGCGACTATCTGTGTGTATCGCGGTTTTCTTGAATAGGTTTTCTCAGGCATTGAAATCCCCATCTCTTTAGATGAAAATACACTCTTTTCTTTAAACTTTGCTATAACTGCAACTACCAATTTGTTGAAGGAATCCACCCAATCAAGGACGGATCGAAGAACGCTATAGCCCCGCGATATCCATCAACAACTAACAGAGCAACCATCCTTCCAGCACGATTGTATAAAAGGAAAACTCACCTCAAGTGCTCACAACTAGAGGTCACAAAATGTTACCTGTGTACCCTGAAAAAAACCCCGCCAAGAGACCAAAATTCAAACCGAGATAATCGTACACTGGGTTGCGCACACAGAAATAACAGTTTAGACCAGCCCTTGCACCAAAACTAAGATTTATAAATAAAGTGGATAATCACGTAAGAATCATCTTCCTAGATACAGGAGGAAAACGTAATGGGCTTACGCGAGTTTATCATAAGACGAATCATAAACAGTTTTATCCTCATTTTCGGTGCCATCACCTTCAACTTCTTCGTTTTCCGGTTAATGCCAGGGGACCCAGCGTCTATTCTGATTAGCGGCAACCTTGCAGCTAATCAGGCAGAGTTGGCCGCAACATTGCGGGCACTCTGGGGCTTGGACCAACCTCTTCACATTCAGTTCGGTGTCTACGTAGTTAACATGTTTACCTTTAACTTCGGTAACTCCTTCACCGAAGGCTTTCGACCCGTCATCGAATCTATCTCCGCCCGCCTACCCAACACCCTCTTACTAATGGGAACTGCCGCTATCCTAACGATAATCATCGGTGTAATAACTGGTGTTGCAGCAGCGGCAAAGCGGGGAGGCAAATTCGACATGGGTACAGTCACTACCGCTCTAGCTTTCTATAGTATACCTACTTTCTGGCTTGGTATGGTTTTCATACTCGTTTTCGGTTTCTACCTCAGACTACCAAATGGGCAGGGGATTTTCCCCTACAGCGGCACCGTTAGTGCACCTGCGCCTGAAGACCCTCTTCTCTATGCAATGGATGTCGGGCATCACCTAGTTCTTCCTTCAATCACTCTGGCTTTAGTCTCCTATGGTGGTTACATGTTGGTCATGCGTAATAACCTGATCGACGTTCTCACTGAGGACTATATTGTGACTGCACGAGCCAAGGGTGTGGATGAGCGTACCGTCTTGTACAAGCATGCTATGAGGAATGCTATCCTCCCGCTTGTAACGATGATTGCGTTTACATTCGGAGGACTAATTGGTGGGGCGACTCTAACGGAGACGGTCTTTAACTGGTATGGGCTAGGTAGCTATATCTTTGCGTGCGTGATGCAGCAAAACTATCCGGTGCTCCAGGCTATTTTCTATATCCTGGCACTCACCACGATTATTGCTAACTTCATTGCTGATATAATGTATGGCTTCCTTGACCCGCGCGTCCGCTACGATTAGAATAAATGGTGAATACATTGTCACGATTTAGTGAATACAGACAACGCTTAGCTGGTTTCTGGAGCCAGTATCGGAGAAGCAAGATGGGAGTAGTCGGGTTAGGCATTATTCTATTCTTCCTATTGATGGCGTTCTTCGCCCCATTCCTGATTCCTTGGCCTCAACCTGTTCGTGTTAATCTTGCACCGCCACTATCTGCACCTATTTGGCTTCTTGGTGTTAACCCTTCAGGGTTTACTGAGATTGCTCCAATCACAAACTCTCAATTCGATTCCGATGCTAGCAATTGGAACTATGGCGAATCTCTAGAATATATTGAATACCTTCAGGTGTTTTCCAACTTTACAGTTCCATACAATGAAACTGGGTGGGTCTACTCAGCAACTGGAAGTACTTCACCGCTAAATTCGGGTTTTGACGAATTAGACGGATTTCCTCTAAATGAAAGTGGTACCGGACCTGGTTCCTACCTTTTCAGTTACAAGGATACAAGTGGAAGTACTGCTTACCACTGTACTGAAACCCTTAGCAACGAATTCAAGTTCGACTCCAACCTCGACTTGGGCGGTGTCTTCGAAGCACACCCCGTTCGGGTGTACCTCCAATACGCTTACGAAGTTGAGTTCTATTGCACTATAGCAGAAATGGGGAACACAGTGATAACTATGCGCTGGGAGATTGAAAACTCTACAGGCCAATCCTACTTGTTCAACCTGCGGGAGTGGTTTACTCCCACTAATAGAACTTGGAGGGAAAGCTTTCAATACGATATGCTTCCAGTCGACATGGGCTTGATCTTTCCACAGACAGGCACGGATAATTTGACCCTTAGTGTCGAAATCGATTACTATAACCCGCAAGGTCCAGATTTGCCACAAGTGGACTTCCACATTGATGACGTAAAACTCGTTATTGGCGCTAACTACACTGCTGCAGCTGCCAGTAACGTCGCAGTTATGACAGGATCATTCAATTCAGGCGAGGGCAGTGACCTAGCAACCGGGAGTGGAAATGGCTGCTACCATTTCAACTTCAATGATGGTGCTCCTAATATAGCCTATCCAGAAACCGCGGGATGGATTGATTTTGACTTCTCTTGGGACATCTATGAACGACCACAAGCTGCCTACCTCAACTATCACTACAAGGTCGATTTCAATGGACCTGCAGGAGATGCTTACGTACGAATCGCCCAGGATGTGTATGTTGAAAACACGGACCAAGTGATAACTATTCTTGAAGGCTCACAAATCAGAGAAGACAGGGTGTGGACTGCATCACCTCATAACGTCTTCACAACCTTCCATCTAATCGATATCTTTGAAACGGGTGGAAACCTAAAGGCACGTTGGCGTGCAGTCGTGTACGACCCCACTCCTGAAGACACCCCCGAAATTGATATCTACTTCGATGACCTCGTTCTCGAAATTCGTGGTAACTACTTTGGTCAGCTCGGGGCAGGACAGTACGGTGAAGACCTATGGTCACAGCTCCTCTGGGGGAGTCGTATAGCACTCCTAGTTGGGCTTCTTTCTGCCGCCATAGCTACCTTCGTCGGCTTAATCGTTGGTTTAGTCTCTGGCTACTTCGGTGGCCTAGTCGATGAGGTTCTAATGCGTGTTACAGACTTCTTCCTAGTAATACCTGGATTACCACTAATGATTGTCCTAGCCGCCATACTATCGCCTGGTTGGTATAACATCGTGCTTGTGATTTCATTGATAGGGTGGACGGGAACTGCGCGGCTCGTTCGTTCTCAGGTCCTTGCAGAACGTCAACGAGCATACGTAGAAGCCGCTCGCGCTATCGGTGCCAGTGATCTCTATATCATCTTCCGCCATGTCCTACCCAACGTTACACCCCTACTCTTCGCACAAATTACACTCGGTGTAGCTGGGTCAATTCTCTCAGAAGCCGGGCTAGCCTTCCTTGGGCTAACGCATCCCCACGACGTAAGCTGGGGACGCATGCTAATGCAGGCATCCCAAGCTGGTGCGTACGCAGAGGGTGCATGGTGGTATGTCCTATTCCCAGGTATCTGCATAGTGCTTCTAGCGCTCTCATTCACGTTAGTTGGATACGCGGTAGATGAAATCCTGAACCCACGTCTAAGAGTACGGAGACAGTAAACAGAGAATACAATGTACTTAATGGAGAAAAATAACAATGGCAAAACCAATGCTTGAAGTCAAAGACTTGAAGGCGCACTTCTTCATCGAGGCGGGCTCCGTCAAAGCTGTTGACGGGATTTCTTTCACTCTAGAGAGAGGTGAAACTATGGGACTGGCAGGTGAATCAGGTTGTGGTAAATCTACCACAGCCTTTGCCATCCTCCAGCTCATGCCCTATCCTGGCAAAGTCGTTGGCGGGCAAGTCGTCCTCGATGGAATAGACCTTGTCCAGAGATCCCCTGAGGAGATGCGGAAAATCCGTTGGAAGGAAATCAGCATCTGCTTCCAGGGTGCAATGAACGCCCTCAATCCAGTTCTCCGCATCGGCGATCAAATCGTAGAAGCGATTATGCTCCACGAAGACATATCTCAAGACGAAGCTCAACGAAAGATGGAGGATATGCTGGAAACAGTAGGTGTTGATCCCACTCGGGCTGACAACTATCCTCACGAGTTCAGTGGTGGAATGAAACAGCGTGCAATGATTGCCATGGCGCTTGTAACAGAGCCCAAAGTAATCATCGCTGACGAGCCGACAACTGCTCTCGATGTTACCGTTGAAGCTCAAGTCCTCAAACTAATCAAGAGCTTGCAAAAGAAGTACAACCTCTCAGTAATCATAATCACCCACGATCTTGCCACAATTGCTGAGGCATGTGATCGCGTGGCGATTATGTACGCCGGTAAAATCATTGAATACGCGGATGTTGTAACCATCTTCAAGGAGAGATTGCACCCCTACACTGAAGGACTAATCCGTTCTGTACCGAGTCTTCTCGGCTCAGATCACCTTGTTAGTGTTCCTGGCTCTCCGCCAGGGCTGGTCTTTCCGCCAGAGGGTTGCAGATTCCATCCCCGCTGTCCCATAGCCAACGAGTTATGTGCCGCGAAGGAACCAGTGTTTCGTGAGATTCGGAAGAAGCACTTCATCGCCTGTCACCACGCTGACCAAATGTGGGGCAAGGATGTCTGGAAGTGATATATCATGACAACAGGTGAACCCATAATTGAGGTCCGTGGCCTGAAGAAGTATTTCCCAGTAAGACGCGGCTTAATCGCCGGCATGTTGAGCAGAGAACAAATCTGGGTTAAAGCAGTTGATGGTATCGATTTTGAAATCCGAAAGAACGAAGTCTTCGTCATAGCAGGCGAATCCGGCTGTGGTAAAACCACAACAGGACGCTGCGTTCTAAACCTAACTGCACCAACTGAAGGCAGCATAATCTATGAAGGAGTAGACCTCGCCACCCTCAGTAAACGAGAGATGAAGGCACTCCGACCAAAACTACAAATCATCTTCCAAGACCCCTACGAATCACTCAACCCTCGACTCTCAGTGTTCCAAAGCATAGCTGAATGCCTTCAAGTAAACAACCTAGTCTCTACACAAGAAGAATTACTAGAACGCGTCAAAATGGCAATGGAAGACGTCCGGCTTATCCCGCCTGAAGACTTCCTCTACAGATACCCCCACATGCTCAGCGGCGGACAACGACAACGAGTCGTCGTAGCTCGAGCACTAGTATCACAACCCGAATTCATCGTAGCAGACGAACCCGTCTCCATGCTAGATGCTTCCATCCGAGCCGAAGTATTACAACTACTCAAAGAACTCATCAAAAAATACGATCTCAGCTACCTCTACATCACCCATGACCTTGCCAGTGCACGCTTTGTCGGCGACCGAATCGCCATCATGTACCTCGGCAAAATCGTGGAATTCGGTCCTGTGGGTCGTGTGATTGATAATCCTAAGCACCAGTATACAGCGATTCTTATCTCTGCAGTACCTATTCCTGATCCGACTCTTACTCACACTCGACGTGCTCCAGTTGGTGAAGTCCCGAGCCCGATTAATCCGCCTCCGGGTTGTCGGTTCCATACTCGGTGTGAGAGGGCTACAGAGAAGTGTAGTCGTGAGGAGCCTCCAATGAAACTGGTTGAGAAGGATCACTTCGTGGCGTGTTGGCATCACTTCAAACCCAGTCAGTGGCGCGACTAGCAAGTTTACTCTAAACCATCTTTGAGGGCTATTTTGTTGGCCCTCTTCTCCCCTCTTTTTCTATTGTTTTTTTCATGCCCTTAATGGAATAATGTCTGTATATGTTTGGGCTTGTGGGGAGTTACTCGCTTGAGGTATTTGTTTTCAGTAAACATTGTGAGAAAACGTGTGAGTTCTCGGGTTTTCCCCTCGATGTCTAGAACCCCGTGCTTCTCGATATCTAGTTGGCGGAGGATGATGGGTATATTCTGGAGCTTGATCCCTTCGAGGAGAGCAGCAGCATCAGGAGGCGACCTCACGGTTTTACCTGCAAGGCAAGTGGCGAAGGTTTCAGCAAGCTCTGTGTAGATACTCTTTATTGAAGATAATGTACCGTCGTAGTCTTGGCCACGTAAGAGCTGATAGGTTACAAGGCGCTGGAAGTCTGTAAGCGCGGGCTTGTTGTCGCTGTCGTATTCTACAGTGACCTCCACGGGTGGATCCAGGGGGTCGATAAGACGCCATCCAAAGACCTCGGCTTCCGGTTCCTCTAACCCCTCTTGCATTAGGGCAGTTTTCATCTCACTGCGAGCAAGCTTCCAGATATGTCCCACATTGATCATTTTATGGTCTGGCATAACGATGAAGTGAAGCCCAATCCCGAGGCCATACCTGCTTTTCGGGCCACTGAGAAGGATTGGAACCTGGTCGTCAGTGCTAATCCGTGAAGGCGTAGTGCTATCGGGATTTCTGTACACAGTATGAGTGGTCTGGTAGAGTTTCAGAACGGGGATATACATCGTTGAGGTTGGAAGCTTAGGTTTACGACGATAAAAAAGAAGCATTACCACATTTCTCTCCGATTATAATTAAAGCGAGAGAACTAGGTGTGGAAGCCACCACTCCCGCCCTAGGTACTTATCGATTCATCCGGCGCTCAATGTGAAGCATGAAGACAGTTTGGCGGAGATCAGAAAGGTTAGGGACTCGTGCAACAACGCCCTGCGCTACCAGCCTTTTTAATGCATAACGAACTGTTCGTGGTGCCAGCTTCGTAGAGCTAACTAGGTCTTTGCTGGTCATGGGTCCCTTGGACTTGATGGTGTGTACAATTTTTTGAGCGCTTGGTGTTTGTTTTCTTCTACCAAACATGTTTATCACCCACCACAAGGTTAATTCTATGAATCCGTTTTTAAAAAAGTTTCGAAACCGGTCATTGATTAAACGATATGTTAAGGAACAATGATTCTATTTGTCTAAAGCTTACTCCATGAGGGCTTGGGCACATCACTCGGGTTTTTTTTTGGGTCCCTTAAGGTTCTTATGTTTAGTACTAATACAGAAAACGTCGTTGGTTGATAACTGGACTCTGAAGGAATAAGGGAATTTAGTTGTTATCTGTGGCTACTTCTCTTTGATGAAGATAGTGATGCCTTGTTCGGGTAAAACTCGCTGGTTATGTCCCCAAACCACGTTTTGTTCCTTAATGAACACTTCGACATAGAGAAGCCCAGCGAACGGCTCGCCCTTGGCCTTTCTGAAGACCCTTATCTCCGATTTTTCGGTTTTGATAGTTATGACTTCTTTTTCTTTAAGGCGATAACTCCTATTCGTCCGTTTAATATCCTTATCTTTCAATTGTGCTTTGACTTTTGGAGACTTGCCCGAACCCTTCACTTTTGCAGTTTTTCTCGAACGTTTTACCTTTGTAGTTTTTTCTGAACCCTCTAACTTGGAAGCTTTGGCCATCATCGTCCTGCCTCAAAGAAATAAAGTACAATAGCCTTTATACATCTTATTGCCGCCCCTAAAATTACGTTCTTC
>JAEOSX010000179.1 GCA_016840135.1 Candidatus Hermodarchaeota archaeon
CTAGAAATCCTCTTCTTCCTCTTTTGATGGACGGACTCCAGTTATGATGGAAGAGCACTCTATAATCTTCCATTGACCATGTTTGTTCTTCGAGAGTTGTGTCGGGGTTGGGTTGTCTTTACCGGCGCTCTTAATCCACAACTTTACAGAGGGGGGACCCCTTTTCCGCCTCAGCGGAGTGATTTTTAGAAGAGTCATCTTTAGCCGACTTTTGTTAATTTCATAGTCATTATCTGGTGTCCCTCCAAGGTAGCTCTTGGGGACATCGGGGTTTTCCTTAGTGTGGAAGAGGTAGTATCTCTGGGTACGACCTAGCTTTCTACCTGAGGGTGACATTAGGTCCTCTATGGTCCGGTCCTTGTGTACAAGGATAGACATCATCGCGTCTGCGATTTTTACGTCACGTTCGATATTCAGGAGAGCAATAAGATAGTGGAAAATAGTATTTTCGGGTTCACCCGCATCCTTTTCCCAGCTCGCCTTGAACTTGTCAAAATCGGTAATCATCTTACCAGTAACGGTTCTGCTTTTTGCCATCTGGGAAGCACCGTTTATCCATTGAAAAATAAGGGTAAAAAGGTTCTTGTTTTCTCCTCAGAGACTGGAATTCTCAGCAAAGACACTTTTCCCAGCGAATGTTCAATTCAGGAAAGGATACAATTTATTACCAAGGTTAAAGATTTGGGAACAAAGACTGAAATCTGTGGTTGACATCATGAACCGTCGTCAAGTCGCTGCTCTAGCATTGTTCGTGTTTTGCTGCCTAGGTTTTATCGGCAGTATGTGGCTCATTAGAACCCCGAATCAAGATGGTGATGGCACGGATAACCCAGAAGGTGATGGCTTTGTCATTGTGAGTGAGCTTGTCCATAACATCATTCTGATGATTGGCGATGGGAACGGGGTGGGTCAACTTAACGCAACAAGAAAGTCTCTTGGCGCCCCTCTCTTTGTGGATTCCTTTCCTATCCAAGACCTCATCTACACATTTTCGTTAAGCGGCTTGATAACAGATTCTGCGGCTGCCGCTACAGCCCTAGCCTGTGGTATACAAACATGGAATGGTGTCGTTGGGATGTCTTCAGTTGGCATGGCCCATCGAACTATCCTAGAATTTGCGGAATTAATTAACAAGTCGACGGGCCTCGTCACTACATCCCGCCTTACTCATGCCACCCCCGCTTGCTTTGCTTCCCATGTCCAAGACCGAAATCAGGAAAGTCTGATTGGTCAGCAGATGCTTTTTGAACACGAAATCGAGGTACTACTAGGCGGTGGCAGAACCATGCTTCAACCCTTCTTTTCTGGTGCTGTGGCAGCAGGATACACGATCGTTGAGAACCGTAGCCAATTACTGGACTCCAGTGATGATGCAAAGCTTCTCGGCTTGTTCAAACACAGTCATATGAGCTATGAAGCTGAAAGGAACGCCTCCCTTGAGCCCAGCCTTGCTGAGATGGCGAATCTAACCATCCAGTCTCTAGCTCGGAACCCTGAAGGTTTCTTCCTAATGATTGAGGGAGGCAGGATAGATCATGCCTGCCATGATAACAACATAACCAACACAGTGGGAGATGGGCTTGCTTTCAACGACGCTGTAGATGTCGCTCTCCAGTTCGCCGAGGAGGATGGACAAACACTTCTCATCGTAACAGCAGACCATGAGACAGGAGGATTATGGGTGAATACCACCAGCCCAGAATTAGATGTCGAATGGTCCACCACCGGCCACACTGGAGACAGGGTTCCATTCTTTATCTTCAGCCCAGACCTATCGATTATCCCTGAAATGGACCATCATACAGATATGGGCAGGTTTCTCTTCAGAGCATTCGGTTACGTTGAAACTGCTGACGGGAAAATCATTCAAAGCGTCTACAGGGAATTACTTACTAGACAGATTCTCGGAATATTCGAACAGGACAGACTCTACTCAACTATCAAAATTCGTGTTCTTGACATCTAGCATCTTGTGGATTACTCGATTTTATCTATGAGGGTCTTGCCCTTTTCCTTCGAAGCCTTCATCACACCTTTGATTATTTCCTCAATTCTTCTCATTAATTCCTCAAGGGCAGTAGAAGTAATTGTGAATTTATTCTCTTGTAGGTACCTGCGAACCTGTCGCTCAAAGTCCTTTCCAAGCATTGCGTTATCACCTGAAACAGTTCAGTATATATTCTGTGGGACTACCTTTAAACTTAGAGCTGACGACCAACAGGCAACTAATGGTGAATCAGATGAGAATAGGTGTCTGTGGCATAGCGTGTGAGAAATGCCCGAAAATGGTTGCAGGACAATGTCCCAACGGC
>JAEOSX010000180.1 GCA_016840135.1 Candidatus Hermodarchaeota archaeon
CCTAAAGACCTGGTGGTCTCGGGTCAGGGAACTATCTTAAACTTCCGTGGTCTTGAACTCGGTGTCCAAGAAGCACTATCCACTGAAATCCTGTATAGCCTCTACGAAGCTGCGACTAATAGAGAGATTCCTCCCTTCTATTGCTTCGTGGATGAAGCGCACCTTCTAGCCCCGAATCGAGGGAAAGCCGCAACCACAAAGATGATGCGTCTCCTAGCCCAAGAGGGGCGCAAGTTTGCGGCGAACTTGGTAGTAATCACTCAGAAACCCCAATTACTCGATACTCACGTCCGAAGTCAGGTAGGGACTTGGATTATTCACCAGCTTACTGATGTTCGAGATGTTGATATCACAACCCAATCCACTGAAGGACTCTCAAGGGAATGGGATGATGATATTCAACACCTTGATGTGGGTCAAGCAGTGATTGCAGGAGATGCGGTTAAAGTACCATTAATTGTAGACATACGCATTCGTGAGACGACACACGGAGCTATTGGTTTTAATCCACTTGATTTCGCTGCCCCACAAGCTGCTGAGGAACTTGAAAGGCGCCGCAGTCGACTACGGAAGACCTTTGCAGATCGAATGAAGGCGGCTGTAAAACGGTTCCAAGAACTTCACGCCTCAATCGAGGGAGGAACCGGACGTGTCCCCCAAAGGATAGCAGCCCTTAGTGGGGAACTCAAGGCAGCTGAACTAAAACTGCGTGAGCTACGAGAAGAAAACAAGACGCTGAAGAAGGAATTAAACAAGGTTCAAAAGAAGTATGAAAAAGCCATAAAACTTGCCGAAGAAGCTTTGGCTAGACTGAAGAGAACTAAAAGAAGATAGATGCCAAGGATTGAATCAATTTAAAGGAATAATTACTTTGCTTGCCAAGCTTTCGTAGTAACCTTATCTACTAGCCCCTTCTCTTTTAGCTCATTTAGACTTCGGATAATCTCGTTTTGTGGAATATCCACACCACCAACACCGCGAATAATTGTACGGATGGCACGAGGTCGTTGCGCGCGCTCCCGAATAGTTTCCAAAACTGCAGCTTGAAGTACTGTGAGACGAGCTCTTCCCTTAGATGACTTCTGTTCCCTGCGTTTTGTCTTCTCTTTCGCTGGTGCAGAAGGGGGAGAAACCGCTACAGTTTCACTTTCATCGCTGGAAGGTTCGGGCTCCTCTGTTTCATCAACTGGTGTGCCATTTTCAGACATGCCTTGACATACTCCGAAGGGACGATAATAGGTGCTCGGAACCCTATCGTCAATTTAAGTTTTCCCTCCAGCAAAGGTCGTTCAGTTCCGCAAGCTTGAAATAAGGAAAGATATACCACGATAACGCCATCGCGTGGCAGGAAGTCAATCATGCCCCCCAAGCGTCGTCGCAAACAGAAACGTCGAAAAAAACGACTGGAACGGGTACCTGAAAAACTTCAACGAAGACGAGAACGTCGTGTTACTTATCGCATCCGACGCATGCCCGATTGGATAAAAGGGGCTCTTGTTATCGCCGTTATCGCCGTTATTTTCGTGGCTGGCGCTATTGTAGTTAATCTCCTCTACCCTCCACAACCTCCAGGCGAGGTATTAGGTGATGTATACCTCCTGCAACAGGATATATTCTACATGAGCGTTGATGCGGACAGTAATCTAACCTTGGATTCGATGGATGCACGTTTCGGAATAGGTTCTCATGGAAGTGAGAAACCACTACATTTCAGTCTGATTGATACCTTTGATGAAGATCATAACATAACTCTAGAGGATATCATTGCGTGGGATTACTTTGGGAATACCTATCTCCTAAATCCGGTTATTGAATCTCAGAGTATCAACTTCACATTTGATGGAATCTGGCCACCGATAAATATCACTCGGGAACTTGAGGGCAGTATTGAGGGCTATTGGTCTCTCCTCTTTGGTTACACCTTAGACAGTGCCAACGATGAGGTAATACGAAACGAGCCACTCGACGACTTCATCACCTCATTCAACTGTACAGTATTACCTAAGAACGGAAAACTCGCATATAATGAATCCACAATTGTGCATTGTAACATCTCCCTTAGCACATACCCTGATCCTATAATCGGCTACTCTTACGGAAGAGCCCGCCTTGCGATACCGAGACAGGTCTACAGCGGCAGTACGCTCCTAGCAAATATATCATTAGAACAAGTGATAATGACAGGTACAGATCAACCTCCCAATTCAGATTATACCGAGAGTGAAGACACCATTTCATTCGACACCGACTTTACATTCATGGGAGGAGACGCGTGGGGTTTTGTATTTGATTTGAACGTAACCACCTTTACTAACGAGTCCTTTTGTCTGCTAGATCTTACCACAGAACAATGCGAATTCTATATTCAATCGGGTTATCAAGAAACACCCTTCGTCGCCGACCAGCCTATGCATTTCCCCAAATCGAACTTGGATATCCACTCAGACTATAATCAGACATTCATAGCCAATTATACAGACATACACATTCGATTACCCCAAATTTGGGTAGAGGTAAACTCTACACCATCAGCGCCAACTCTTATACTCCAACAGCGAAGCCCTGAAACTAAGCATGCACCTTCTGAATACAGACTTCCCTCATTTATGGATAAAGAAAATCAGCCGAGGCACTGTACTTATAGAATGAATACAGAGGTCCCCTTTGAAGCAATGGCTTTGATAGCGCCACAACCAGTTCTAGCCTGTCTTCGCCGACCCACATTATTCTAGAAGCCGCTGTACTTTATGCAGATGACGCGCAGTCTTCACTGCCACTCCATCTATTTCATGTACTTTACCTTGCTCAATTACCAAGTGTTTCACTACCGTGTCGAGGTCAAAGTATCGGTGAAGGTCTTCAGCAATAACGTGGAGCTGAAAACAGTGGGGGCTGCCGTCCACAGTCAGTACAACTAATTCAGTGGGTTTGTGAATCTTTACCATGCAGGCTAACTTGGTCTCGACCATATTCATATGGTAAGTCTCTAAACAAACGTGTAAACATGCTCTATTCTTAGAGTATTTTTCTTGAATTTTTGGATGTTCTTGAATAACACAAGACCCAATCACTAGAAACTGATTATATTGGCGCAGATAGCGTGCCCCAACATTTGTGGATAAAAGCATTGGACATTGCATGACCAAGGCACCTCCTCTAATGTTACATCTCAGAGGCTTTAAATTCTCGATACACACTAGATTGTTAGTAACCTGTAAGATAGGGATAAGCGATGGCTGAAGAAGAAAACGATGAATTAGATGAGGCTTATAGACGTTTTAGTCAGCATTTGAAAAGGAAACTTACGGAGCGTGATCCTGCGAGGGATGCTGAGCTTCGTGCTCGTGTTGAACGCGTTGATGCTGAGGCACCTCACCGAGTAAGGCTTTTCGCAGAGGGGGAGGAAACTCTTAGTCGGTTAAAGAGTGACTTCCAAATCGCACTAAAACCGCCTAACAACTTAGGGGAGTATCTTGTCTTTCTTCTTGCATTAGAGCGTTCGGGGATTGCAAAGACAACGACGATTGCCGCAGCTGATTTGTTTTCCCAACTTCTTGAAGCGAGCTATTTTTCTGATGTTTCCATCAAGGATTTCCGTAGAGCATTGGCTAAATTGGAGAAAGAGAAGGTGCTAACCCTCCATGAACGTCGGGGCACGATTATGATTCGCGTGCGCCAAGAATTCCTAAGTGATGATGCAGCAGAACTGCTAGATATTGCCGCGCGTAAAGGGGGGGTTCTTTCTCTAGAGCAAGCAATGGTGGCTACTGGATGGCCCCAAGCGCGTGTACGTACAGCTCTTGAAACATTATTAGAGAAGAATCTAGTTGTGCAGAAACGGAGCTTCGTACATGGAACTAGGTTTCAAACAACAGATCAGAGCTAGACAGCCCACGTTTATTAAGTGGAAGCAAATCAAGCGTCAATAATCTTATTCATTTATATGGTACCCCCTCTAGGTTTAAATATGGAAACGGGGGTTTTAGTCGGCGTAGAAGAGAGTGGTGAATAGGTCATTTCACTACTTCTCGTTGTTAAAGAAGTGTCAAAAAAATATGGCGTCCGCCGCATCACCAATCCCAACGAATCATCAGATTCCCCGAAAAGTGAGGACTGATGATATCCGCCGGGAGAAAAGACTACTACTCAAGGCTATAGCTGCGACTCGTGGTCATCATAGAATTCGACTCCAACGAGAACTCGCCGCCCTTGAGTCATACGAACGTAACCAGCACAAGCGCCGCCGAGAACATTCCGTCTTCACATGATTAGATATGATCAAGACTTATGGTTGTGATTTATGAATGACAGTTGATTCAGCAGAAGAAAACAAGGTCGCTTGCGTAGATGAATGTCCGCTCCTTGCTGTGGTCCTCAAACATATGGTTAGTAAAGCGAAGAGTAAAGATCGTGAAATCCTTATCGCAGCAATCGAGGAGAATAGCCCCAGAGGATGGCAGCTACCGGAAACAGATAATGAATCCTTCCAGGCTAATGGAACTGAAACTGACTTCATGGATATAGGCTGCACTTGCCCAGTCCTTGATACCAAGGTTTCCGAGCTCTTACCGAAAATTGAATCAATAGCTCTCTGCGACGCAATTGCTCAAGAATTCGAAGAGGAATAGACTAATTATTATGAATTATAGAAGAATCCTATAATTCTCCCCCCTTCGCATATACTTTCTTGACAAGCAGTATACATTACAGATTCTAGAAGGCGGATGATTATGAGCCAAGCGTTAGCCATCTCAGGGACCCCAGGAGTGGGGAAGACATCAACTGGCATACTGTTAGCCAAGAGGCTCGATGTAGATGTGTTGGAGTTGAGTCGACTCGTCGAAAGGGAGAAGCTTTACTCTCGTCGTGATGAGGTACGAGCGACTTTAGTAGCTGATATGGAGGCTCTAGAGAGATATTTAGCAGAGCTATTTTCTCAAACCAAGCGAACCCATCTAGTGTTAGGACACTTCGCCGATATTATACCTGATAAGTTCCTAAAATGCCTTGTAGTTCTTCGCTGTCATCCAAAAATATTGACCGAAAGGCTAAAGGAGCGTCAATGGACTCACGCAAAAATCTTAGAGAATGTACAAGCGGAGATTCTGGGCGAATGCACCTCCCAAGCTTTACTTCGTCACCCTTCTGAAAAAATCTTTGAAATCAATGTTAGTCAACATACAGAGGAAGAAGTGGCAGATTTCATCGAGAAAGTCTTCTCAGGTCAAAGCACAGAGTTTGTGCCAGGCAGAATCTCTTGGCTCCAAACATTGAATGGTCAAGTCCTCCACCGAATAATGGAGGAAGGTCGGCTACCCTAGATACACACGCAAAAACAATAAGTGTCTCCAGTCCAACAGTAATTAACTTGGTATCAATATAGGCGGATTCGTTTTGACAGAAGATCAAATTGTACAGCTTGTCCAGAAATACAGCTTGGCAAACGCTGTAAAATATGGCGGGAAAGCCAACCCAAAGGCGGTAATAGGGAAAATACTTGCTGAACGTCCCGATTTACGCCAACAAGCACAAGAAATTGTCTCCTTGGTTAGGGAGACAGTTGCAGTGATTAACGGTTTATCCCAAGAGGAACAGATTGCACAACTCCAAACTCTTGCCCCCGAGTTATTAGATGTGAGTCATGAACGCAGGGTAAAAGAGCTACCGCCCTTGCTTGGCGCGGAGATTGGGCAGGTAATGACGCGGTTACCTCCAGAACCTAGTGGGTATCCTCATTTCGGGCACGCCTATGCTGGTTTCATTAATTGGTATTATGCTCGTAAGTATGAGGGAAGTATTATCCTTCGTTTTGAGGATACAAACCCTCGCCTTGTGCAACCAGAATTTTATACTGCATTCCGAGAAGGATATCTTTGGATGGGCTTAGATTGGGACCAGGAAATCAAAGTTTCAGATGATATACCACTTTTTTACAAGCGTGCGCAGGAGCTTCTTGAAAGGGAGATTGCTTACATTTGTTCTTGTCCTGTAGATACTATTAAGGAGAAGCGGAGAGAGGGAGTCTGCTGCTCCCACCGCGATACAGCAAGGGAAATTAATCTAGGAACGTGGGATGACATACTAGGGGGCAAATACAGTGAAGGGGATTTAGTCTGCCGACTTAAAATCGACATGAACCATGAGAACGCGGTGATGCGAGATCCCAATATCTTTCGTATAATCGATTATCCGCACCCATTTCAAGGAGAGAAGTTTAGATTCTGGCCCACCTATGATTTTGCAGTAGCTCTGGAAGACCACCTTAATGGTATCAGTCATGTACTTCGCAGTAACGAGTTTGCAAGTCGCGGCGAGTTACAATCCTACATACGTAGTCTTTTCGGATTATCTCAGCCAATTATTCAGGAATTCTCACGTGTTTCCATAGAAGGGTCACCGGTAAGTAAAAGACGTATTCGTCCTCTCGTTGAGTCGGGAGTGATTTCCGGATGGGATGATATCAGGCTTGCTACACTCCCAGCTCTACGCAACCGTGGAATTGTCCCGGAAACAATTAAAGAGATTACCCACGAGGTCGGCATGAGTGTCGCTCAACCAATAATTGATTGGTCTCTGATTTTAGGAATCAATCGTCGAATCATCGACCCCATAGCAAATCGATATTATTGTGTAACCAACCCAGTAACCGTCTCATTAGAAGATGGGAAATCTATCGATGCTGTCTTACCACTTCACCCTGATTTTGCAGAGCGGGGAACGCGAACCATTCACGTTGCCCAACAGGTTCTCATTGATGGAGCAGATGCTCAAAGACTAGCGAGGGGAGATATCTTCCGTCTGAAACACCTTTACAATCTTCGTGTAGAACGAAAAACCCAGAAAGGGCTACGCTGCACATATGCGGGTGAAGACCTCGATGCAGCTACTTTGAAAATCCAATGGGTAACCAATGATTCAGTTCCTATATTGATGAATATACCTGAAGCATTATACATCGGTGATAAGTTAAATCCTAATAGTCTACGTGTGGAGCAAGGGATTGGTGAAAGCTCTTTACGCACACTTGTGCCAGGTACAGTTATACAATTAGAGCGGAAAGGCTTTGGCATTGTTAAAAGCGCAGAAACCAAAGTTGTAATCAACATGACGGGCTAATGTTGCGCAAACATTAAAGAGAACAAAACCACAGTACAAATTGACTAATAACAAGGGATACGTGCCCAGTCTTGTCGGAGGAAATTCGTCGAGCTCTTGACAACCTGCGATTTGATCGCATGGTGAAAGCATTCTGTATTGTGTCTCCAGATAATAAAATTCATCAAAGTACACTAGACACTAGCATTGAGCAGATGGTTCAAAGGACAGTCACGCTTTATGAGGGAAAAATCAGTCAATTAACGGTCAACACTGAACAGGGCCTTGTTATCATTTCAAAAATCATTGGTGATTGGCTGCTAGCAGTATTATTCCCAACAAATCTATCATTGGGTATAGCAGTTGTTAAGACGAAGGCAACTCTTCTAGCCCTTCGAGACCTCGATCTTGAAGTTGTAAAGAATATGGCGCCAATTGAGAAACCAATCGAGCCAACTGGCCCCACAACCACCTCAACTGCAGAGACAACTAGCTCACTGACACCTCAGGGCACCACTAGCCCCACTTCAAGAACACCATCTTCCACCTCACCTACATCACCTGACTCTGTATCCGCAACAGTAACATCTCCTGAAATATCCCCCACTTCATCTGAACCCTCCATAACGTTATCCTCAATACCTCAAGGCGGTGAAACGCTTTTAGCAGCCCTTGACAAAGGCTCCCCAATAGGGAGTTCCCTCTTTGATAAATTCGGCCCTTATGCCCGTGATGTACTTTTTCTAATAGACGGTAAACGGGATGTTAAGACCATTGCATTTCTGCTTGGGCTTCCCGAATACGCAATAGTTGAGGTACTCGAGTTCGCGATTACTAAGAAAATCCTCGAAAGAGTA
This sequence comes from Candidatus Hermodarchaeota archaeon, assembly GCA_016840135.1. GTDB lineage: Archaea > Asgardarchaeota > Hermodarchaeia > Hermodarchaeales > Hermodarchaeaceae > YT-063. The sequence goes on from JAEOSX010000180.1 coordinate 7,953, forward strand.
AGCGAAGCAGCTTAGAGCCTAGAAATGGCTAGCGAACAAATTCAGATACCTAACATAAGGATGACGTTCATTTCGACCTAGCTTCCGAATCAATAATGAGAGCTTGAAAAAATAACGCCGGGGGCAGCAAGAGGAAGGAGGGAGGAGGGCGAGGAAGCCCAAAGGGAGGACGACTCGGGCCAAGGTCCCTAGGAGGGATTCTGCCTATATAGTGAGGGATTCGGGATCGGGTCAGTTTAAAATATAGGAATGCTGCCCTACTCGGCATTAAGGATTAGTGCCTACAGACGATATAAATCTTTGGTTTTCGCAACTTCTACATATGCTTGTTGGGTTTTTCTTAATATAATCTGACTGTATAATATGAATTCTTTCAATATTATTCGGGTATTTCTCTTTCTTCTCCACACTCAATACAAACTAGTGGATTAGAACGATAAGCAGCGCCGCACTTCTTACAAATAGATTGAACACCTTCAGAGACCCTAACTGGATCGGTATGACGACGATTTGCCAGCCAGAAAGGAAAACAAAGTGTAAGGGTTCCAAATGCTATAACACCTAGAGTTATCAGGAATCGATAGAGAAGGAAAAACAGGAAGATGGGGAGGGTGAATGCGGCGACGCTGGCATATTTGTATGCGAAAATAAACCAGGCCCCCCCATAGAGGAGTGGAGCTGTCAAAGTCATCTTGATAGAGTTATTGGGTTGGCGAAAGACAAGAACACCAAGTAAAATAACACAAAGCCAGAGTAGAATTGATAAGAGGGATGTTAAATCGAGTAGGCGATCAAAAGTTGCTAAGAGCCAAGCCACTTCAAAGAATGTTGCATAAGTGCTGGAATCAACTAACCCATAATATGTTGAGAACACGAGTGTGTTCAATACCCCATTATCCAAGGTAAAAACGAGAAGAGCAAAAACCGAGGCTACAGCTATCCCCATAGGAATAGGTGCTGAACTTCGGATGTCAGTCATGGCATGCGCCTTTGCGTTACTGATTGCTGGTTACTACCGAGTTTCTCTTTGAGATGTTAGTGTCCCACCAACTGCGCCACCCACTGCAGCAATTATCCCTGCAAGAACTCCGTTGATTACCCACATCAAAAGTGAATCAAGGAGCGTCTGGCTCAGCAGTAGAGTGATATCTGGAAAACCGCCTTGTATTACCCAAACTACTATCCAGCAGACAAGTGCCATAATGATTGCAGAGACTAACCCTGCTGAAACACCCTTAACAACATCACGAGTAATCATTCCCCCAATCAATCCACTTACTAACCATACGATAGACCCGAGAATGTAGGTGCTAGTGATATTCAACAGAAAATCCGCCATCGATATCTTGATCTGTATGAATATTGAAACTGCCATGAAATCGGTTTCGATACCAGTTGGTATCCAGCCGCCCCCCCAAAACGGGAGGCTAAACATAATACTAGCATAGATGACAGCGAATGCTAGGGTAATTGCGGCTAAGAATGCGACTATGGTCCCTGTTACAGTGTTACCCATTTAACATAACCTCGTGTGTACATTCATCAGAGTTTAGTGAATTCGTAGAGATAAAGTTATAGATTATTTAACGGATGAATTGAAAATACTTCCTATCATACAGAGGGATTGTCTCTGGCAACTGCTATTAGACCATCTTCAGTTTTCGCAGCTCCCTCATCAGAGTTATGAGCTTTCTATCCCTGGTGGCCACTGCTTTGGCAAAAATTTTTATCTTTCTGGCAGCAGCCAATTTTACGACGGAGTCTCCTGTAACGATTTTTGCCAGTTTATCTAGTGTTTCATCCTCGGTCTCGATGAGGAGATCTCTAAGTTTAAGGGATTGAGCGAATTCGTCGCCATAGCGTTTACGCCATCTTGTCTCGTATTCTTGGAGTCTAGCTGCGGAAACATCACCTTTTGCTACACATTGCGCTGCAACTTGTCCCGCAATGCTGCCACACACCATGGCATAACCCATTCCACCACCGGTTATTGGGTGGACATGACCTGCAGCATCACCAACGAGAAGTGCTCCATCAACAACATTCTGTTCGTTTGGTCCACAAACAGGCAGAGCACCTACCCGGCATTCAACAATCTTTGCACGGGCAAGTTGGCGTTTCGCAATCTCGTTATTCTTTAGAAAATTGTCTAGATACTGTTGAGCAGTATAAACACCAAAGCCCCCACCAATGCCAATGCCTACGTTAGCTCGCCCCTCGCCCTTAGGAAAGATCCAGATGTAACCACGAGGGCACAGGTTGCTTCCTAGTAGAAACTCCATCAAATCAGGGAATTCGAGGTCGCAGTTGACCATTTCATATCCAAAGCAGGAGTCAATATCTGCAGGCTTGAAAGAACGTCGCAATCCTGTAAGGCGAGCTATTTCGCTGTTTACTCCATCGGCGCCAATAACAACTTTTGCCTTGATTTTTTTGCGCGCGCCATTATGACGGACAACAACTCCATCAACTAAGCCTTTAGTACGTGTCAAATCGATGACTTTAGCGCCTAGAAGCACATCCGAGCCAGACTCGGCAGCTCTAGCTAGCAACTCCTTGTCAAAGACACGACGATCAATTATATAGCCACTGGGTTCTTTCTCAGCAAAGTCAACTGAGATTAGTGCTGGACTATAAACTCGAAAACCTCGGATAGGAACACGGATTGATTCTTCAGGTATCTCGATTTCAGCGATACCTGGTCCTGTTTTACCAATCGCTTCACCGCACTGAACAGGAATCCCTACATGAGTCTTCCGATCGACGATAGTGACTTCTGCTCCTTCACGCCGCGCAGCTAGCGCAGTGGCAGATCCTGCTGGACCACCACCGACAATTATAATATGATTATCGCTCGACAAGTTCAATCGCCTCTACTGGACATACTTTGGTGCAAGTGCCGCATCCGTTGCACTTGTCAGGCAATATTACTATGTAATGCTCAAAGACGTCAATAGCGTTCTTAGGGCAAACCGTTGCACAGGCCTGACATATTCCGCAGATTTCACCGTTTACTTTAGCTAATTTGTTTGAAGTTTTTCCAGATGGGGACATATTACTGCGGCTCCAATCTCAGATTAGTGAGGAACACAGCTATTTCGCCTTTTCAGCCTTTCTATTTTCTAAAAACATTCAAAGAGGAATAACTCTCTTTGCCTAATTTTTCCCAGCCCTGAGGAATGAACAAGAGAGAGAAACTTTCTGTCAATACTCTCTGAATCATAGGGAAAGAAAAGCTAGAGTTATCCTTTTGAAAGCTTGCGAATAATCTTGATCCATTCTTTAATACGTGATTCCGCGATCCCAGTTAGGAGGGATAGATCGCGTGTGTTTTCTGATTTGAGTTCATCTAGAGTAGTAACACCAAGGTCTTTCAGCTTTCGTATGTCATCTCGGCTGATGTCAGGTAGATGTTTCAGTTCGGTGATTTTTGGTTTCTGAGCCTTTTCCTCTCGAATGGCACGGGACTCATCGCGAATATGGCGTTTTGCTGAATCAACGAGCTTCTCAGCACGCCCTCGTTTTATGTCAGTAAGGCGAGCGATACGCCGGGGTGATGTTGTGGAGAGGCTATGAATACTAGTTACCCCAGCGGCTACTAGGGTTTCTACAATCTTCTTTGTGATTTGAGGTAGTTCAGTCAAATCAGTTTCCACTGGAACTGGGGTCGGCTTGGGTGCTTCTCGCTCTACTGGTCGTTCTTTAGGTTTAACCGGCTTCGATTCTTCGCTTAATTTTCTTATACGTTCGAAATATTCCTTAAGGATTGTAATATTTTCAGAATAATGAGTGCTTCGCCGGCGATCAATAGGGATAGCCATCCATCTAGCATCACTTAAGGATATTCCAGCATCCTTCAACTCCTTTAAAGTGAAGCCTCGACCATGCCGTTTCTGTCCAGATTTCGGTGAGTGGATTTCAGGTCTGAGAGCCAAGATTTTATCTCCTAGTAAACCGAGTGCTGGAAAGGAGAATCAGACCAGCTAAAAATCTTTTGACTCCAATCTATTAGCTTTTAATTACATATTAGAATTGCTAAACAAGAAAGCTTAAATGTTTAGGCAGAATGCAAAGATAAGAAGATTCTGAGGGCAAAAAAATGATGAGACGTCAAGGTGACGGGCAGCGGTTAATGTCCCATACTACAACAGTCGCCGTGAAATGTACTGATGGCGTGGTCTTAGGTACTGAATCGCAGGCAACAATGGGCTACTTGGTTGCGAGTGATACCGCTCCAAAAATCCATAAAATAACAGATAACATTGCAGTAACAATTTCTGGATCTGTTGCAGATTGTCAAGCAATTATTAACAGCGTCCGGGCTATTACTAGATTGGAAGCTCTAGAGATTGGACGCGAGTTGTCGGTGAAGGCGGTTTCTCGCCTCACTTCATCTATTCTCTTTCGAAACCGTATGTATCCACTCATTTCGATGCTAATCATTGCGGGAGTAGACGCTGAGG
>JAEOSX010000181.1 GCA_016840135.1 Candidatus Hermodarchaeota archaeon
AACCTTGATACAGTCACCATGTTCGACACCATAATCCTTCCGAAAGAAATGCTTCGCCGCCCACCTTCAGGTGCAGCTGGTACACTTACCGATAATCGGGATGTAACTTTCGGGTTACTAGAACTACTGAGTAAATACAGGTGCGGCGTATCTCGAGTAATTGACCTGGGTGACTCTAGCGGTTTAGATGAATCCGATGTTCTTTCCTTCTTCGCTGACGACCCAAGAACTCGAGTAATTCTCCTAGCAAGTGGACAGATAGCAAAGCTAGGGAAATTCAAGTCAGCCGTTCGAAGGGCTAAACGAGCAAGGAAACCCATCATTGTCCCTCAGTTCCCACAAGAAATAGTCAAGATGCTGGGTCTCCACCGACGATCTGACAAAGGAGTGGCAGACATAACAAAAGAACTAGCAGAGGAACTCGGATTGATACAGACAAATTCTTGGGGTAGAGCTGTGGATTTAGCTAAGCTCTGCCAGTGGCAGCCCCTTCCAAAGGGTCCAGGTATAGCAGTTATCTCGAACTTTGGGCCCTATTGCGTCAACGCTGCAAGTAGCCTTCAATATTCTGAATTAGACGTGGCACACCTTGCTACTGAAACTCTCCGTCAATTACAGGAAAAACTTCCACCCTATTGCAGGGCAAATAACCCCACTTGCCTTTATACCAACGCTGACGAAATGCGCCTCGATACCGCACTACAAATCGTATTTCCTGATCCTACAGTCCACACACTGATGCTTTGTTTACTCCCCAACTCGCCTTTCATCGACCCAGATTATCTAGGAATTATGCTTCGTCAACGCCTTGCTAGAATGAAAACCCATAAGACAATAATTGGAATTATCCCTGCAACTGAACCTGATAATTTACTCATCCAGTCACTAGAACAGCTCCAAATCCCTGTATATTCTAATCCACATCGAGCGGTCAGTACGCTAGAAACAGCCTACCGCTATGCTAGTTCAATACTAAAAACAAGGAGAAAATGAAAATGTACAAAGCCTATGTCCTAATCAAAGTAGTACCACACGCGGAAGATAACATCCTGAGGGAACTCAGTAAAGTTCCAGCAATAACCGAGGCGCATAAGCTCTTTGGAGTCTATGACCTTATCGTTGAAATCGAAAGAAAAGGAATGCGAGAAATCATGGAAAGTGTTTCTCGAATTCGCAGCCTAGAAGGCGTCTTAGATACCATTACGAACCTAGTTGCTGACTATGAAATGGGGGTTCATGGTGGCCCTATCTGAAGGCGCCATTCCTTCTAATCGAACTGAATCAAACTTCTCGGTGAAGGAGAACTTCTTCAATGCTATCTGACCTTGAAGTCTTTTTCAATCCCAAAAGCGTAGCCGTTGTCGGGGCATCTGCGCGCAAGGCTAGCGTAGGCGGGGTGATATTCAGGAACTTCCTAAAACCAGGCTTCAAAGGCGTTGCTTATCCCGTCAACCCTCGAGCTACTGATGTCCTCGGCATAAAGTCCTTTGAGAGGATAACTGCAATACCAGACCCCATCGATCTCGCTGTGCTCGCTATACCAGCGGGAATTGTACCCAAAATCATGCTTGACTGCGAAACCAAGCAAGTAAAGGCAGTTATTGTCATCAGTGGCGGCTTCAAGGAGACAGGTCCAGAAGGCGCATACCTAGAACAACAATTAGTAGAAATAGCAAAAAGAAGTGGTATACGGGTCATCGGCCCTAATTGCGTTGGAATTTATGATACAAACACCAGCGTCGACACTACATTCCTGCCGTCCTCTCGAATGGGTCGACCAGGGAAGGGGTATATCAGCTTCATCAGTCAAAGCGGAGCCTTTGCAGCCGCCTTTCTGGACTGGACAAAGATGGCTGGGATAGGGGTTAGCCGCGTAGTTAGTTTCGGTAACAAAGCGGATGTCGACGAAATCGATATACTCGGGTATTTCGGTAAGGACCCAGAAACTCGGGTAATTGTCGAATATATGGAGGGACTGAACCCAAGTACGGGTGGTCGCTATCTACAAATCGCAAGAGAGGTAACCAGGACAAAGCCTGTTATCGTAGTAAAGGCGGGCCGAACTGCTCGCGGCTCTGCGGCAGCGGCAAGTCACACAGGCGCATTAGCTGGTGATGCTAGGCTCTACGATTTTGCCTTCCGCCAAGCAGGCATTCTGACTGCACGGGATTTTGAAGAAGCATTCGACCAAGCAAAGACACTAGTCAGTCAACCGCCAGCCAAAGGCAATCGTGTTCTGATAGTTACGGACGCTGGAGGTGCAGGTGTGATGACAGTTGATGCCTGTTCTACACGGGGATTGGTCGTGCCAGAACCCCCCAAAGAGTTACGCAAGGAACTTGCTGCTCATCTTCCAGGTTACTGTAGTACTAATAATCCGGTGGACTTGACCGGCGATACAGATGCGAAGCGTTATCAGACTGCTTTGGAACTCCTGTTGCCTACCTCTCACTTTGATGCTGCAATAGTCGTTGTGATGATGCAGATTCCCCTGTTAGACCTTGATATAGTGGACCGATTGGTTGCAATATCCCGTAAATATCAGAAGCCAATTGTAACCTGCACCGCTGGTGGTCGCTTTACTCAACAAGCCGCACGTATGCTTGAGGAGGCAGGGATTCCTGCTCTCCCCTCGCCGGCACGAGCAGCCCGTGCAATGTGGGCTCTAGTTGAGTATGGTCGGATCCAACGCGCTATCGCAAAACGAAGCGACTAGTAAAGGATAATCATTTTCCAAGTCCAATGGTTGAAAGTGTCAAGTTTTGATGACTCAAACCTTGGACATCACAATCGTTTTTATCCGGAATCGAAATCGTGTCCACTATAAGATTCTAAGAAGTATACAGGTGCTCAGCTATGATTAACGTAAGCGTTGTTGGCGCTGGACAGACGAAATTTGGGCGTCATCCGGAATATGACTTGCGCGAGCTTTTTTCCTTTGCAGCAGTAGAAGCCATAGAAGAAGCAGGAATCTCTCCAACAGATGTAGAAGCCGCTTTCATTGGCAACCTTTCAGCGGACAGGTTCAACAATCAATGCCACATCGCTCCGATGATGGTAGACTTTGCAGGTATGAAAGGAATCCCCGCAACTAAATGCGAAGCAGCTTGTGCCTCCTCTGCTACTGCACTCAGAGCAGCAATACTAGCAATAGAATCTGGTATTCATGATGTCGTCATTGCTGCTGGTGTGGAAAAGATGTCTGACCAGCCAACACCAAGTGTTATTGAAACTCTGGCAATGGCTGCTGATCAAACCTTCGAAGCCGGCCCCGGAATCACTTTTCCAGGAATTTTCGCCGTCCTTGCAGTTGCTCACATGCACAAATATGGCACAACTCGCGAGCAGTTTGCTTCTGTTGCAGTGAAGAACCATGCCAACGCCGTTCACAATCCTCTAGCGCAGTACCAGAAGGAGATTACAATGGAGAAGGCTCTTTCTTCAAGAATGGTCGCTTGGCCACTCGGACTCTTTGACTGCTCACCGATTAGTGATGGCGCCGCAGCGGTCGTTCTCGTTCGTACCAAGGAGGCTCGTAAATACACAGACGCTCCTGTTAAAATCATTGCCTCAACTCAGGCTTCAGACACAATGAATCTATGTGACCGAGACGACTTATCAACCCTAGGCGCAGCTAGAAGGGCCTCTCATAAAGCTTACAAGCAAGCCAAACTTGAACCTCAAGATATCGACTTTGCTGAGGTTCATGATTGCTTCACAATCGCTGAAATCATCGCAACAGAGGACCTTGGCTTCTTCAAACCAGGCCAAGGAGGTCCAGCTGTAGAGCAAGGGCTTACAAGGATAGGTGCTGAAAAACCCATAAACACGAGTGGTGGCCTTAAAGCGAAGGGTCATCCGGTTGGCGCGACAGGCGTGTCACAACTACGTGAGCTATACTTACAGCTCCGAAATGAGGCTGGCAAACGACAGGTTCCTAACGCGGATGTTGGCTTGACTCACAATGTGGGAGGAACAGGTGCATCCTGCGCGATTCACATCGCATCGAGGTGGTAAGAAATGATGTCTTCAGAGACGACTATCTTGAACTATCAAGCTCTGCTTAATGAGAAGAAATTGTGTGCAGCTGAATGTCCCAGTTGTAACACCTTGATGTTTCCGCCACGGTTATTCTGTGCCAACTGTTTTAGACGCGGAACAAGATGGAAGGAGCTCAGTGGACGCGGGAAAATTCGATCCTTCACCATAATCCACATCGCTTCTGCCACTCACGCAGCAGACGCACCCTTTGTAATTGTTATTTTAGGTCTAGCGGAGGGTATCTCGATTACAGCACGCTTAGTTGGAGTTGATCCTCTAAAACCAGAAGACATCAAGATTGGTGCATCGGTGGTTGCTGACTTTGAGGAGATTCCAGGTACTTCTCCAGACCAATCAGTAACGCGTCTAATCTTCCGTCCAGCCTAGCACCGAAGCACTTCCTCTTCATGGTAGCTATATGATTGGCTCAAGCAGTTCTCCTACCTTCTGTTTGAGAAGGGCTTCTATCATCTCGTCCTTTGAGTTATCATAAGCTACTTGGAGTAGGTGAACGGCGTCTCCAGACGAGATGTACCGAGGGTTGTTCCTCATGCAGACCCCAATATAACTCGTGTCACTTCTGTAGAGGTGCCTACTCTTCCAATCTACCTTCAATGAGGGTAGTTGCCGCACTAGGTCTGCATCAAACTTGGTCAAGGTTGAACCGTAATACGGTAATCTTACCGATTGTTCCTTATCTCCCTCGAAAACGTAGTATGTTTTCTTTTTCCGCTTATACTTCTGTTTTGACTCGGCTGTCTTTATTGTGAAAAACCCGACAAGGTAGAACTCGTTATCAATGAACGGATTCCTAGTGATGAAGAAGGCTAGGCGCCCTTCCTTAATTGCCTTCTGGCTCGTATAATATCTGAAGTCTCTGAAGAGGGTGGCGCTCATACAGCCTTTCTTCCATTTCTCAGAGTGGCAAAGCTGGGATTCAGGACAACAGGCTCTTTGAATCGGGGACTGTTTCTCCGCTATAGAGCATACTCCCTTGAAAAGTTGAGGACTCCAATTCACACTGATGATGATGTGCTGCTCACTCATAGCAGTATTTTCCTTGCCGTTGGTACAAACCCGATTGAGCTTTGGGTACAAGATAAGCTTTTACTATAAATGTCTGCACTCCTCCTACTCATCGAGTCCAAGATAGCGTATTGCAGTAAGAGCATAGACCTTCGTCGCTGTGACCATTTCCTCGATCGAGATATACTCATCAGCTTTATGAGCAAGTGCGCCATTCCCTGGGCCATAGACAACTGTTGAAGGAATCCCCGCTTTACGAAGCAACCTGCCATCAGTTGCGAAAGTAGCCATAAAGAAGATTGTACGACCTGCAAGCTCCCTTGAGGTTGTTTGCAGAGTAGTGGCTAACAAATCATTTTCAAAATCAGGAACAGATGTACCCTCAAAGGCACTAAGCACCTTTACTTCAAAGTCATTGGCTAAACCTAGATCACTTGCTAGCTCGTTCAGGAAAGCGGTAATTGTTTGGGGAGATTGTCCAGGTAGTATTCGGAAATCCAGTTCTACTTCACAATGGTCAGGCACGACATTTGCTACAACGCCCCCCGAAATCGTGCCAACGTTGAGGGTGGTTTTCGTTAACGCTTCCAAAACAGCCTGAAGGGGCTTCAAACTATCATTTTTCGCTAGAAGCAATTCCAAGGCTGCGGAATCAATACCCATTACCCCTGCAATTTGTTTAACAAGGACACCTCTCTCAAGAGGAGGCGGCACTGTAGGTAGCTCCCGTTCCAACAAGGCAGTAAGAAATCGTATCATCTTTGTAATAGCGTTCTCACCCATCAACGGCACACTACCATGCGCCTTTCGTCCCTTTGTCGATACCTTTACCCAGACAGGGCCCTTTTCACCTATACAGAGTGTCCGTCCCAATGCCCCGGTCCCAGTTGGTTCACCCACAATAGCAACATCAGCGCGTATCTTCTCCCATATATTGTCAATGCACCAAGTGGTCCCCAAATCGCCCTGACGCTCCTCATCACCCACAACGTTGAGAATCACCGTACCCTTTAACGGTAAATCTAGGTCCTTGAGTACACAAAGGGCCATAGCCATTGCAGCCACGCCTCCCTTCATATCCACCGATCCCCGCCCATAGACTCGCCCATCCTTAACGTCGCCCCCAAAAGGTTCTACTGACCAATCATCAAGGCGCCCTGGCGGCACTACGTCAATGTGACCATTAAAGAGAAGCCGACGACCGTCTTTTGCTCCTTTTAGTGTGGCTACCAAGTTTTCTATACTAGAGTGTGATTTGAAAAACTCGGTTGATATTTTAAAAGGTTCAAGGTGTTTACCGACAAGATAAGCTGATTCTGCTTCTCCACGGGTTTCACGGTCAAAACTAGGGATACGCACCAAGCCACGGCACAGTGTCACCAGCTTATCTTTCCAAGCATCTACGCGCTCTATAACACTTTGCTCCCAATCAGTCAAAGACATAGGGTGCAATGTAAAATCCTAAAGAATAAAACCGTTGTCCAAAACTTATCCAAACTGGACGCTTTGTCCTGCTTGGTGTTTGGTTCCTGTATCATTACACGCTTCTGGTCTAAGCAGGCTTCTCAGAACACTTGTAAATGAAATCTAATATAGATAAACCCCTGTTCACTAATAGGTATCAAGTAGAATTTCAAGGAAATGTATCATTATGCGAAGGTTTCGAGGTTCTAGGTGGGGCAGGTGGCACAGAAGGCGGCGAATACTACCAAGGCGTGGTTGGTTCCTGCGACGATTAGTATTAAGAACCGCGATTCTCTTCTTCATAGCTGGTGGTAGACGGGCCTACAAATTAAGGAGAAGAGACGCAGCAAGAGTCGAGAAAGTCACTGGGAAGCCTACATCGGAATTGACAGAAAAAGAGCTTAAAAGTGCAATGAAAAGGTTGGGGATTCGAAAGCTAGAACTCGACTCCGAAGAGCAGGCAGAGATCGTCGCTCTTTATTGTCCGCATTGCGATGGCCCTGTTGAGAAAGAAGAACGCTTTTGCATGAGCTGTGGCGCCTCATTATTCTAACTAGCTGAACTATCAGCAGCCGTGAAAGGTCTTTTAATCACTAACTACTAAGTTTCTGCTAAATCGATGGGAGGCTGATTTGGTGCCTGTTGATTCGGCTGATAATGGATTATGGGAAATTTCTTGGAAAGGGCAATTCGCGGTAATGCTGGATATTGTAACCCCAAAGCCTGGCAATGTTCACCGCTACTATGACCATCATGACACAAGGCTTGTCCATTTCGCCGCTAGCATCACACGACTAGGACAGCCCCTCTTCTTAGCAGCACAACGTGGGGCTAAACTCCAAGCCGGGCAGGACACTTCTGCTTTAGGACTGGGTGGGTTAATCAGATTAGCGACCAAGCTAACTATGTCTCCACACGGAAAGAACACACTCCTTGGCACCATTCTCCTGATAGTTCCCTTGGCTTCTTCAGCAGGCCTAAATCTTCACAGTTCCCGCTACACCCCTGAAAAACTCCGAAAGGGCATCACTCGTCTACT
>JAEOSX010000182.1 GCA_016840135.1 Candidatus Hermodarchaeota archaeon
GAGAACTTGAGGCACTGGAGGGCCTTGGCCCAGAACAGAAACGGGAACTCTTCGAGGAAATGCGCCGCATCCCTGCGAGAGACCGGGTCTGGTTCCTAGAAGACCTCAAACGCCAGCTATCCGATGGCACCCGCTTCGCCCACACAACTGCTGATGCCGCCCATGAGGCGCCGCCAAAACCGGTTCCCACGGTTGGTGTTGATCCAGAAGTTGCAAAGCGATTGGATGCTCTGAAGACACTCGGCCCCGAAGAAAAGCAGGCAATCCTGGCACAGCTAAGCACTCTCTCCAAGGGAGAGCAGGAAGCAGTCATCTCGGCTCTGGAAGAAGGTGAAGGCTAGAGAACACCAATTGAACATCACACAGGCGCGGAATATCCCATCAATCTTGGTTGATGCCGCGCCTGTCTCCTCTCTTTTTTCTTTTTTTCCAGCGAAGGATAATAATTTTAGGAAGATTCTGTAGCTAGTGTCTCTCTGTTGAAGGTGTTTTAAATGGAGCAAAAAGATCGTCCCCCATCTCAGTTAATGATTAACCTAATTAAGGAGCGTCATGCCATACGCGACTTTGTAACCCAGCGGCAGGTTAGCGACGAACTCCTCTTCCATATTATTGAAGCGGGTGGGTATGCGCCAAGCGCTGAGAATCAGCAACCTTGGCGTATAATCATAGTACGTGACCGTGAAAAACAAAAGCGAATCGGAGAAATCGCTGTTGAACGAACAATTGAGCTCTTTGGGCGAATAACGCCCCGCCAAGAACTGGAACGGCGGCTTGATTACGTACGGGCTATCCCAAGTCGTGAACGAACCATAGACTGGCTGATAACAGGACGCAGGTTCGAATATATCAAAGGCGAGCCCGAAACGGATGGTGCTCCGGTGTTGCTGGTGTTAGCAGTTGAGGCAACACATGTTGGTAATTCACAACCAACACTCAGGGGAACAGGTGGAGTGTATGGCTGGAGCAGTTACAGGCACGCCATCATCGCTGGCAGTATGCTAATGCAAAACATGATGCTGGCTGCGACAGCTCTAGGGCTGGGGAGCTGTGTGTCTAGCGTCCAACTAGACCACTTTGATGATGTCCGCGAAATCTCTGAGATGTTGGAAATCCCTCACCCTCATTGGACGCCAATATTATGTCTAGCTCTAGGGTATGCGAAATTTCCTCGTGTTCGTGGACCTCCACGGCAGCCGCCTGAAGAAATAACATTCGTAGACAAATGGGGAGAAAACTGGCAACCAAAACGTGAATCAGGGAAATGACAGTAGGAGGAGTGAACTATGGATTCATTGACTGCATTACAGAAATTCTTTACAAGCTGGATGGACCAACTCTGGTGGAGTATGCGTGACCTCGTCGGTGCCCTATCTATGATTGAATGTTGGGTCGACTCGTGGCATGCAGCTAGCGTTGAAATTAGTAAACTAGCTCGTGCTGATGGCTTGGCACCTAAAGAAACCGCAGCAAAAACTTTTGAGATATTAGGAAAAACTGTGAAGATTGAGGGAAATACCCTCTGTATCACGCAATGTCCTATCTGGGATAGAATCAAAGAAAGAGGTCTAGAATACGCCTATCGCTGCGAAGAGTTCGCGTGCGCACCACTACTACAGGGATTCAAGGAAGCGATGGGGGTCACTGAAGCAACGGTGGAAACCAGTTTACGCTTAATGCACCTAGAACGAGCAAGACTCGAATACAAACTAGCAAAAACAGGAAAGGCGCAAACAAGCGATTCTAAGACACAGCGTGAGCAACTCGAGAAAGAGTTGAAGCAGCTGCCTAAACAGCATCAGTGTATATTTAAGATAAGGTAACGAGGATACCAATAATTATCTGGTGCTAGGGATGAGTTCCAAAACGTCATATCAGAAGATGACGGTTCTTTTCGCCCCCGAATCCATTGTACTGGTAGGTGCAAGCGCGAACCCTCAATCCTTGGGCTTCACCGTCGCCCGAAGCCTCTTTCGGCAATTCAAGGGGCCAGTCTATTACTTGAACCCAATAGAAGCAAAGGTATTGGGTTCTCCCACTTATACTGAAATTGAGGACGTTCCTCAAGGTCAACATCTTTGGATTTTCGCGACAGTGACGAAGGACTTTCCAGCTTTTCTTAGCCAATTAGACGGAAAAAAACCCACCGCTATAATATTGCTAATGGAAATACCAAATCATATCAAATCTGAAACGATGAAGGTTCTTACAAGGATTAAATGCCCAATTATTGGTCCAAGAAGTGCTGGTAACCTTGATACAGTCACCATGTTCGACACCATAATCCTTCCGAAAGAAATGCTTCGCCGCCCACCTTCAGGTGCAGCTGGTACACTTACCGATAATCGGGATGTAACTTTCGGGTTACTAGAACTAC
>JAEOSX010000183.1 GCA_016840135.1 Candidatus Hermodarchaeota archaeon
CTTCCCAACATGTCTCCTCGGGTCAGACGTCCAGAAATTCAACGTGAAACCAAGCCTAAAGAAAAGGCTCCCTCCAAAGGGCTCATCGGCACAAACGGGTTCACTCGCGTTCCTCGCGATTAAAATATGCGAACTCCGCCCTATACTCTCAAATCCCTGGCGGGCTTCGGGTATTTGAGCCCAGCCGATTACAAGCAACACTTCCTATAAGGAGGGTAGATAGTCAATAGTGAACACTGGGTAGCCAGTGCTACATACTAGAAGCCAAATTTCTGAAAGAAATTCTAGAATGGATGTGGAAACTGGTTTCTGAGGGCACTATTTTTAAACTCTATATTCTGCTCTGAGCCTATCCTTTCCTCTAGTGGGTACATCGACCCCTCTTCGTCGGTCCTGCTCTAATCCCTATCGAACCAAGACGCTTCTGAAAGCCTCCTCCTCTGGGGAGTTCACTGTGGTTCCATCAAACCCAATTCCACGGGTTGAGGTTGAAGCTGCAGATGGAAGCTGCAGTGTTGCCAGAACAGGGAGATGATCAGAGGCCAGCGAGGACAGGACACGGTGTTCATCCACGGTAATGCCATTGGAGACGAAGATGTAGTCGATGCGCTCCGTGGGGTTCCAGGAAGTGCTCGTGCAATTCCCATAACGGTTCCCGCCAGGTACAATATCGAAGGTATCGTTGAAGCGGCTCCGAATGCTTGTTAAAATCCCTTGGTCAGTAGCATTCGTCGTGTATGCGTTGATGTTGAAGTCACCAGCCCATATCTTCAGTCCCGAGACTGCGTCTATGTAGGGGAAGGCAATGTTTGCTTGCTGGAGCCTGCTTTCCGGGCTCATCACGGTAAAGTGTACACCAAAGACAGTCACTGTCTGTGCACCAATCGAAATTGTTGCCTTCAGCAAGGTGTCTGTCTCTTCAGAGCTGGGCATCAGGATTTCTTCATAACTGAGTATGGGGTACTTACTGAGGATAGCGTCACCTTGCCACATGCTCTCACCATCCGTGATGGGGGCAAGATACATGTTCAGTCGTTGCGCGAGCCAGCGAGCCTGATCTCCCCATCCAGTCATGACCACGCCCATATCGACTTCCTGAAGGACCAGGATATCAGGATTCCAAGTCTGAATGGTGACAAGGATGGCATCAAGGTCTAAGCGGTTGTTTGCACCAACCCCCTCGTGAATGTTGTATGTCATGACCTTGAGGTTAGCCCCAGGTTGGGGTGCTACATTGTAGGTGAGGGCGCACCAGCCAGCTGAGGCGATTAGAGGTAATAGGATTATGACGAGGGCAAAGATTGTCTTCTTGTTCATGGTTCAACACCTCCAACTTTGTAAGCGGCGGCGGTTGATGTTAGGAGCAGTATAACCGTGGCTGCAAGGATGAGTGTGGGTGCCTGCCCCTCAAAGATGGCTCCAAGTGACCCAAGATAAGCATAGGCAAAGGCGAAGCCGGTCATGAAACACAGTAGGAGCAGGAAAATCAGGCTCAGGAAGAAGGACAGGCTGAGCACGGTGAATCTTCCCCATCTGAATTGTCGCTGAACGAGATACTGGACTAGGATGTAGATGTCAAGTACGATGAAGAATTGTGCGACAAGCACCAGTGCCACCGATAACCATGTACCAACGAAAAGTAAACAGGTCAGGGCTGCAATGATGATGGCGTTACCGATTAGGAAGAAGTACCACCGGTCCAAGGGTAGCTTCGAAGCCAGCGGTGAATAGAAGAGAGCCAGGACAGTAAGAGTGAACACCAAAATCGTGAGGATGACAAGAACGGCTAGCTCTAATAAAGTGTAGGCTGGTTGAGCCCAACGCAGCACGTTCTGAGGGTTAGCGAGTAAACTCAATTCTAAGAAGAGCGCCATACCAATTCCGAGGGGAAGCAAAACTCCGCCCAGGCGGGAGGCAGAAACACCACTTACACCTAGAATCCTTGGTCGCTTCGATTCACCCACTCGGATTTCCTTCACCAAAAGAACCAAGATGATTACTACCAGGATTGTCTGGGGTAGGAGGTAGAGGAAAACTCTTGAGACATCATACATCCCGTAGAAGGATCGAATCAGAATATCGTACCCGAAGGCTAGAGTGAAGCCTCCGATGAAAAGCGCTACCTCGCCTTCTTTGCTAGTTCCGGATTCCCCAGTGATTTGGCTCGCAACATAGGAGGGAAGGAATATTGAGTAGCAGGCAATGACCAAGGCGGATAGGAAGAGTTCCACAGCAGAGCCCAGCCCGAAACCAGAAGCCCCAAGAATAAGTTCCAGTTGGCCTCCAAGGGCTATAGGGAGGCTAAATATTGAAGTCAAGATTGCAGACCAAATCATTAGTTTTCTATCACTAATTTTCCTACCGATGATAACCCCAATGATTGGTGTAAAGAAGGCCACCATGGCTAGCATCGGTATGATAGAGGAATCATACCAAATGATGTTCCAAACAGCCACGTACATATTCACAACAAAGGTCCTGAAGCCTTGAAAGAATAAGAGGGTCACAAAAAGAGGTACTAGAAGACGAGTTGAAAATTCCTGAAAATCCATATTTTCGAATAGGAAACTTCCCATGTAGAAACACGCTCCAAATACGATAGTGAGAAGATGACTATCCAACTCTTTGTTTGGTTCCTCCCTATATAGTTAAGTTCTGGTAGAGACAAGGACTAGCTGTAGTTCTTGGGAGGATTCTGTATGCTAGATTATACGAGAGCCGCTTCTC
>JAEOSX010000029.1 GCA_016840135.1 Candidatus Hermodarchaeota archaeon
GCTCTTAGAACCGAATCGGACGAGCCCATCCAATGGCTACGCGAGAACTTCCCACTAGACGATGCTATGCTGGAGGTTATTATTAACCACCTTCCCAGCCCTGACGAGGCTGCACCCTATAGGATGGAGCGCCTCTGGGGCGAGGAGCGTATCCAGAGAGCTGCAAAGCTCAAGAGCCTTGCCGAGGCTGGCGACGACAAGGTCCTCCAGGCAGCCTACGGAATGGTCAAAGTAGACCGTAACGCTCCGCTGGTCGGTATGATCACGAAGATTTTCATCGAACCCAAGTCTAAACGCCCCACTCTCATCGGGCGGGTCTTCAGTGGAACTCTCAAGGAGGGTGACGAGATCTACCTGATTAACGCCAAGCGAACGCTCCGTATCCGCAGGCTCGGGGTTCAAGAACTTGACAGTCTCTTACCTGTTCCAGTGGTTCCAGCAGGCAACCTCTTTGCGCTGGTGCTACCTGAGATTCAGCCTGCAGGTGAAACCTTCGTCCACATAGAGAACAAGGACTTTCCGCCCTTCGAGAAAATACGGTACGTCTCTGAGCCAGTTGTGAGCCGAAGCATTAAACCAGCAAAACCCCAAGACCTCTCAAAACTCGGCGATGTGGTTCGAAAGTGGGTACTTGCTGACCCGACAGCCATCTTCAGAAAGGATGAGGACTCTGGCGAGTTCGTCTTGAGCGGGATCGACCCCTTGCAGATTGAGATTCTTACAAAGCGTATCGCTGAGGAAATCGATATCAAAATTGGGATACCTATTACTGTGTATCATGAAAGCCCAACCGCCCCAGGTTTCCGTATTAGGACTAAGTGTCCTGAAGGATTGAACCGGATTGAACTGGTAGTGGAGCCCCTGGAACCTGAAATCATTCAGCTCATCCGCGATGGCAAGCTAGATGATTACACGGATGAAAGGGTAGCCTCCAAGCTCCTCAGAGAACACGCTGGCTGGGATGCCAAGACAGGTCGTAACATATGGGGTGTTGAGGGTACTAGCATATTCCTCAACATGAGCCGTGGCGTGCAACGCCTTGACAGGATTAAACCCTACGTCCTGACAGCGTTCCGGGACTTCAGCGGAGCAAGCATACTCGCCAGGGAACCAGCGATGGGCCTGAAGGTTACGATGTATGATGCTACAGTGCACGAAGACCCCGCTCACACAAAGGCAGGTCAGATCATGTTAATGACCTGGGCTGGGCTGAACATCAGCTTCCTCAGCTCGAACCCCTGCCTCTATGAGCCTGTGCTCCGCATCGATGTCAAGACCCCTGAAGATACCATGGGTAGCGTCATCGGGTACCTGACACACCACCGTGGCAAGGTTACTGGAACCGAGGTCAAGGGCGGAAACGCCTTCATCAGCGGCGAGCTACCAGCTTCCGAAGCGTCCCGGGGAATCGCAGACGAACTCCGAAGCGCAACATCAGGCAGGGCAATCTTTGGCTACCAGTTCGCAAAGTATCAGAAGCTCCCCAAGAGCCTAGAATATGAAACGCTCATGGCGATTAGGAAGCGTAAGATCGACGAAGGCAGGGACATGACCGAGGAGCCCCCCACCATCGTCTCCTTCAAAGGACGCATTTACCCTGAATGGCAGTCCAAATTGCCAGAGATACGTGAGCATCTCAAGCGTCTGTCAGATAAGGCAATGATTCCCGAGCACTTCGCCAAGCTGACAGGTGGAGATTAGCACCGTTTCCCCAGAAAAGCCGAAATAAACCCCTAATGGCGCTTAGACGCGCCATTTCCCCTTCTTTTTTTACAAGTATTTGATGGCTTTCTAGGCTGTTTTGGGGCGGCTCCACATGTTACTTATTCATTTTTAGCCGATATTACATGGTTTAATCGGCGTTCAACGATACATTCCATGTCACAACGGTAAGCCTTAAATGGAATCCTATTGCACGAACGCCAGAAAGGCGCACTACAGGGACAATTGCGAACTTTAAACGTTAAGTTACCTATTCCACCTTTGCACACCAAGAAGAAAAGCCGAATCACCAAAAAAGGATGAATATGTATGGTTTCGCTCGATCCCCTGACAATCATTCTAGCCACCACTGTTATGGGCATCTTAGCAGTCTTTTCTTACAAGAAAAATATAGTATCGAAATCAGGATTAGTCGCCGCCTTCATCCTCGGCTTTGGCATCTGGATAATAACCTCCTGGGCCTGGTTTACAGTACTACTCCTCTTTTTCTTAACCACAGCCCTCTTTACCAAGGTCAAGTATAATCGGAAACGAAGATTCGGAGCAGCCCAGGAGAAAGGCGGAGCCCGAGACTGGGTTCACGTCCTCGCCAATGGCGGACTCCCACTAGCCTTTGTAATCATCTGTTATTTGTGGGTGTATGTCTTTGGATTCACAGGTTATGGATCCACAGAGGTTGGTTTTGGTATTGCAATCCCAAGTAGATTTCTGTTCCATATATTCTTCTCAGCGTTCCTCGGAGCAATCGCCACGGCAACTGCAGATACCCTTGCAACCGAGATTGGCCTGTTGAACCCGACACCTCCCCGCCTCATCACAAAGCCTTGGAGAACGGTACCCCCTGGCACGTCAGGTGGAGTCTCACTCATAGGATGGGTAGCCACTGCAGGAGGCGCACTGATGATTGGCACCATAGCAGGAGTGCTTGCATCACCCTTCTGGTTCCAAGCCTTCGGTGTCGCCCCCTTAGCTAATCTGGAAGCCTTTGCACCCCTCTCAATGATTATTATCACCGTAGCTGGCGGTGTCGCAGGATGCACAACAGACAGCATCTTCGGCGCAACCATCCAGGGCATGTGGCGATGCAATGTGTGCTACAAACAGACCGAGAAAAGGAAACACTGCGGAGAACCCGCCGAGTATCTACGAGGGACCAGGTTCTTCGACA
>JAEOSX010000184.1 GCA_016840135.1 Candidatus Hermodarchaeota archaeon
AGCGAGAGAATTCTTTCATTCCTCTCATCAAGTTTCCTATAGAATGCATCAAATCGCTCGTCGATATCCTCTTTGATAATCCCCTTATGCGATGAGACGACGATTCTTGGAGAACGTGCTTTCAGCATTTTTACTGAGGACCTGAAATCCTGGAGGTTTGATTCACGGTGCCCGTACCACGGAAAGGATGTCAGGTCGTAATCGAAGGAGAAGAGGATCCTTTCGTTCTCCTCTAGGAAACAATAATGGTCAATAGTATGCCCTGGGGTGTAGATTGGTGTTAGGGTAACCTTCCCGAAGCTGAAAGTGGTATGAGCATTGTAGCTTTCAGTCGGTTCACAGTCTCGAACTCTGAGTACTTCCCTCGCGAATTTTCTCCAAAGAGGAGCGAGCTCCTCATCAACAAATCTCTGAGAAAGTTTGACCAAGCTGCCACGACTAGCGAATCCCTCTTCTGGTACAATGAGCGGCTTGTCCTGAAACACCCAGTTCCCTGCGATGTGATCGATATGCGTATGCGAGTTTATTATGTAATCGATATCATATTCCTCTCTGAGCTGCTTAAGTGTTTCAATACCGCATCCAGTATCAATCAAGACGGTCTCGCTGTCAATGATGAGAACTGAGTGAGAATACGGAAATCTTCCCTTGTTCCCACCAGGGATTAGGTAGATGTGATCCGCTATCTGCTGAAAGCTTTGGAGAACCATAATATCCACAACTTAGTAGAAGTTGATGTTCTTCAGGTTTTGGCAATCGCGAAAAGGGATATAGTACTTGGGAAGCACTCAAAAGCCAAGTGTTTTCATCCACAAGTCCTTGGAGATTCTACTCATGTGTCCTGATGAAGCTGTGTCTCACGAATTCAAGGTTGCCATCAAATGGTCTGGCGAACGTCTAGCTGATATCAACCTCGAGGGCAGACCCGCTCTTCCCCTTTCTTCACCTGAGGTCTTTGGCGGACAAGCAGGTTACTACACTCCCCAAGAGCTGTTTGTGTCCTCAATTGCTGCCTGTTACATGACAACCTCTCTCTCAATCCTAAGAAAAATGAGGCAAACTATCGACGCTCTTGTCATTGAAGGAGCTGGAGTCATCGAACGAGACCCAGAAGGAGGCTGGCGATTTAGCGAAATAGTGGTGAAAATGAATGTCCGGGTCCCCGATGGGGATACAACCACGAAGATTCCACGAGTAGTTAAACTGACAAAAAAGTATTGCATGATAGCTCGTGTTGTAAGCTGTCCAATCCGTCTAGAACTCACATTAAACGGAAAAATAACACCTTTCCTAGAGGAATAAGTATAACTCCTTGAAGAATCATCAGAAGACAGGTTCTAGACCCTGTATGTGATGCTCTCTCAAGTAATTCTAACAGATTTAAGTAGCTTAGCAGCATATTTCAATCCTAATCTGCACGAGAGGTGAGTTAAGCTGGCAACTGAAAAACCTGAGAAACTCGGATTCGAAACCCTAAAAGAAAAGGTTATTGATGCAGGCCGCTGCTGTGGGTGCGGAGCCTGCGTTGCAGCCTGTCCGAAAAGCATTATTGAAATGAAGGACTCGGTACCAACATTAGTAGGGGACGACACTAAATGCGGCTTTTGTACAAAATCATGTCCCCGAATGATAGAGGACTACAGACCGATTTATACTGAAGTTTTCGGTGATGCTGAACGGGATTCAGCACTGGGTGTTTTTCTCCAAGCCTATGCGCTTCGAAACGCAGATGAGAAGATTAGGAAGCGCTCACAAGATGGGGGCGTAGTCACTGGACTATTGCTTCACCTGTTAGACACAGAGAAGATTGATGGTGCCATAGTTTCAGGAATTGACCCAGAGAATCCATGGCATCCGATGCCCCAGGTGGCGACGACAAGCAAGGAAATCATAGCAGCTAGCAAGTCAAGATATACGAGATCAGCTAATCTTGTCGCATTAGCTGAAGCGATCAAAGAGAGGAAGTTGAAACAGCTAGCTGTTGTGGGAACGCCATGTCACATACAAGCAGTACAGAGGATGCGGTTAGCACCACTGAAGCGGATAGATAGAGCAGTAGTTATGACCATCGGGCTTTTCTGTAGCGAAACTTTCCGGTTCGATGATTTGATGCAACAGAAGATTGCTGGCGAGCTAGGTGTACCTCTGGAGAAGTTACGAAAACTTGACATCAAGGGCAAGTTACTCGTTTATCCTCGTGGTGCGAAGGAATCTCTTAAGGTCCCGTTAAAGGATTTAGCGCAATGGGTAGAACCTAGCTGCCACTATTGCACAGATTTCGCCTCAGACTTTGCAGATATCTCAGTAGGCGGAGCAGGAACACCGAGTAAGTGGTCGACCGTGCTTGCACGTACAGAACGGGGTCAGAATCTAATAGAGGAGATGATTGCTGCAAGCAAGTTCCTACGAGAAGAAGTATCCTCCGAAGGCTTGGACATGCTACGACGCATTGCAAGACCCAAGGTTGCACGCCAACCCCCCTAGCCGAACAGGCTAGATGATTATCATGTTGTGATTAGAATGGTAAAACGGACCTGGAGCCTCGAAGATGTCAAGGTTCAATTTGGGCGAATAAAACGGATTGTCCAAGGTGAAAGCATCTCAATCCCCTACAAGCTTACAAATACTAGCGACGCTCACCTTGTTTTCTCCCCAGGGGAAAACAAGTATGGAAGTATCTCTGTTCAAGGCAACCACTTAATCTATAATACCATGGCCCAAAGCGCAACAGGTCCTGTGTTTTTCCATATTAGTAATCCCTTGGCGCCCAAAGCTACTACAAGCCAAAGTGTCAAAGTGAGGTATTTCCAGTCGGGGAAAATACACAAACGGGTGATGCGGGCATATATGAAGCTAGACGAGGAAACCGTATCCCAACTCTTCATCTCCGATAGAGCCCCTCGGGAAACACAACAGACTCCCTCCCAGTCTATTTTAACGCGCGCGGCACCCTCAAGGTCAACCGAACTCTCGTATAGACGTATTGAGAATCTAGACGAGTTCCTACAGAGAGTAGAGAAGGGCGCTTTGGATGTTGTAATTCCAGGGTCTTATCAAGAAAAAATTCACAGACTACTTGACTTCACACTAGAGCTGGAAGTGGATTCCCACCCTGAATTCCAGGAACTCTACAGAAAATACAAACCTCAGGACCTTGTGGAATTGGAAAAAATGGGATACACAGCTCTTGCAACAAGCCGTGGCACAGTTCTTCTCCGGGAGGGAAAGGCAACATGGATTGGACGGTTTGAGCTTGCCGCTCTTCAGAGGATGGAAGAAGGGCGAAAAGAGGAGGTAGTCATCTGGGTACAGCCAACTGAAGGTCCGATAGCAGACCTTCTTGAAAAGTTTGGGGAAGAGAACCTTCGAGACCAAATGTATCATGGGAGGTTTCCATACTTTCTACGATTACCCAAATCCGTCTTTCTGGATTTCTTTAGGTGCATCCAGAAAGGAAAATATCGTGTTGTGGCTGGTCGGGGTATGTTCTACGAATCAGATATCTGGGTACTCGGGAAAGAGTAACTAGTTCCCATATTTACGCAGCACAAGATTCAGCGTAGAAATTGCGGTTCAACAGGAACACAAACACTTTTCTCATCAAAGCACGCCAAAACCATTCATACTCTCCAATGAAGGTGTAAGTGAATTGAGTGAGAAACCATTCTTGCTAGGTGTTATAAAACTAGGAAACATCGGAACCTCGCCCATGCTTGAACTCCTCTTTGATGAGCGAGCTGATCGAAAGAATTTTGACGTTATCGTTGTTGGCTCGGGTGCAAAGATGGACGCGGCTGCAGCTGAAAAAATCGCCAAGCTCATAATCGAACAGAAACCTCAAGTGGTTTTAATCCCCAGCCCCAACGCTAGCCTAAAGGGTCCTGCAAAGGCTCGGGAGATAATAAAAGCAGCAGGCATCCCAGTTATCCTCCTCTCAGATATGTTGAAAAAAGACGAGAGGGAGGCATTAGCCAATGAGGGCTATGGTTACATACTTCTTCCAGCAGACTCGATGATAGGAGCACGACGCGAATTCCTTGATCCAGTGGAAATGAGCCTCTTCAACGCAGATGTGATTCGAGTCTTAGCAGCAACCGGGGCCTTCCGTATGGTTCAAATCGAACTAGACAAGGTGTTTGCTGAAATACAAGCAGGAAAAACACCAAAATTACCAACTCTTGTTATTAACGCAACAAAGGCAGCGGCAGCAGGTCATTTCTCGAATCCTTATGCCCATGCTAAAGCTCATGCAGCATATGAAATGGCAAAGTCTGTTGCTGATATATCGGTTAAAGGATGTTTCAAAACTAAGGAACGGGAAAAGTACATCCCACTGGTTGCCGCAGCACACGAAATCATGCGAGCTGCAGCCCGACTTGCTGATGAGGCCCGTGAACTAGAAAAAGACGGCGACAGTGTCTGCCGCTCACCCCACCTCAAAGACGGTAGAATCGGTAGGAAAACCAAACTCCACGAAAAACCAGCTTAGCAGCAATCTCAACTGGCTCCTCAGACAAATCTGCAGACAGTCATATACTGGAAGTTTTCCCAGCTTCAGACATGGGAAGCGTCGCGACAGAAATTCTGTCTAATTACCTTGAGACTAGTAACTAAAATGAATCCCTAAAGCCCACTATACCCTAGAGAAATCAAGCTATCTGAAAGATTGACTGCGATTACCAAGCGAGCTATTTGTCAGCTCTTGGTGACTTCCAAGATTTCCGCAGGGGATGAACGCCCTTCGGGAAGTCCTCTGAGAGTAAAAGACGCTTTAGGTCTGGGTGATCCTTGAATTTAACGCCAATCATGTCGAATACCTCTCGCTCATACAAGACTGCGCCAGGAATCAGGGGTGTAATCGAGTCGACTTCAGGCTTTGAAGTGGGAACAAC
>JAEOSX010000030.1 GCA_016840135.1 Candidatus Hermodarchaeota archaeon
TTTACAAATATACATGAGCAGAAAGATATCCAAGAGCAGGGTCAAATCAAGCCTTGGAATAGATTTCCTATTTCCAGAAACAGATGCAGCCCACCTTGCCCCCGTCTACATAGACATGCCAGAAGAAGACGTCCCAATGGAACTCGAGTTAACCGATGAAGAGGTTGAGGAATATGTGGAAGTCATCAGGAACAGAGGTCGCAAGCGCCAAGACGCCGCTGGAACCCTAGCTATGGCGGGCCCAAGGGTACTCCCATATATTGCCCCACTGCTTAGCCATGAACACCGTGATGTTCGAGTCCTAGCAGCCACAATACATCGCTATCTTGGACCCAGAGGAAGCGACGCAGTGAATGACCTCACCCCTCTGCTCGAAGACCCAGAACCTGGCATCCGAGCTCAAGCAATATGTGCACTTGCCAGGTTCGGGGCTCCCTCAAAACCAGCAATCCCCCAGATAATCAAACAACTCGATCACCTGAATGAAGATGTTACAGCATGTGCTGTTGTTGCTCTCGGACTTGCCACCACCAAGGGTGATACAGCAGCCGTTAATGCGCTCAAGCCGCTTCTCACACACCCCCTCCTAGGCATCCAATCTGCTGCAGCGGTGAGTCTATTCCGTCACGGTAAAACCACGAAGAACACTGTTCCTCTGCTAATTCAAGGGTTCCGAACAAGAAACCCGGTCATTGCATTGCTTTGCGCTGAAACAGCCGGTCTCATGGACGAGTTAGCTAAGGAGACTGTTCCTCATCTTGAGGAGGCTCTAAACACCCATCATCCGATCATAAAAATTAAAGTCGTTCACGCCCTTTTCCGCCTTGGATATGATTCCTACCCTCTCCTCACTCACCTGGTTGCCTGTGCTCGTTTTGGCGAAATCTATGTCAAGATAGAGGCGCTTGAAATCCTCGAAGAAATGGGCAAAGAAGCGGAGCCAGCTATCCCAGCCTATATCCGTATGATAGCAGACCGGAACACCCTCAATCGGCTTTTCGCAGTCCGAGCCCTCTCATTTCTGGGCGAAGATGCTCGCCCAGTAGCTCCTCAGCTTCGCCGCCTCCTCCAGGACCCCGCTAAAGCCATTGCCTACCACGCAAAACGAATCCTTAACACGCTTGGCGAGCCCCTAGAGGACCCAGAAGAAACGGAAGACGAAGGTAGCTAGCCATCTGGAAAGTACAGGAGGCTCCTTTCTTCAATCAAGGTGGGAGTGGAAACTCAAAGTAGCTCAAGGGTATTCTACGCCCTAGATGAAGCTGAATCTGATTTTCTTTAATGTGCTTGTGGATTTGATGTGCAAAGGCTGTGCCCTGACCCCGGGGGAGGGTTAGAACTGAGAAGAGCCCATTGATGTCCCCTTCGGCTTCTACCGTAACGTGGAAGGGTAATTCATCAAAAGCGGCTATCAAAGACCATAGCTTCTTGGGGTTTCCATGAATCAACAAAAATACAGGTTCACTCAATCCAACACATAGCACACCAACACTCATCATGATTACTCCTTTTTCTCGAAGGCGCTGCATTCTTTCTTGCAACTGAAGTGAACCTATTCCTAGTTTCTGGCGGAGTTGACGGGCCCGCGATTCCCCATCCCAAACCTCCCTTAAAATCGCCCAATCTATCTCATCTAGTGCTGCTGGCTTTTCCGTCCTCCTAGAATTTAATTTTGTCATGACCTCCGATCCAGACGAAAGTTCACTATGTTCTAGTATCCTCTTCAACCAGAGTGTCCATGACTGCCAAGGGATTCTCCAATCGTTATCGCTCAATGAATAGTGTCTGAAATTTCTGTGTCTATAACTGCGCGTTCGTTTGAAGCAAAGGAACCGATTTGGCTGGCAAAGCTGTTCAAGAAGACCTCTTATCCTTTGCATTTCTTTCTCAATATCAAGCCAAAAGGGAAGAACTAAGGTAGCGATGTAACCACCCAGTCCATCAATAAGTTCTGTAAGACTGTAAAGATAGGGATATCGTCGAAGTATCTCCAGAGCTTTTTCTTCAAGGGTTCTTCTGGGAACCAGATAAAGATTGTATGTGCTGAAACCCA
This sequence comes from Candidatus Hermodarchaeota archaeon, assembly GCA_016840135.1. Classification (GTDB taxonomy): domain Archaea; phylum Asgardarchaeota; class Hermodarchaeia; order Hermodarchaeales; family Hermodarchaeaceae; genus YT-063. The sequence goes on from JAEOSX010000030.1 coordinate 2,054, forward strand.
AACGGGAAAACGCAACGGATTCCCTAAGAAAGAGGATTCCCCGTCGCTTCAGTGATGCGATTGTCGAAGACACCTTTCTAGGGTTTATCCGAATCTTTTCAGCGAGTTCTTCCAGATCGAATTCAGGTTCACGAGCGACTGCTTCGAGTACCTTGACTTCTCGTTCTGACAACTTGACTTGATAGTGAGTGAAGAAATCCTCTACTATGTGGATGAACTCCTTTGTGTCCACTTTCTCATGATACCTGTCAATCTCATAGAATATACCAACTAGTTCTGCTAAGCCCTGCTGGGGCTTCATCTCCTCTAATAGCGTAAAGGCTTCTACTGGTTGATGAATGATATCACCCAGGTCTATGGTCTTGGCAACTTTGCGCCATATTACCTTCCACTTCCTTCGTTCCGCCTTTCCCATTTGACTATACGCGAAGGACCACGCTAAATCTATAGCCTGTGGTAGCTCTGAAATCGAAGCAGGTAGAAACCGCCTGAACGCCTCCAAAGCTAATAAGCCCCGAACAAGGTACTCCTCGCCTTTGGGAATGATTATCTCCTTTTCTCCCGACCGCATCCCTAAATCAGGTTGCTCAAAATCCGGTGTGCTATCTTGAACACGAATATGTGGTAATTCCCCTTTCATCTTTCTGTCCAACAATTCCTCTGTTTCTTTGATGAATCCTTGGAGTATTGTCAATAGTTTCTTCGGCTTTAGAAGGGAAAGAGACATATTCTCACTGGAACCCAGCTCTCGCCTTCCTATGATTTATTCTTTTCTTAAATAGTCGAATTTCAATTGAAAATAAGAACTTGCGAAGAAAAACGCAAAAAAGGAAA
>JAEOSX010000185.1 GCA_016840135.1 Candidatus Hermodarchaeota archaeon
GCCTGCAAAGACGACGACTGCGAAAAGGCGGTCGAAGGAGTGATGGATGTATGTCGGCGCTGCGGGCACCAACGACCGTCCTGGGGTCTCCTACGTAAGGGTGCAAAACTATTCAACGCAAAAGGGTACTGGGTCGCTACTGTCGAAAAAACCTCAGTGAAATAAACACATTCTAGCCTTTATTGAAAAATAGGAGGAGATAGCGCAGACTCGTTGAAGAGTGGTCATTGCGCTATCTCAGGGGGCAGAAGGAGGGGATTAGGCTACCAGCCATCATCGTCGCTAGCGTCATCTTCCCAGTCTTCCTCTTCCCAGTCTTCCTCATCTTCTTCTTCGTCTTTTCGTGGGAGTCGTGGACCCATGTTGTTTCACCTCCATCACACCGATTCAAGGCCTGAGGATTTGTATTGCCACTGGAGAGTTTGTAAACCTCTATCAGTGGATACTGAAGGCAGCCGCATACAGACAGCTATTTCTGCTTGCCCTTTGCCTTGCCGCTCTTGGTCTTGGTTTTAGATTTCTGACCGCCTTTCTTTCGCTTTGCCATTGTCGTTCACCGATGTGACAGATACTGGCATATTGCACACTGTTGGTGCAAACGCTAAGCTTGCTTGAATTCTTTGATATAGATAATATTTGTTGGGTGCTGGAAACACCCCGTTTACCGGCAGATATCAGGAAAGGAGGAGCAAGAGCGTGGTTAGTACTAAAAAAAGACGAGATAGCGCTCAAAATTAGATTTCTTGGGTTAAGAACTTGAAAAACGCCAGATAATACCAAGAAATTTCTAAAACCACTAGTCACATATTTCGAGGTAGCAGCGGAGACGACTCATAGCAGCGGCTGCACGAGAAGCCGTAAATTTAACGTCCAGCCCACATTCTCTGGCGAAGAATCGTCCTTGAGCACGGAGTACTTTGAGTCGAAAACGAATAGATGCAAGCTGCTCTTTAACTTCTAAAGTGGTTTTCTGTGGTGGAGAGGACCCACGAAGATCTCTGTATAATTGCTTACAGGTGGCCACTATTCGCTGGGAGCGAGTAATAAAAGCGTCTTCAATCATTTGGTCAATAAGTGTCTCTGAGGCGTATGCTTCTAACCTAGAAGCGTACCATACAGTAGCCCCTAGCTGAACTATCTCTCGAGCATACTCGCTCGGACGAAGCAATAAGGGATACTCCTGAAAGCGGGAGGTCTTAATCTGAGGAACGAGCACTAAGCCGGGTTTTATTCGAATGGAGGGAAGGCGTATTGCTAATCGGCTTGCCTTTTGTCTGTGAGCAGCATCTTTGAAGGGTCTGTGGGTGATTATGACATATCGGCGATTCGAATCTTGTTGAGGAGTTCTTCCCGACGATTTAATCCTCGTGATGTCCCGCCTTGGCACCATTGTAATCACATTAGGGTCGGGAGGTATGAGAATCCTAGATTGAATTCCTTGGAGTCTTAATAGCCCATACAGGTTTGGGCGTAAGACGACAAGCTGGTGGCTCCGATGTGGAGGAATAGCTGGAAGGGTACTGGCTAGATAAAAGGTCGAGAACCCTCGTAAGGGAATACTACTTGGTGGGTCTGCCTCGACTAATAATCTAACAGAAGGAGTAGATGGCTTTAACCTTTGGAGAGTTGAAGTCATCGTCGTGAATACTACTAGGGTCAGTATCTAGCGCCCCAGCAATACTACCTTATTATTGTTTTGGGCACCCATAGAACTTCTGCCAATCTTCTCCTTGAAACTCAATCAGTTCTCTTCTTCACTTGAAACAATTACTAGTTCTTGGTGCTTTAGAGCCTCCTCGTAAATAGGACCCTTAGCGACGAAACCCAATGCAATCCGGCTTCCTCGTACTACAAGTAGTTGTACTGGTGCACACAATCCTAAATGAATCTGATCCTCAGCTTGTAACTGAATACATCCCTTTTCATCTACAATGAATTCGGCAATATGTTTGAGCACCATCCCCCCTGTAAGGAGAGCTTGCTTTGTCAAGCCGAAACCTCCTGACCTGCAGCTTCCCCTGATAGCGAAGACTCTGTCGCCCACCTTGAATCCATAGTGCTGTTGGGCGGACTCTGGAAGGCGTAACCTACCCTCTTCAGTGATTATGACCCAACCATAAACCCATTTGCCACCTTTAACTAGTCTTGGCATTATAACTCATCATTCTGATTTTGCATCATCCGTTCTTTGTCGGCCTAGTCTCCGATGTTTTCTTCTTGGTAATGGAGGAAGATCCATCAGGAGCTCTTCTGTTCGTTCCCGCATTTTTACCTCTTGGGCGGTTAGGCGACGATGCGCCAGCAGCACACCTGAGACAAGAAGAGCCCACAAGGTGATTAAGACTAGGAAGTAGAATTGGGGAAGCGGCTGTAACCCTGGAACGGTCAACAGGTAGAACAGTGAAGGAATTCCTGCTGCTAGAGTTGTTAGGAAGGTTCGAAAGAGGGTGGAAAAGGCGGTAAGGCTGGTTTGGTGTGATGTCCGCTGTAATTCAGCAACGAGCTCAACCATAGCCTGCTGGTGTTCCTCGCCCATGAAGACGCCCTTTGCGAGGTTACCGATTGTTTCACTCACCTCATCTTCGGTTAATCGCATTTTCCGGTAACTTGAACGCCACATCACCAAAGGTACTCCTGCTGAGAATAGTAAGGGGATTAGGAGAGCCCACCAGAACTCAGAGGTTTGAAGGAAAACGGTTAGTGCCGCAAAGAGGGAAGCGGTGGCTGCGTACTGGGATAGCCTTAGTACTTGCCAAATCTCTTGTCGCCGCCGATGTGACATCCAGAGCGACTCTACTGACATTCGGACAATTGGTTCAAGCGCAGAGCCGCCACAGGAAGTAATAGCATTTCGTGCAGCAACACGTACCCTTGGTGAACTGTGGGAGAGGAGATCTGAGGCTATTGGGATTACCGCTAGTCTCCGGGTCTTGATGAGTTTGCGTTCCAGTATCTTAGCTACAAGCTCGGTGTCCCCGGGGAAGCTGGTGCGGGAAAATCCTCGGGTAAGGAGCGACCAGCACAGGAAGGCACGATCTGGGGGCATTTGTGAGTGAAGAATATCGATGTTTCGAATTATACGGTCAGGGTCTTCGGGATTTCGAATAATAGTTTCTTGAAGTGCTTCCAAAGCAACCGGCTCAGATACCATTGTACAAATGGTCTTCCAGAGGATGCCAAGTTCCCGGCGTTTCGTTGTAGAACTTCTCGCCGTTTTTGATATCCAATAAGCCTGCCTAACAAGTTTGGGGGATAGATGACGACGCCTTGCTTCAGGCCTTTGTAATCTTGTTAAGCCCCTTCTGAGACGCATAAGGGTCCGAGCCACTGAGCCAAAGGGAAAGGGCAGTTTCCTAAAGGTCCATATGAAGGGGTCCGAATCGCTTTCGTGAAGGCCTGTGATGAACCTTGCACTCTCAGGAACGATGGGGCTTTGAACTGCAACCATCTCGGAGGAGGGAGTGAGAACACGGTACAAGATTGCGCTGTTCTGCACCATCGCCCAAGACTCTGCTCGAACGCTGTAAAGCTGGGTCCGGTGGGCGAACTTTCTGAGCACATAATCCGATGATAACTTAAGGCGCCCTCGAACAGAATCTAGGTAGCTGGGTCTTCC
>JAEOSX010000186.1 GCA_016840135.1 Candidatus Hermodarchaeota archaeon
GAAAACCGGATTGTCCCATTTACACTATCCTCGATTGGGGAGGTAAAGACCTCTCCGTCAGGCATGTTAATGTGGCCATCACAATTGATCCATTTCCTGCCTTTGGTGCGCGCTGTGAGGTCAACATCCTTGCTGGTGAAATGGATTGTTTCCTTTGTATCAAGGTAGGATACGATTTTCTCCTGCTTCGCACTAATCTTCATCCAAGCTTTGACAGGGTCTTTGTGGTCCAGCAAGCAGGCTCCGTAGACAAAGTCTTCGTATTCTTCTGTTCCCATTCCAGCCTCTTGGGCAAGACTAGGGGTAGGGAAGGGGATTAGGGAATACCAGCCTTCTGTCAGACGGCTCATAAAGAGCTTGTTTAGTTCGGCCTGAGCCTTCGCAGACCGTGCTTGTTTGGCTGGGTCTACGTTTGTGAGCGCTTTCCTGTTTTCAGATGTATAGACGACAATATAGCCATCCACCTTTTCCAAAGTGTAGAACGTGATTGGGTTCACATAATCTAGCTGGTGATCTTGGGCATATTTGTAGAATATCTCTTGACCACGAGGGAGACTTATACGAGTGTAAGGATGACCACCAGCTTTGAGGATTTCACGGACGAGTTCATGAATTAAGGGCTCGGCAACAGATGGCGCGCCAATACCAATTAATTGTCCTTTCTGGACACCAAGTGAGTATTCAACAGTGAGGCGGGCTAGGCGACTGATACGTTCATCGACCATAATGGGTTCACCCAGAACAGCATTCCATAGCTAGATGTAAGAATAAGGCTTTGGTTTGACTGAAACAAAGTTACCATCGGACCAGTTTTAGGCGTTGGGGAGGGTGAAATAAAAAAAGACTATACCGTCTAGCCTTGACTAGACGGTTAGAATGGCGTTAACGACGATGAGTTGGATGAAGTGGAGAATGATTCCTACAATACCAACGTAGCGCCAGCGGGTTTTATGGTAAGCAATGCACCAGTAGCAGAAGAGGAAGATACCGACAGTCATTGCCCAGCCGCCCAGAGTCAGTAAGGGAAGTCCTTCAGAGGCACCCATGAAGAAAGGCACAACAGCGGGGTCAAAGTTCCAGCTCCACCAGCCAGCGGCGACTGCAGGCATTTCAATGATGAAGCTAATAGTTGCAGATATAAGACCTGCAAGAGTGGCGACAATGGGCATTCGGCTACGTAGAGGTTTGTCGATACCAGTGATTTGACTAGCTAGATACCAACTAGTGTAAGCTGTGAAGGTCCAACCTACAGGAACAACAAGTGGAGCGAAGCCAACCCACAGGTCGATACCGACGAATCCATAAAGGTTGTAGGCTGGGTTGAAAATAGCTAGCAAGTTTTCACGGATAATGCCATAAGCAATAGCTGATCCGAAGAAGCCGAGGGTAGGCCACGAGCCGCCTCGATACCGGTAATGATGGATGATTAAGAAGACAATTGCTATGTAAGCTGGTATGCTTAGCCAGAGACCCATCATTTTGCTGGACCCTCCTTCGGGTAATAGAAATAGCGTACAAGGGCAACGATGACAGCGATTAAAACAAAGATAAGGATAGGAACTGCTGATATGAGAAAGTGGGGACGGTTTAAGAGCACAAAGTCTACGAACACAATTACACTAACCATAAAGAGCGTAGCCCAGAGAGGGATATTCCGTAGAATCCGTTCTTTCCAGATATTCATTTTATCCAATAGGCTCACCACAAAAGGGATAGAGTATCCCTATTGGTTTTAGACTGAATGGAAGGTCATTCTATTTAGGCTTTGAGGGAATTGGGGTTAGTAGCTGATTCCGCGTTTTCGGCTGCCCCATTTCACGAGTTCCATACCTATAATCGCAGGGAGAGCTAGCGAGAAGGCTATTAGCCAATCAAAGGAGTTCAGTATGATGTAATCGAAGAGCCCAAGGATGTATCCGAAAAGTCCTCCGATAGGATACATTACAGGAACATACATCAGTCCCCAGTGCATCAGGAAGACAAAGCCAATCATGGCATAGATGAACCAGTAGCTTTCCTGTCTTATTGAGCGAGTTAGTGGCTGGTTTATGCGACGAATGCTTAGAATCATGAATGATTCAGCGAAGAGAAGAACAGTGATGGACATCATCTGAGCCTTTTGGAGCGCTTCAGTTGCATAAGGTGTTAGATGGGTGCTACCAGGTAAAATCGCACCCCAAGTGAGGAAGTATGCAAAAGCAACCCCTATGGCAATTAGTATTGCATTGAGGATTAGATAGACTGCTAGTTGGATATTGATGATAGATTCTGTATTGCGTGGGGTTTCCTGCATCGCGTCCTTTGCTGGTCGGTCGAAGACTAGTGCGAGTCCGGGCCATGTGTGGCTTGAGATTGTAAGGAAGATGTGTTGCCAGTATGTGAGAAATGTGATTCGGAAAAGGAACGTGCCGAAGAAGAGAACGGATTCGGCTAAGTTAATGGCTACATAGAAAAAGATCATCATGCGGATCTTGTTGAAGAGACTTCGACCCTGCCGAATTCCTTCTACAATTGAGGTGAAACTGTCATCGGCAATTATCATATCGGAAGCTTCTTTCGCGACATCAGTTCCTGTGATACCCATGGCGATTCCGACATCACTAATACTTAAGGCGAGAGCGTCGTTCACTCCGTCTCCTGTTACAGCAACGGCTTTGTCTGTGTCCTTGTAGCGTTGAACAATTACCTGTTTATCGTCAGGGTCCACTCGGGCAAAAACGCTTGTTCTCTGAAACCTATCATCACTAAGTTCTGTGGCTTCTTTTCCTTCAACGACGAGGTCAAGTTCACTGACGATTTCCAATTGCCGCCCGACAGTGCGGGCAGTAGCAGCGCTATCTCCTGTCACCATTACTGTTTTGATGCCAGCGCTGGTGCATTCCTGAACAGCCTCTCGAACTCCTTCGCGTGGAGGGTCGAGAATACATACAAACCCGACAAAGGTGAGGTCCTCTTCAATTTTCTCCCTTTCAGTTTCTCCACCTGATTTCGGAAGTTTAGGCAGCCGTCGGAAGGCTAAGGAGAGAACGCGATATCCACCAGCAGCGAACTCGCTAGCATACTTGGAAATCATCTTTACGCGCTTGGTAGTTAGTTTCTGGCTGGTCTTTTCGTCACCTGCCCTTGTACAACGTGAGAGCAGTACATCAGTTGCACCTTTAACAAATGCAATGTAACCGCCCTCTGGGTGAGTGAAAATACGGGTCATACGTTTTAGCCGTGAGTCGAAGGGATAATTTCGTACCATTTTGAAATCAGGAGAGCGCTCGGAGATTCCGCTTTTACGGTATAGTGCAAGTAGTGCCGCCTCGGTGGGGTTCCCTACCGCTTTCCATCGTATTTCTCCATCATCAGATTTCTCTGTCTGAATCTCAGCGTCGTTGTTCAGTCCACCTATCCTGATGAGAAGCGCAAGCCTACTATCTGCTTGGAGCTTCACAGGGGTTTTAGAAATTTGCACAACATTCTCATCTATGCTTTCGACCGCATAGATTTCCCCTTTAGGTTCATACCCCTTGCCAGTGATTTTGTATAGATGCTCCCCATCCCATACAAGGTCTGTAACCATCTCACTCCGAGTTAAAGTGCCAGTCTTGTCAGTGCATATGACGCTGACTCTTCCTAGACTTTCCACGGCAGATAAATCTCGGACAACCACTCCATAGCGTGCCATTGCCAGGACACCAGTGAGAAGAGTGATCGTCGTTAGTAGGGGAATATTGATTGGCATAACAGTCATTGCGTTTGTGAGTGCTTCTGCAACCAGTTCAGATAGAGTCAAAACTTCAGTAGGATGTGGAAACAGAAGCCGGACTGTCAGCGAGACAACTAATAGGATGACAACAGCTATACCAAGTACAAGCGCAAGCCGGTTCACCTTTTGGCGAAGAGGAATGTCGCTGGTGCTCAGGGTTTCGAGACCCTGACTGATTTTACCAATCTCTGTATTTTCACCCGTTCCTGTTACAAGGCACATAGCAGAGCCTGTTGCTACAAAGGTACCTCGGTATACCATATTAGAACGGGCGTGAAGGGGAGTCTCCACAGGCAAGGCTTCCTCGGTTGAATCCTTCTCGACAGGAGCACTTTCCCCAGTTAGTGAAGCTTCACCAGCAGTTAGGTTGCTAGCCTTGATGATTCTTCCATCAGCAGGTATAAGGTCGCCCTGAGCGAGGGCGAGAAGGTCACCTGGGACTACGAGTGTAGTGTCTATCTCTTGTTTTGAACCGTCACGAACCACAATAATGGTGTCAGCAGAAAGAGCTTGGAGGGCTTCTAATTTCTTCTCAGCGCGATATTGTTGAATGATAGCTAACAACGCATTAAACACAATAATGGAAAACCAGATGGAGGCTTGACCTATATTTCCTAGAAGAAACAGAGCAGCAGTGCTTATGATATAGATTAAGATTAGACCGTTAAGAATAGGGGCAAGGTAGACACGCCAAAAGGAGGGACGAATGCGAGGAAGTGCGTTAGGACCGTAGGATGCGAGCCGGGTTTCAGCTTTCTGGCTTGGAATCCCATTTGTAGGATCTGTTCCTAAACCTGAAATGATGTCTGATAGTGGCTGGCTATGGGGCTGGAGTTCATCTTCCTGTTGAGGTATTGCATCGCCTTTTGGTGACATCCCACTTCCCGTTAAGGGGTGTTCTTTTTCCTTAAAGTCATTGTGGCACTAGCCGCCGGAGCTCTATTTCGGTGAAGTACTGTATTCCCGCATTACATTAGCCATTTCTTTTAATCGCTTATCGGCTAATTCGTTAATCTCACTAGCCGGTTTCCCGGTTAACAATGCAATGCCCTCATCGATGGTCTCAACAGCGAATATATGGAATTTACCTGCTTCCACTGCCTTTACTACCTCCTCCTTCAACATAAGATTCTGAATGTTTGCCTTAGGAATGAGGACCCCCTGGTCACCTGTTAGACCTGTCAATTTGCACACTGCGAAATAGCCCTCGATTTTCTCGTTGACACCACCAATTGCTTGAACCTCACCTTGTTGGTTGACTGAACCTGTCACTGCGAAGCGCTGCTGGATAGCCACTCCAGAAAGGGCAGAGAGAAGCGCATAGAGCTCTGTGCTACTGGCACTGTCACCTTCCACACCCGAGTAACTTTGCTCGAAGACCAAACGGGCTGAAAGGCTTAGAGGCTTATCGCGACCAAACCTCTCAGAGAGATATCCACTGAGAATGTGAACTCCCTTGTGGTGGATGTTTCCACCCAGCCCTGCTTCGCGCTCAATGTCGATTACACGACCACGGCCAGGCGCTACACTAGCAGTAACCCGAGAAGGACGACCGAAGGCAAAATCGCCAAGAGAAAGGACAGAAAGCCCGTTAATCTGCCCGACCACTTCACCCTTCGTAGTGATGAGAATTACCTCTTTTTGGATAAGCTCGCGTATCTTCTCTTCCAATAAATTGGAGCGATAGAGCCGCGCCTCTAAAGCTTGGATGATGTGTTTTCGTTCGATGAGACGTGTACGGGCCTCTTTGGCGTAATAATTAGCTTCACGAATAACGTCAGCGATGACACTAAACTGAACAGATAGTTTAGTTTGGTTATCAGCTAAGCGAGAACTATAGTCCACAATTTCTGCAATGGCTTCTACTGAGAGTTCACGTAGTTCCTCCTTGTGAGTGAGAGAACGGATGAACTGGCAATAGAGCTTGATGTTTTTCTCAGAGCGCTCCATGCTTGTATCAAAATCAGCCTTGACTTTGAAGAGCTCACGGAAATCGGGGTCCAGAATGTAAAGTTGCCGGTAGATGAAGGGATCACCTATTATGACCACCTTTACTTTCAGCGGAATCGGCTCGGGACGTAAGGTTTTCATCGAAAGGAACCCGGCTTGCTCAGCTGGCTCCTCAATGATGATGTGATTGTTTTGTAATGCTCTCTTAAGAGCCTGGTATGAAAGAGGTGAGGTCAGAAGTTCTCTAATAGGAACCACCAAGTAGCCACCATTTACCTTGTGAAGTGCTCCTGGACGTATCATTGAAAAGTCCGTGAAAAGTGTGCCAAAACGAGACTCCTTCTCAATTCGACCAAAAAGATTGGAATAAGTAGGATTAGTGACAATAAGGACTGGTGCACCCTCCTGCTCGGAATTGTCAACAATGAGGTTCGCCCTATAGCGCTTTGAGAACTCCTCCGGAGAAATCCGCCTAGGCTGCTGTTGAGGAGGACCCGTAACATTGCCTCCTTGCTGGCCCATGAAAATACTGAGATTCCCGGTTATGTCTTTGGCGATGGCATGGATAAACTCGCTTATCTCAGGATAATTTGTATATTCATCCAAGAAATCATCTATTATCGGATTCAGAGTGAAGCGGACTGCCTCTTCCTCCATCTTTCTTAATTCTTGTACAAGTTCACGCTCTAAGGTCTGAAGCTTCATGAAAAGCTTGCGGAGCTCAGTTTCAAGAGCTTCACGACGGTTCTCGATGCTCTCCCTATCTTCTGCAGACATCTTAGCTACTTGCGAGCGCTTCACCTCCTCACCCTCCACCACTGGGACAATTACTAGTCCAGTCTGCGTACCCCGAAGAGCAAAACCTGCCTTTTGAGCCTTCTCCTGCATATCCGTGAGGATATCATTACGCTGCCGCTCATACTGACTACGCCTATCCTCCCGGGAATTAGCGTATTCCTCACTCTCTAGCATCTTTGTGATTGCATTACGAGAAGCCTCGATGAAATTGTCGAGATCAACAACCAAACCCTTGCCCTTCCCCGCTGACAACATCAACGCCTTGGGCTGGTACGGGTCACTGAAGTTCGAAACATACACAACATCAGAGGGAGCCGGGTCCTTAGCAGCAATCTCGTTAAGATACGTGGTAACAGCCGTCGTACGACCAGTACCATGAGCTCCACTAACGTATATGTTGAAACCATGGTCCCCTATTTCCAAACCAAACGATAAGGCCTGCAAGGCACGCTTCTGCCCGACAATATCCTTCAGGGGTGGAAAATCGGCGCTTGACTTACATTTGAGATCGCTGGCTCGGCATACAGCACGAAGCTGCTTAGGTGTTAGTTCCTTCACAATGACAACCCTCAATTCGTCTATCAAGTTCCTGCAATTTTAAACTTTACCCGAAGAATAACGTTTCGATATTACTAGTATGAAATACAAATCACAAGAAAGAAAAGAAAAACACAACAAATAACGGGCTACCTCTAGAATTTTGATAAACACAAACTCTCTTAAGGACAAAACGCAGAAGTCTGTCATTCTAAAGAATCCTGCGTGGGAACCAGCAATGACGGAAAAAACATTAACAATTCCCCTAGGCCCCCAGCACCCGGCCCTCAAGGAACCGGAGAACTTCACAATTACCCTCGACGGTGAAATCGTTACCGATGTCGACTTCCGAATAGGCTATGTCCATCGAGGCATCGAAAAAGCCTTCGAAAGCCGCAGCTACATCCAAAACATCTACCTGGCAGAACGGATCTGCGGCATCTGCAGCCAATCCCACACCACCTGCTACGTCCAAGCCGTAGAGGAACTACTCGATCTCGACGTACCAAAACGCGGACTCTACATCCGCGCCATCGTTAACGAACTCAACCGAATCCACAGTCACATCCTCTGGCTCGGCGTAGCCGGCCACGAAATAGGATGGGACACCCTCTTCCACTACTCCTGGCGAGACCGCGAACTCTGCATGGACATAATCGAAGAAATCACCGGAAACCGGGTAAACTACGCCAACAACGTCATAGGCGGAGTACGCCACGACATCCCCAAGGACTGGCACGCCAGCATCGACAAACGCATGAAGGCAATCGAGGAACGCGTAAAATTCTACGTCAAAGTAATCCTCAAAGAACAAACCATCCTCGACCGCGCCCTAGGCGTCGGCATCCTCAAACCAGACATCGCCAAAAAACTCTGCGCCACAGGACCCACCATCCGCGCCAGCGGCGTCGACTGGGACGTCCGCCACACCGAACCCCGCACACCCTACATCGGCGCACCCTGGAAAACCCAAACCAGCGACCTATGCGACGTCGCAGGACGCGTCATCGTCCGCATGAACGAAACCCTCGACAGCTGCGTCTGCATCCGCCACTGGCTCAAAAAACTCCCCAAAGGCGACATCAAAACCCGAGCACCCAGAAGAGTACCACCAGGACAAGCAATAAGCAGATTCGAAGCCCCCAGAGGAGAAGTCGTCCACTACGTCGTCAGCAACGGCACCGACAAACCCGAACGCCACAAAGCCCGAGCACCCACCCTCGCCAACTTCTCAATCGTACCAACCATACTAATAGGCGGACACCTAGCCGACGTCCCCATCGCTCTAGC
>JAEOSX010000187.1 GCA_016840135.1 Candidatus Hermodarchaeota archaeon
ATGTGATAGTGAGCTTTTACTGATGGCTATCGTACAAAGTCTAAACCAGTTAGTTCAAGTCAAGGAGCAAGTCGCTAATGCCCAATCCATACTTAGTAATAAGACCCTTCTTCTTGTGCTCGACTACCTCAACTCTCCTCCCCTTAGAAAATTCTTGGACGCCGAACTAAAACGGATTGAGTTATTTGATGAGTATTCAATTAAATTCGAGAAGAAGCTTGAGAAAATTCGAGACTACTTGAGAAGAGATTCGACTCTGGTTGCTTCTGATGACTAGATTAAACAGATTTGGCTACCCAAGGATTAAGTGATGGCAGTAGTGATACCTTGAATTACTGCCTTGTTTTGTTCAATGGTGCCGACGGTGATTCGAATGAATTCGCCCTCAAGACCTGCTTTTCCTGTGTAGTCTCGGACGAGGATGCCTTCGTCTTGTAGCTTCTGCGTGACATCGCTTGAGGAAATCCCCTGCTTTGTTAGTTGTGAGAGTACAAAGTTGGTTTGGGATGGGAATGACCTAACTCCATCAATCCTATCGAGTCCTTGTTCGAGGTAAGTCCTGTTAGCACGGATTTCACGACGGACATAATCCAGAAACTCGGTGTCAGCTAGGGCTGCCACTGCAGCGGCTGCCGTGAGACGGTTCACGGGAAAGTGGTGAAGCACCTTTGATAGGTAGGTGGCAAGGTCAGGTGAAGTGATAGCGTATCCAAGTCGGAGCCCGGCGAAGCCAAAGACTTTGGCGAAGGTTCTTGTGACAATGAGGTTCTCATATTTTTTGACGAGATGTACTAGGGTGCTGTCTGCGAACTCGTAGTAGGCTTCATCCACAACAACTAGAATGTCCCGGTCTAGGAGTTGGCGAAGACCTGCTTCTGGTACACAGTCGCCGCAGGGATTATTTGGGCTAACGACCACCACGACCTTAGTCTCCGGTGTAATGGCGTCTACAGCCTTATCAAAGTTCCAAGAGTAATCCGGTGGGGGACGGGGAGCAAACTGGGCTTTCCCGCCACATATTGCCAGACGTATCCTGTAGGGACCATAATCGGGGGGAATGAAGAGCACAGAATCCCCTGGATTGATGAAACCATAGTATAAGCCATCTAGGAACTGGGTAGATCCATTCGCCAGCACCAAGTGGGTGTCATCAAAACCCGTATATTTGGCGAGCGCCTGCTTTACATCATAGTAGGAGGAATCTGGATAAAGGTGCGCCTCTGGGAGAGCATCGATTATTGCTTGCTTGACCTTTGGCGAGATACCGAAGGGCAGCTCATTTGCCTGAAGGCGGATATATTTTGGGCGTTCTGCGTACAGCAGCCGTAAATGCGCTGTAGGGCTGTAGGGTTTTGCTTCCTGAATATAGGGTTTGAGTAGTTTTGAGATTTTACCCATCTAACTCACTTCGATCCAGTAGGTGTGAAGCTCTACCTGTAGAAAGGCACCTTAAACTCCTATGCTTGTTCTGAGTCTAACATGTTTTTCGCCCAAAGTGTCAGACTTTTAAGGGTGGCACAATCATTGCGTCTTTTATGACGGCAGCTTATGACGAGCTTCTCGCAAAAATACACGATGTCACCATTATCGAAACAATAGCTGGCGTAATCGGCTGGGACCTTGAGACATACATGCCTCCTCGCGGATACCCTCAGCGAGGAGAGCAACAGGCCTTCCTTAGCAAGATACGCCACAGAATACTTAGCAGCGACAATCTGGGTAAGCTGCTGAGAAAGGTCGAGCAAAAAACCACCCATGGTAAACTAGACCAGGTCCAGAAGCGCAACGTGCACTTAATCCGCAAGCAGTACGATATGGCAACCCGCATCCCAGAAGAACTCATAACAGCCCTAACAAAACAACGCACAATTACAAACGGTGCATGGAAGCGTGCCAAGACCGCGAAGGACTGGAAAATCTTCGAGCCAGAACTCTCAAAGCTCGTTGACCTCATCAAGCAACGTGCTGCCATATTGATGGAGGTTAAAGGCACCTCTTCCCCTTATGACGCACTTGTCGACCAGTTCGAACCAAACATGAGGAGCGAAAAGATAGCAAGGGTCTTCACTAAGCTTCGCAAACAGCTGGTTCCCTTGGTTGACTCTTCTGTCGCAGCCTGTAATAAACTGGATTTCAGCTTTCTCCAAAGACCTGTTCCGATCGAAACCCAGCGACTCGTAGCTACAGACCTCGCAGCCTTCGCAAAGTATGACACTACCTCCAAAGAGGCTGGTGGGCGCATTGATGAAGTGACACACCCCTTCTCCACTGGTTACTATGATGATGTGAGAATTACGACCCGGTATTTCGAGGATAATTTCACCTCCGGCTTCTACGGCATCCTTCACGAGTCAGGACATGCCCTTTACACCCAGGGACACCCCGAGGAGTGGAAGTGGCAGCCAGTTGGTGACGCCTCTAGCTTTGGCATCCATGAGTCACAGTCCCGCTTTGTGGAAAATAATGTTGGCAGGTCCCCCGAATTCTGGGAATACTACCTCCCCCGTCTCAACAAACATACGGGAAATACTTTCAAGGACATTTCAGTCGAACAGATGGTTCAAGCAGTCAACAGAGTGGAGCGCTCTAAGATACGCGTCGAAGCTGACGAAATCACCTACATTCTTCACATAATCATCCGCTTCGAAATAGAGAACGACCTCTTCCTAGAAAAAATCAACTTCGCTGACCTCCCCAGTATCTGGAACGAAAAATACGAAAAATACCTTGGCCTAGAAATAGAAAACGACTCAGAAGGAGTAATGCAGGACACTCATTGGGCTATCGCTTATTTCGGTTATTTCCCCTCGTACTCACTTGGAAACATCTATAGTGGGCAGTTCTTGGAGTTTCTCGAGAAGGACCTTCCTGACTGGAAGACACAGATTGGTCGAGGCGATTTCGGTCCAACAAGGCAATGGATGCTTGAGAAGGTGCACCGGATGGGTGACCTCTACGATCCTGAGGATTTGGTCCGTCAGGTGACAGGTGAGGGGTTGAACGCTCAACCCTTTGTTAACTATCTGGAGTCTAAGTACAAGCAGATATTCAACCTCTGAGTAGGTCGCAGGTTCATTGGTTCGGCTAGCGTCGCAAGCGGACTTCACCGCTCCGAAACTGTAGTTTCTTCCGGCACAGGGGGCACACTTGCTTGACTTTGACCCATTCGCTCAGGCATGCGTAGTGGCAGATAGATTTACAGCAGGGCGTAGTCAGGATTCGTTGACCGGGCCTGTGTCGTAGGTTACAGACTCCGCAGAGACCTTCAGGAACTGTTTCTACCTTGGGGGCGACTGTTTGTGTAGTTTCTGTGTCAACTTCTAGCCGGATATTGAACCAGAAGCAGAGCTGGTGTGCGGCAGCCAATACCTTTTCAGCGTCTTCTTGTTTCACTGGCGCGGATTTTGGTTTTACCTTACTCCGAATCATGTATACCTCAGTAATAGCCGCTGCGGTCTGTTTGCCGCGGGGGAGGTGAATTGTTAACCTTTGAATGATTTCCTTTGTCGAAAGAGACGGTGGGGGTGTCTCGTCGAAGTTGATTTCATAGAGTTTGTTAAGGAGAGCCTCTGTCGCCGTCCAAGCATGTTTTACTACGGTGCGCCAGCGCTTAGCCTTGAAGGACTTTTGTGCTGCCTGCATGTATTTTACAATCTGCTGGTCGAAGTGCTGAGACCTTCCGAGCCGTTCTCGTCTGTAGATTCGTGTTCTCTGTTGGGTTGGTCGCCTTGTCTGTCTGGTCACTCTTCTTGTTTGGGTCTGACGCCTTCCACCTGATTGCTCAGCTAGGACTGCAGCTACAATAACTAGGATTCCTATTCCAAATCCTGTTATTATGCTGATAATCCCAACAACCAGGAGACCACCCCAGTGGGGGGCTGGGTTACCTCTCCTGCTTAGACAAGTAATACAAAAAATCAAATCTAATATCCCGAATATTATGAAAAGAATCGAATACGCAATGGTTGAAAGAAAGATTGGAAGGAAAATAAGACCAAACCAAGGATCCATTATCAAAGCAAATAACGAGAATATACTAAGTATTCCAGCGACGCCATAAATGAAACTCCCTATAAAGGCGATGATTAGGAGTAGACCTGCTACGAGGAGCAGGGAACCTGCAGTATCTTCATAACCCAACTCTTATTTTCCTCCGTTTCTCCTTTCCGTCCTTGAATTCAGTGTTTCAGCTAGCTGAAATATTCCGGTTCTTTGTTACCTCCATTCGCGAGCAAACTCGGTGACGAATATTACAAAGGATTCTGCCATGAACGCGATACCTGTGAAGAAGAGGCCCAGCGCTATGTCGTGCTCTATCGGTTCGTACATGAGTAGCCACTTTATCGTGAGATGGATTTGTGAACGTGCCTCAAGACCACCATCAGGGTCATGTGATACGATTGATACATTAATCCAGAAACGGGTTATCGAGGGAAGCTGGATTTCTACAAAGTTATCGGCGAATCCGGTGTACATAGCCTCGGCAGCCTCAGACTCGTTTCGAAATTCCATTCCTAGATGTGTTGAGGCTGGAGTAGATTGGAGCCCTGCGGCATCCTCAATTTCTATATCAACTGAAATGACTTCGTGGTACACCTCTACGAAGGGAGGAATGTTTGTAGCGTTTTCCCCATTGGCGAAAATTGAGGCTATTATTGTTACTTCGTTTGGTGGAAGCGCCCAATTTCCAAGGCTGTTCGTTCTTACAGACGTGTTTGTCGGTGATAATATGGCATTGAATTCTTGGTTAAAGGATAAGCTACCGACTGCTGACGTGTTCATCCACATCCAGCCAGGAACAATCATGCAGATTCCTAGTATCAATGTGAGCAGGGAGACCAATTGAACTTTTTTCATTGTTTGTTCTCACCTTAAGCTAGATGAAGTATCACTCATTGGCGTGTTTAGCTTTATTTCTCTTTAGTTTGTTAGGGGAGATGGAAAATGGGAAGGAATTAATTAGAGTTGGGAGAGACCATATTCTTAATGGAGCAAGTTACTTACGCTGATTCCTCGCATCCAGTGGGTCCTTTTTCTGTTAGTCGAGTGGCAGCTGGAAAAGATCTCAGAGGAGCCATCGACAAGGCGGTGAACTTGGTAGGTGGATTCAGTAGGTTCATTGAGCCTGGTGACACTGTAACCATCAAGCCGAATCTGAATACCGCAGATCCCTTTCCCGCGTCGAGTGATCCAATGTTCATCAAGGCTCTTGGTGAGGCGCTTCTGAAAGCAGGGGCAGCCAAACTCAAGATAATGGATAGCTCGACCATACGTACATCAACTCGGAAGGTCGCGGCGAAGATTGGTTTAACACCAGTAGCTGAGGAGCTGGGCGCTGAACTTGTCTTTTTGGATGAGCATCCTTGGGTTGGGCAACGGTTCCCAAGGGGAGAATATTTGAAAGGTGCTGACATCGGTGAGCCTGTGATGAGTATGGGCAAGCTTGTCCTTGCGCCTTGCCTGAAGACTCACAGACTTGCACGTTTCACTGGTGCTATGAAACTCGTTGTCGGGCTGATGAAACACTCACATCGTGTCCGAAAGCTGCATCTTCGTAAACTACAACAGAAGGTTGCGGATCTTGCTTCCTACTTCCAACCTGCGTTGGTTGTGATGGACGCTCGGAAGGTCTTTGTGACCGGAGGTCCGACTAATGGACAGCTAGAAGAACCCGGAGTCATCATGGCAAGTGAAGATATGGTTGCCATTGATGCTATTGGCGTTCAAATTCTCCAAGGATATGAGGCGAAGAACAAGCTGAAACTTCCCGTCTGGGAGATGCCCCAATTCAGTCATGCGGCAAAGCTGAGAATTGGAGCCAGGAGTGACGATGACATCGAGCTCATTGAGCCTTGATAACAGGCAATATTCTTGTTGCTGAAACGCAAGGAAAGTCTTTTAAACTGGGTAATTTCCGCAGAGACTTGGAGGCGTTTCTACCGCTTTGTCTACTCTGGGCCTGCGTCGATGGGAGAAGATTCTCTTCCAACTATCTGCCACCCTTCTAGCTATAGGCATACTGCAAGTCATCCTTGTGTCACTCCTTTCTCCATCGGGGATTCTACCTCCAAGTTTTGTTGGTCTTTCAATTCCAGCTGTGCTGGTGCTTCTTCTTAGCACAATCGGAGTCACGGTTGTGATTCTAGCTGTGAGACTAAGATATGCTAATAGAGAGCCCATGTTGAAACAGAGTGATCAGGGGTTTGCGGGGATGATTCCCGTGAAGGTCACACGTGAATGTGTTGTCCTCTCAGCTGGTCAGGGTTTCAGCGCTCTAGGATTTGTCAGTTTACCTTCTGAATGGAATGAGGTACTAGGTAAGAGAGTGATACAAACCCTCTCTCGGTTAGAGATGTCTAATGTGCTCGTTTTGGCAAGGACCCTTGATGGGAATATTCACACTCATATCATGCTTTGCAGATTCGCAAAGAAGCCAGAGCAGGCTATTCAAAACGTAATGGCTGCTTGCCAGGTTCTCCATCAAGCTTTGGTTAGCCAGGGAGTCGCAGCTGAAAGGGTGACTGACGAGTTAGGTGTTGAACAGCTCTACTGGACCTGTGTTTTAGGTAAGGACTTCCATGAGGATGTTCTTCTTCGCGGTGAAGAAAAACTGGTCGTTGCCAAGGTGGGTGGAAAAGAGGAACGGCTTTTAGCGGCAGTTGATCTGCTACATACCACACTTCCGCAGACTATGCAGGGGACTCGGCCACTAGGATTATTGTCTCTTCTGGGTCAACCCCGTCCCATGTTCTTAACGGTGTCTTTGCAGCCTGTGGCATCAGAGGTGGTTGCTAAGCAGTTACAGGCAATGGTGATGGAGGCACCGGAGTTGAGCTTGCTTGTTGAAGCGGTGGGTGAAGCAGCGGCAATCCAAATCCTAAGGGATGAGGAGTCACCAAGGATTGCAGAGCTGGCTGCACTCCTTGCTGGTAGAGAGGAGGGGCTATGGCAGTGCAATGTGCACCTCATCTGCAGGTTGACGGATACACCGATTCTAGCTGAAACCATTGGGTTGCCAGCCATCCTTCTAGAACCTAAGGGGTTGGCGGCGATAGCGACAGCTCAGCCCCACCAATCAGGCCTCCTTCTACCTACTGGTACTTTATTCCAAGTACTTGGGCTTAAAGCTAGATCTCAGGCACAGGAAACCGAAACGGAAGGACTTCCTGAAGGAGGATGATGTGAATGGGATTAGTGTTTTCACTGATAAGGATGGCAGCCAAAGTCGGAGTAGTGGTTTTTGGTACATACTTCCTCCAGATGATTAGCCTGATTATCCTTAGCTTCGTGCCACTGGCACCGGAAATTCAGGCGTTAGCGCTGCTTGTAGCTACCCTCTGCTACGCGATTGCCCTTCTCATCCTTGTCTTTGGAGGAAACGTGCGTGGTATGAAGTGGCCAATCCTCATAGGTTTCGGTTTCATTTCCCTTACCTTGATAGCAGGTATTCTGGTGATGATTCTATCCCTGATGACGGTCAACCCTATCCTTCAAATATTGGTGGTTGGTGACCTCCTCATAGCCCTCCTAGTACTGTTGTTCCTTAATCATCAATGGCTCCGTGACGTTGACCTAATAGATCGTCATCCCCTTGTTGCCGCAGTTGAAATTCACTCTGAGCCTTCTACATCGTCTCAATCATCAGACACTACACCTAATAGGCACAGGTTTCAAAGAGTCCTAGCTAACCTATCCACCGCAAAGATCCCTGTTGGTCTTCGGTTCCTATTCCTTCCAGGTGAACTTACTCGTCTGTTTCTCTTTACTTGGGCTGAGTCCCAAGAGCTTCTCGTTAGGCGTCTGAAGAGGCTTCATCAATTTCTAGCTGTACATCTACCTAATGTTACTCTTAGTCCCTGTCAACTCCCATCCCTTCCTCTTCCCCTAACATCACCAGCTGCTGTTGCTTATCTTTCGGGCTTCCCAAGCGATAAAGCCGATTTCATTACTGTCCTTCAGAAGGCATTACGCTCTCGGAAATACTCTCCCTCAAAGGGACTCAATGCACCTGCCTTCATCTTCCAAGTATTTACCACACCGAAGAGACTGGGGGGATTTGATTTTTGGGTTGCTCGCCGCCGCCTAGAAGGAAACGCTAACAAGGCTCAAAGGCTACTGGCAGCTGCGACTCTTCTCACCAAGGGTATCCCTCCACCACCGGACCTTGCTGCCCTCCTCGCAAATCCAGCTGAAATGGCTAAGGCGCATCAGGTACTCCATCAGTACAAGCGGCTCAACGCCCATCTGCTCCTTAGCACCCAAGCTGCCCTAGTTTG
>JAEOSX010000004.1 GCA_016840135.1 Candidatus Hermodarchaeota archaeon
AGACATTATTCGAAAGTATATCATTGAATCCGTGTTTTGACGAATATTGCAGTAGTTAATGGGGAAAAGTGTTAAGGGAGATAAAAGTCAGCTAGTCTCAACTCCCTTGAACAGGAGTACTTGAATACAATCTTTGGAGGAAAAAAATAAATGGGTAACGTAGATACCGCAAAGATTCTTCTCCTAGTTGCAGGAATCCTCTTCATCTTGGCGTTCGTCGGCAGTCTAGCCGGAGCATTACTATCAATCCCAACAGTTATGACACTATTACCTTTGATGGCTGACCCCCTCTTTGGGGCACTATTCGCCGGAATTGTCATGCCAACCCTTATCATGCTAGTGATTTACTTCATCTTTGGAATTTTCAGCTTAATCCTAGGGATTCTTTGCCTTCGATGGAGAAATAACCTCCCCGGTGGAAACACACTTCTCATCTGGGGGATTATCGGTCTCATCGTCGGATGGGGTATTGGGGTTCTTGTCCTAGTAGCCCACTTCATTGCCGGCGGTGACGTCTAAATTCTCTAGTATGGTTAGACTGAGGTCTAGCCATCCCTCTCTTTTTTAAGAAAAAATACTGTAATAATGTGTAAATAGGTTCTGGAAAATTACACCCCAGCTACCTAGTACTAGAATGATTAGAAATCTAACTCTCCTACTTCGTATTGATTTATGCACTTGACTAAGGCTGGTGGATTTCGCCTTCGAATAGCTGTATCTCTTAGTGTTTGAAGTAGATAGGGTTTGATATCCTGAACAAGGCTTGTTGGGGAATCCATTCCTCTAGTATCCAAATATTTCTCGAGAAGTAATCGGCAGAGAGAAAATTTCCCTGGAGTGAAGAGAGGATTCGTGTCAAGAATGGAAGCGCATGTACTCGCTAGATCCTTCATGTAATGTCCAAAGATGCATTCCTCGAAGTCAACACCAATTATATGCTGGCCATCGTGAATGAAGTTTCGAATCCGAGCATCTCCTTTGAGGAGAACAGTGTCAGGATGGTCTCCACGTTGGAAAGCCTCGTGGTATTTTGCGAGCCACTCCCCTAGTAGAATTCCGTACTGGGATTCAGGGTTTTGAGTGATTAAGTCGCAGAGATTTTGCCCTGGAATGTGTTGCAGAAGGAGAACATGGGATGTGCTACCGATGACGCAAGGCACAGAAATTCGACGCGTATAGGCATCAAGTAGAACCTGTACTTCATTGGTGATTCCCGGATGCTGAAACCATTTTGCAACGATATCAATTGTACGAGTTGTTGAAGTAAAGGTACCAGTGATATGCAGGACTATGTTTTTCCGGCTTGGGAGACGACAGCACACCCTGGCTACAAAATCGTCGGTTAGGATTGCGAGGAGAGCACTTCGCACTTTCCAAGGCACATCCACCGAAGTCATCCTTTAGCTCAACTCACTACTTAACACTAGTTTGAGTGTAGCTCCTCATAAGAATGTTAGCAATGGTATATCCAACCGTCAGCAAAGCCTATTTCAGGAGGCAACAGACCAGTAGCAGAGCAGTAACTATATGGTTGGTGTTATATTTGGCTGAGAGTAAGGCGCTTTTAGAGCGACTAGTACCACGGTTTAAACTATGGCTCGAGCTTGATGGGGTGACAATTCTGGGAAAGGGCGGCGCTCTATTGTTACGATCAATTGAAGAGCATGGCTCAATCAGTCAGGCTTTACGGTCACTTCCTACCGAGGATCTAGGTGCAGAGGGTCCTCCATCCTATCGCTTTGCTTGGGGCTATTTAAAAAAGGTGGAGGAGCGTTTAGGGGCTTCGATAGTTGAGAAGCGAAGGGGGCACCGTGCAGGAGCAGGTGGTACTGCTCTCACAGCGTTTGGGCGATTGCTACTAAAAAGATTTGAGGAGCTTGAGTTTCTACTCGCTGCTTCTTTCGCTGAGAAGCAGGTGTGAAAGTAATACTTATTATACTATTGTCACTCAAAAGATTGATATACCTTCTCCGAATGAAGGAATCGTGAAGTTGTTGGAGGTTGAGTCGTGAGCAGCAGTATACCTGAAGAAGAACGCCGATTCACAGCCGTCTACAAGATAGTGACCTTAGGTGAGCCCGCGGTGGGCAAGACCAGCCTAGTGACGAAATATGTCACGGGGAAGTTTGAACGAGATTACCATAAAACACTAGGTATTGATATCAGTACATTTGATACACAGCTTGAAGGTAGTCTTTTCAAGCTGCTAATTTGGGATCTTGCAGGGCAGGAAATTTTTGTGGAGTTACGAACCCGATACTGCCAAGGCGCGGGAGGAGGTATTGTTGCCTTTGATTTAACCCGTCCACAAACCCTAGAAGCGGTGCCTGAATGGGTTAAGGCCGTGCGTGAGGCAGTCGATATAGATCCTGTTCTAATCCTACTTGGGAATAAGGCGGATTTGGAAAAAAGAAGGAAGATTTCAAAGAAAGAGGCGGAAAAAATGGCGAAGGATCTGGGGCTTCACACCTATATTGAGACCTCCGCGAAGACGGGGCAGCATGTTACAGAGTGCTTCAATGAACTAGCTCTCCTCATGCATAAGC
>JAEOSX010000031.1 GCA_016840135.1 Candidatus Hermodarchaeota archaeon
CGGCGAAGCTGAAGTAGGCAAGGAACTTGGCAATGGGAAAACGGGTTCGGTGACCATATCTGTCACCAATGTAATAGGAGAGGAATCCGAAGAGGATTAGAAGAAAGGGATCTATAAGAAACATCTTAAGCAGCACCAATATTGGTGATTTCTATTCGTATCTGAATCTTAAGAAGTCTTTTCCTATTCTAACTCATTTAGGCTAGTCTTGCGGGAGCCTAAAGGCTGATAAAGAGAAGCTGTGTGATGTTCACTTGGAGGTGTCATTGATTCCCTTTAATCCTTCACCACTACGTAAAATGGGTTTCACGCCCGGGACCGTTGTGGAGACCATTCTATCAACTATTTCATCGGAGGGTACGCCGAATGTTGCTCCGATGGGGGTTTGGGTCCAACCCGGGGCGAATCTTGTAATTCGTCCCTATGCGGAGACACAAACTGCACGAAACCTGCTGGAGGTGCCGGAGGCAGTCATTAACATAACTGATGATTCCCGTATCTTCTTTAACACCGCATTCAAGCGACGGGGTACTGACACTGAAGTTTTCTTCTATGATCCTGCAAAGAGTGTTAGGCCACCGCGTCTCCGTGGAATGTTAGGTTATGTAGAGGTGGAAATTGAGGAGCCTCTCAAGCCCGAAGAGGTAGGGAATCCCTTAGAGTATGAATGCAGGATAAAGGAGGTAGAAGCGCCTTCTAGGCTGCCGCAGGTCCATTCACGGGCCTGTTTTGCAGCCATCGAGTCTGTGATTCATGCTACCCGGATTGTCGCCTTGTCTGATTCTGATCCGGACCAGACGGAGAGACTGTATAGGCTTGTTCAGGAATATCACCGTCTAGTTCACCGAATAGCGCCGAATTCGGTTCATTCTGGTGTGGTGGATGATGTTCTGTATTTAGTTCAGCGGCTGGTATATTGGCTATGAGTACTTCTGATAGCAGGATTGTTACAGTGGAGGCTGGTGCACGTCTTCACCTTGGGTTCATCGACCCCCTGGGAGGGTCGGGGCGCCGTTATGGCTCCCTGGGCGTGGCCATTCGCCGTCCTTTCTTCTCTCTGACTGCTGAGCTGAGAAAACGGGGCGTCTCAGTGAAAGGCCCCTCAAGTCAGCGTATCCGCAATCTTGTGGGAATCTTCAAGAAACATTTCAGATACACAGGTGGATTGAGTGTGGCAGTCCATGAGGAAATCCCAGAGCATGTTGGTCTAGGATCGGGAACACAGATGTCGCTAGCTTTAGGTACTGCATTCGCCACACTATTAGAGCAGGAAGTACACATCCAAGAATTAGCTAGAACCTCTGGACGAGGGGAAGTTTCAGGAATTGGTACGGCCACATTCGAGAGGGGAGGGTTTGTCGTCGATGGTGGTATCCCAATACCAGCAGATGGTGAAGCTGTTGAGGTCTCTGAGGGATATGTTCCTCCTCTCTTATTTCGTCATGAGGTGCCTGAGGACTGGGTGTTCGTGGTTGCTTTACCTAATCTCCCAAGGGGCTTCAGTGGTGCCGCTGAAGAACAGGCTTTCTCCAAGGTGCCCCCAGCTCAGACGGAAGAATCAAACGAGATTGGCAGGCAGGTGTTGATGCAGCTCCTACCTGCTCTGATTGAAGATGATATCATCCGCTTTGGGCAGGCGCTAACCACCATTCAGCGGCTAGTAGGGGATTGTTTTGCTACAGCTCAGGGTGGACGTTTCGCAAACCCTGTAATCGCTACATGTATCAGGACTATGCTTGAAGCTGGTGCCTTTGGTGCAGGGCAGAGTTCCTGGGGACCTGCTTGTTATGGACTGTCAAGAGGTTCTACTGTTGTGAATGCAATCAAGCAGGCTGTCTCTCGGGTTCTGGATGCCACAAGTGGTGGGAAAATCATCGTAACACGTGCTAACAACTATGGCGCCCGTGTAATCACATCACCAGAACACTAGATATATTCTGTTGATAGAGCGTTGTATAGCCTTCTAGGCTTCCTTGTACATCTGACGAATCGTTTTTGCCTGTGGCAGGGAAATCCAGTCTAGCACGGTTCCGCCGCACTCACTAAGCCGCATTGCATCAACGATGTCCTTGAAGGGTCCGCCAGCGAGCCCATCGGCAAAGATTGCAGCACCCTGAGCTGCTTCCTTGGATTTCTCACCGAGTCGGGTTACCTGCCTTACTGGGACACCAAATTGAGTCATGCGCTCTTCGAGGTCCTTGACTAGCTTGCCTACTCGTGTGAGCCGCCCCGACAAGAGAATTTCTTTCACTTCGGGTACAGATACCTTGAGCTGGGCTACGGCTTTTGTGAGTCCTTCAGCGACACCATTCCAAGCAGCTTGAGCTCTCTTGTCACCTTTGGTAAGACGTTTAGCGAAGTCTTCTGGGCTAAGGTTGGGCTCGCCTAGCATCGAGAGGACCCCACCCTGGAAGAGTGTGCCCTTGGAGAAGCCTCGGAGCAGGTAGGCTAGCTCGCCGTCCATTCCGCCCAGAGTGAGGAAGCCTGGGCCACCGATTGTGCCACCGACGCCATCTACGACTAGCCCCTTGTCTGCAGCCATCGCCGCTGGGTAACCGTACCCTAGCTCAACTACGATAACTGATGTCTCGTTATAGGAGATGCCGAGTCGTTGGGCTTGGTCGTGAACGCCAAGGATTGTGCAGCATAGCTTGTCTGCGGTTCCAAGGTCGATGCGGTTGTGCTTCCGCCATACTGGCACCGAATCGAGATGGATTACACCTGGTATGAACATCATTTCAATGTCAGATTTCTGAACCAAGCGTACCATGTCCTTTATGGCTTCAAGAACGGGAATCTTATCATCGTCGTTGCGTACAAGGACTAGCTGGAAGAATTCTTCTTCTGTGATTTCATCGGGGAAGAGGAGTGGGAGACCGTATCCACTTGGTCCCACCACGAGATTGATGTCACCTGCCTTGTTGATTACATCAAGGATGCATTGGGGATTCTTCGCCACATCCACGCTGGTGATGCTCGACTCAAGGAACACTTTCCCATCCTCAAGTCCACAGAAATCAAAGCTACGAGTACCGGGATCAATACCTATCACGCGAACCAATTTTTCCGAACCTCATTAATTCCGATTAATCTCTTGCAATAGCCGCTCCATCGATGGTCTTGTTACTTAAACGTTTGTTATCTCCTTTCATCA
>JAEOSX010000188.1 GCA_016840135.1 Candidatus Hermodarchaeota archaeon
AAAAAAATTAGGTAGGATTAGCTGTTGCTTTTCCTTGTGTTTCTGGGTATGTTGTGCTGCTTTGTTTCGTGAAAAGAGTTATATGTAACCCTTTTCATCGATGGCAAGTCATCACGCGGAAAGATACTGAGTGTGTTGTCAAGTATGGTTTCGAAGGCACGAATTCGGCTTTCAAGTGTAGATATCGCGAAGCTTAACGATGTGTGTAAACAAGTGAGGGCTATCGTCAGCCGTACTGGGGTTCATATGTCTGGTCCTATTCCCTTGCCAACAAAGATTATGAAGGTACAAACTAGGAAATCACCTTGTGGGGAGGGTACTCCAACATGGGATCGATGGCAGCTACGAATTCACAAGCGCCTCATCGACTTGGAAGCGGATGAACGAACCATGCGCCAAATAATGAGAATTCGTGTTCCAGACGAAGTCTTTATAGAAATCTCAATCAAATAAGTTCTCTTAGCTCTTGGGGGAATCGCTTCTTTTCACACCATCTAATCGTAGTATTTATCGAGATTAGGGTTTTTGCTTTGGTGATTGGTGCCGTCTTGAGAAGGCTGTTTCTAGGGCTTCAACAGATTGCCCTTTCAGCCTCTCACGGAGGATATAATCGCCTGTGAGACAGGCAAGACATAGTTGATTTCTAGGAATTTCAATCGCTTCTGCTAATCCATCAACGCTCATATAACCGAGGGAATCTGCACCGATATATTGGCAAATTTCTTCAACAGAGTGGTCTGATGCAACGAGTTCTCTTCTCGTTGGAAAATCAATACCCATGTAGCAAGGCATTATTATCGGCGGGCAGCTGATACGGAGATGGATACTACCAGCACCAACGCTCCTAAGCAGCCGTACGATGTGTCTGATTGTTGTACCACGAACAATAGAGTCATCAACAAGGACAATATCCTTTCCTTCAACAACTGAGCGGACAGGATTTAGTTTTAGTTTTACAGAGAACTCCCGAAAGCCCTGGGTTGGCATTATGAAAGTTCGGCCAATATATCGGTTCTTCATAAGTCCTTCTCGTATTGGGAGCCCACTCTCAATAGAGAACCCAGTGGCTGCACCCCTCCCAGAGTCTGGAACTGGTATAATCAAGTCCGCTTTCGCTGGGTGTATCTTGGCTAGTTTTCTTCCAAGTCGTTGGCGAACTTGGTAAACTGAGCGACCATCAATAACCGAGTCAGGGCGGCTGAAGTAGACATATTCAAACATACAATGAGCATGCCGTTCCTCCTTCTGGATTTGAACTCCTGTTATGCCGTTATGATTCACTTTAACAACTTCGCCCGGCTTCACGTCACGAATCAGTCGCCCACTCATTGTATCGAATGCAACGCTCTCTGAGGAAACACCGAAACTCTCTTCATTTAGCCTTCCAAGGCAGAGCGGTTTAAACCCAAAGGGGTCTCGAGCTGCATAAAGTTCTCCTTTCTCGTTTAATACTGCAAGTGAATATCCACCAATCAATTCTTCCATCAAAGATGTGAAGGCAGCGATATAGTCGTGCCCAGTCTTTCTCAATTTTGTAGCGAAAAGTTGTGCAATTGTTTCCGTGTCTGTACAAGTTAGGAATTTGTAGCGTTCCCGTTTGAGTTCCATTCTTAAGGTACGATAATTGGCAATGGTTCCGTTAAATGCTAGAGCTAGTCGTGTGTTTCCTGCGGAGAATAAAAAGGGTTGAGCCTCGCGGAGACGAACTGCACCAGTAGTGCTATACCTGACATGTCCAATCCCCGCCCATCCTTGTCGGCGGTCAATTTCCGTGCTTGAGAAATTGCTAACTAATCCCTTTCTTCTGCGACTCACAAGTCCGTCTTCTGATACGGTGCATATTCCACTGCTCTCTTGGCCTCGATGCTGAAGAGCTAGTAAGCCAGCATACATTAGGGGTGCAACTCGATTCGGAGGAGCCGCACGGATACCAACAACGCCACACGCTTCTTTTACTCTCATTTTATGGACCTCAACTAATAATTTCTCCAAATCGTTCTGTCCGTTGAGCTTCTCTTATCTCCCAAGCAATTCGTCTTCCAGTAGACATAGATTCTCCCCACAAATAGCATGAGTAGGGGGAACCTAATGGGAAAAGATTGGTCCCAGCAACTATCCGAGCTGAGATTTCAAAAACAATGAACTCCAAATCTGGAGTGCAAATCATCTCTAAGCAGAAGGGACCAGTCAAACCAGGCGAGAAGAGATTTTGAGAACTCTCTATAGTTCTTTCTCCAAGAGACAACACTTCGGGTAACAAACTTTCGCGAAGCACCATGGGTGTATTGCCTACTACAACATAGGATGGATTAACACCCAACTTGGCTAGTTCTTGTCTTGTAGACCCCACTCTATGTAATTCATCAATGTTGGACTCGAACCGTTGATCCATACTCAATAGCTCTAATCGATTCAATATTGGTGAATAGAAATAATGTACATAGCATCGAACCCCAATTACGTACTCTTGGATAACAGCTGTTTCTGCATCTAACCCGCTGATTTTCCCCTCCTTCAATGATTTCTCCAGAAGTTGGTGATACTCCTCCTCAGAGGCAACTAGAAGGAATCCCCGCCCTCCTTTAGCTCCATGAAATTTGACGATGCAGAGTCTGTCAATCTCGTGGGGTTCAAATTTCTTGGGTAAGCGTAGCTTTGCATCAGAAAGCCACTTCAACTCCTGATGCCGATCGCCCTCCCATTTCAAACTCATTTTGTTACCAAAAGTGGGTACACGGAGGTCCTTTAAGATTCTTGAAGGGCCTACATACTCGACAAAGGATCCGTGAGGAACTATTACCGCACCTGCATCAATTAATCGGTCTTGGATTTCTGGTTGTAGGATTTCTGTGAAGCCATCTACTAGTATGAATTCATCTGGGGAGCCATAGGGGAATGCCTCATAGAGTTTTTTCCGTTCAGGGCTACAAATGCCGATAGTTTTGAATCCCTCTTGTCGTGCTCCATAGAAAATTTGGAGAGCGGTATGACTGCAAATAGTGGCGATTTTCAAATCCTTACCTGCGTAGCTCTGCAAAATGTCTTTGTTCAAGTTACTACCTCGGCAAGTTTAGATTGTGCTAATGCTTGCTTAATCTCCATCATACAAAGCTCGAGTGGTGAGTGTATCTCCTGATTGTACTTGAGAGATAAGCGATGCATTTCTGGTGAAGAAGGTCCCACACAAGGGGACCCAGGTATTCGTGGGCTTACATCAAAGACTACAAAGTCTGGTGGCTGAGGGATAGCCCCCTGCAAGGAGAAGGGGCCAATAATCCCGGGAGGGAAGTGTTTCTGCGATGCTTCTATGAACCGCCTCCCAGCTTCATAGATTAATGGCTTCTTAGACTCCCTCATCGTCAAACCAAAATGCCCGATGGGCTCAATTATAACAGGTACATCAATTTTCAGTTGCTCCCGAGCGGGAAGGGCTAGAATACCACTTATGTTTGATTGAACTCTGTCTTCAAAGCCGACAAAATCGAAACCAGGTAAGATTGTGTATGCTATGAAATTAGCGTGAAACCTAGGACCAATGATGAATTCCTCAATTCGAGCAGTTGCAAGATCCTCATTACGAATAAAACCACTATCAACAAGTTCCTGTGCTTGAGTATGATATTCCTCAGGGGAACTGGGGTAGAAGAAAGCACGCTCAACACTTTCCTCTTTACGCTGTAGCTTTACAACAACAAGGCGGTCAATTTCATCTGGGCTTGTGAACTCTTGAGGGGTTCTAATACCCGCCTTTTCCATTAACCAGTACTGGTTCTTTTGTACAGTTCTTTCTTCAATCCGCAACATGAAGCGATTGCCATACATAGGGACTAGGAACTTATCTTCGATGTTATCATAGCCAACATAAACCGAGAAGGACCGATTAGGGAGAAAGACAGTGTTTAGCTCGCGGAGTTGCTCTTGGACCTCTAGGATATCTTTGAATTGATCCAAGACAATCACGTGATCGAACAGGTGCCTGCTATAATTAGCATAGAGGGTTTCACGACCTTTTTGGCAAATCACAACTGTCTTTAATCCGGCGGATTTGGCGGCCATCCCTACCTCTTCTGCTGAATGAGAACCGAGTACACCAATTGTTACTTTCTGGTAATTACTTGCAATTGATTTTATTTCATCTCGATTTACTGGCACGATATCACCGCCGTAGTTTATCAAGGGCTTTAGGGGTTTTGATTATGGTCTTAATAACTTCTCTCAGGGCTGAGGTGATTATCTCATAACGATGCTCAAGCTCCTCAGCAACTTGCTTTACAACTTCCTCTCTCCCTTCTTTTAGTGCGTCTCTGAGTTGTCTTCGAAGAAATTCTTTATCATAGAAATCTGGTGCGTCTTGAATATTCAACAAGGTTCTAGCCAATGAACTAGGAGTACAGGCACGGAATTCATCTGGGCCAAACGAGTCAATAACATATAGATTTCCATCTTCGTCTATTCCGTACTCTAGTTTCCCATCTATGAAAACAAAGCCTGCTGCAGCGAATACTAGTTTCAACAAGAAACCGATTTTCTCTGTTGTTTCTTTGGCTCTTAGCATCGCTTTTTCTATCACCGTTTCTTGATAACCAGACAGGTGTTCCCTTGCGATACTGGGAATCTCTCCTCCATCAACTACCCGGTCATGCTTTTCTAGTTTGGTCGTTATCTCAAAGAAGGGCTTGGGAAACTCTTCGTATTCTGTTCCAATCATTCCCTCTGGAAGAGTAAATTCTCCTCGAGTGTATCGCTTGAATGCGCTACCCATTAAGACATTCCTCACTATGAATTCGAAGGGAAGGCGAACTAGCTTTCTAACAATCATCTGATTAGAGCCCCACTGAAGCAGATGCGTTGAAATGTTTAATTTCTCAAATAGTGTGAATATCATTGCAGAGCATTCACAGAGTAGCTCCCCTCGCTTTGGAGTTGTTGTACCCACTACTCCATCAAAGGCTGATATGCGGCTTGTAAAGACAAAACCTAAGCGCTTATCACCTATGGTGTAAATGTCCTTATTCTTCCCCTTGCTAACAAGAGTCGCTGATCGTCCCAAAATCTTCAAAGAAAACGCCTCCTGGCAAAATCAACTGCGTTTCTGAAGAGGGGAAGCCATCCAATGAATTCTGAAGAAGCAGATAATCGGGTCCAGAATGGATGTTGATATCGGTGGATGAATTTCTCAGGGTGTGGCATCAAACCTAGAATGGTACCATGTTCATCACAAATTCCAGCAATATTAGAGACAGACCCATTCGGATTCCATGGGTATCCTGCAAGTTCACCTTCAGGATTGACGTATCGAAAAACAATCTGGTCGTTTTCCTCTAGACGATGGATGTTTGATTCCTCCATTACGAATTTCCCTTCACCGTGATTGACTGGTACGTACAACTGGCTGGCTAGTGATTTAGTAAAAACACATGTTCCGCGATTCTCTTGTCTGAGATGAACCCATCGGTCTATGAAAAGAGCCCTATCATTGGTGGCAAGTGTGGCTTGTTGCTCTCGTCGGCTATCCAGGGCAGGTAAGAACCCTGCTTTAACTAATGCTTGAAAGCCATTGCATATCCCCAATATCGGCTTAGACTGATCGATGAACTTTTCGACATCCTTGTGAAGGCGATATTTTAGATCGTTTGCAAGTAATTTCCCAGCAGCAACATCGTCTCCATAAGAAAACCCCCCTGGAATGGCTAGAATATGATATTCTTCAAGGGAGTGCTTCCCCCGAATTAGCTCATTGATGTGAATTCGCTCGGTTTGTGCACCCGCCCGGCGGAATGCTTCTACTAGCTCAACATCGCAATTGGTTCCATCAACACGAAGAACAATGGTTTTCACTGTCAACACGAATTCACCACCTAAAGGTCGATTGCCAGTCCTCTTTCAATTCGTTAAGCGATTCCTCTACAATAACTTCCCCGTCAACACCCTTTATAATCAACTTTCGTGCCTTTGTGACGTTCCCGATTTTCACACAAACGGTACCAGCCATCAATTGCTCAAATTCAATTGCACTACTCTTCGCAACCTCGACAATAAATCGACTGTTGGATTCTGAAAAGAGAATCTTATCGTTTTGGGTCATTTTTGCAGGAACTAACCCCAATTCTAGGTGTACTCCTAAATCCCCCGCAAATGCCATCTCCGCTGCTGTAATACCTATTCCACCTTCAGAACAATCGTGGCATGTTCTAACTAGTCCAGCATCCATTGCTTGAATCAACGCGTCCATATTCGCCTTAGCAATCTTGACTCTCACAGTAGGAACAGCGTTTCCAATGAAGCCCCGAACCGAATAATAGTGCGATCCCCCGAGCTCATCAAATGTTTCACCAATTATGTAGAGGGGATTACCGACTTCCTTGACATCCATGGTAACAGCGTTCCGTACATCAGGAATAATACCTACAGCGGTGATTACCAGAGTGGGGGGAATGGCAATGGCTTGTCCGTCCTCCTGAATATATTCATTGTAGAGGCTGTCTTTTCCTGAGATGAATGGGGTACCAAATCCCAATGCTGCATCATAGCACCCTCGTACTGCATCAAGTAGTTTTCCTAGCTGTTCAGGTCGTTCAGGGTTTCCCCAACTGAAGTTATCTAAAATTGCGATTCGCCGACCACCGCAGCAAATGTTGTTCCTGATTGCTTCGTCTATAACAGACAATGCCATATTGTATGGGTCAATGGCGTATCTTGGATTAGCACCATTTGATACAACAATCCCGCGCCAATTATCAACAATTGGCTTTAAAACACAGGCATCACCAGGCCCGTCACAATGGACTCCTTGAAGCGGGTTGATTATCGTATTCGCTTGTACTTCATGGTCATATTGGCGTATAACCCACTCTTTGCTAGCGACATTGGGTGAGCTGAGAATCAGTTTGATGTATTTGCCAAGGTCTCCTTTTTGGGAATCAGGTTCAGGGAATTTTTCTCTCTCCCATTGAGCACGACGGGGGAGCAAAGGCACTCCTTGATGCAGGAACTCTAAGTTTATTTTCCCTACGACTTCGCCTTGATAACGGAGAACAAGCTTCCCAGTGTTGGTAAATCGTCCGATTGGAGTTGCTTCACAATTCTCCTCCTCAAATATCGTGATTGTTTCTTCTACATTCTCTTTGGGAACAGCTAACATCATCCGTTCTTGAGATTCCGATATCCAAATTTGCCAAGGCTTCATTCCTCGATGTTTTAAGGGAATTTTCTCTAAATCTACTATCGCGCCTAAATCGCGCGCAGTCTCACCTATCGCGGATGAGAGCCCCCCACCTCCACAATCCGTCACAGCACTATAAAGTGGTTTTTCATCCCTGTCTCTTACTCGAAGCAGTCCCTCTAACACTTTTTTCTCTTCGACTGGATTCCCGATTTGGACAGCACTGCCAAGACTTTGTGTTTCCTCACTCAACTCTGCTGAAGCAAAAGTCACACCGTGAATTCCATCCATTCCCGTTTTACCACCTACAACAAGGATAACATCGCCAGCCTGTGGATTTCTAACATATTTCGTTCGCGGCATAATACCAACTGAACCCGCGAAAACCAAGGGGTTATACAGATAACCTTCATCGAAGAATATGGCGCCATTCGCTGTTGGAATTCCCATTTTATTTCCATAGTCAGCTATTCCTGCTACTGCCCCTTTCATCATACGGGTTGGATGTAAAAGACCTCTCGGCAGTTTCTCGTGGGGAGTGTCAAGAAGTCCAAAAAAGAGGATGTCAGTTGAGAGAATGGGTTTTGCACCAACTCCCATAATATCGCGAAGAACGCCACCAGTGCCTGTTCCTGCTCCGCCAAAGGGATCGAGTGCAGTGGGGTGATTGTGAGTTTCTACCTTCACTGCAATTCCATATTTGTCATCGAATTCCACGATACCCGCATTGTCGACAAATGTGGAGATGCACCAGGACTTGTTGAGCTCCTTGGTTGCGCGCATTATGTATGTCTTGAGCAGACCGTTTATCCTCTCAGCATCGACCTTGACTGGGATTTTGAAGGTTTTGTGGTAGCAGTGCTCAGACCAAGTTTGAGCAATCGTGTTAAGTTCAATATCTGTCGGATTTCTCCCCTCTGAGGCATAATGTTTCTGGATTGTCTTCATTTCCGCGAGGTTTAGGGAAAGCCTCCATCCTTTACTAATCCTCATCAAGTCAGTGTCTTCAGCATCACGGAGGTGTATTTCTTCAACCAGAGGATGGGGTGAATTCTCTGATTTATCAGGGATTTCTCTAATAGGTGCACCGTAAATCCTGAGCTCTTTTTCGGCACAACGACCAAGCTCGCAAGTTGAATGAACTTGTATCACGTCATTTGCGAGAACCTTTTCGCAGATTGTTTCCAATATTTGTTTCGTCAGATGTCCCCCAAAGATGTAGAGTGATGCAGTTTTGACCGAATACACCTTTCTAATCCCGAGTACACGAATTCCATCTTTGATTCGTTCTTCTGAGGGATCGGTTACACCTGGGCGGTATTGGATAAACGCTAGCCATTTTCCCTTCTCGTGTTTCTCGGAGACAAGATCGAGTAACGTTCCTTTTGGTGATGTGTAGCGATAATTTTGGATTAGTTGGTCTACGAGAAGTTCTTTACAGATTTTCTCGATTTCTGTCTCATTGTGTGCTCCTGTTATCGCATACACTTCAATCCTTTCGATTTGGTTTACGCCCTTTATGCCCAAATCCTTGATTACCTTGGAGACTTCTTGGACATGGGGGTCATTTGTCACATCTTTGTACCTGATACCGACTATCCACATCGCCGATGGAGGCATGAGTTTTATTCGGTATTATTAATAAAAAATCTATCTGAACCACAAGTCAAATATTGACACATATATGTAAAAAATATTTATATATTCACAAATTTATACACGTATATGCCATATTTACGTTAAATCTGATAAAGAAATGAAGAAAAGTCTGCGACATAGGGTTGTTTACCGTGAAAATTGGTGTTTTAGCTTCAGGGCGCGGGTCAAATTTCCAATCAATGGTAGATCATATTAGATTAGAGGTGTTGCGTGACATCGAGCTGAAAGTACTAATAAGCAACAAGTCGAATGCCCCTGCATTGGAAATAGCACGGAAAAACGATATCGATGCACTGTACATTCCGTATATCCGAAAGAGAGGGGATTCAAAAGAAGAATGTCGCCTTCACCATGACCAACGAATTGTCGATGCTCTACAGAAACTAGGAGTTGAACTAGTTGTCCTAGCTGGCTATATGCGCTTATTGAGTCCACTTTTCATTGATCAATATCCAAATCGGATAATGAATATACACCCATCACTTCTTCCTAGGCATCCTGGTTTACATGTTCACCAGCAGGTTATCAAAGCTGGTGATGATGTTTCTGGTTGTACCGTACATTTCGTCAACAAAGAGGTTGATGCTGGACCGATAATTCTGCAAACTAAAGTTTCTGTCCGAATGGATGATACTGAAGAGTCATTAGCTGATAGAGTTCTTGTCTATGAGCACAGAACATTTCCCAAGGCTATCCAGCTTCATGCAGATAGACGATTGAAGATTGTAGGAAAAATAGTGTTTGTTGACTATTCAGGTGATTGGGAGGAGTTATGGAACAGGCGTCAGGCTGCATACGTTCACCACCAAGAATCAAGTTGGGCAGACGCTGGAAAACCCTTAGCAGAGGTACTTCGAATTGACTAGCATCTTATCTGGACGAAAAGTAGCAAGGGCAATCCGAAAGGAGATAAAGCAACAAGTTTTGTTACTGGAAAAGCCACCTACTCTGGCAATAATACAAGTAGGGGAAGATGATGCTTCACAAGTATATGTGAAAATGAAGCAGAGGGCTTGTCGCAAGGTGGGAATTCAATCAGCTGAATACAAGCTACCTTCAAATACGCAACAGGATGCTCTCTTATCTAAAATTCAAGAGTTAAACCAAAATACAGAAATCAATGGTATAATTGTGCAATTACCACTACCTCCTTCATTAAACACAATCGCTGTCATAGAGGCAGTTAATCCATTCAAAGACGTTGACGGATTACACCCACTAAATCAAGGGCGATTACTAACAGGTGGCTCTCTCATTCCATGTACCCCCCTCGCAGTACTCCGGGTTCTTGATTTCTACGAAATACCTCTAGCGGGCAAGAATGCTGTCATAATAAATCGGAGTCGGTTAGTGGGTCGCCCGTTAGCTCAGCTCTTGCTAAATAGAGATGCAACTGTAACTATCTGTCACTCAAAAACCCAAGATCTGACTGATATAACCCAGCGGGCTGATCTTCTCATCAGTGCTGTCGGTCGCCGTCCCAAGTTCACCCTCACAGGAGATATGGTAAAAGAAGGAGCTACACTCGTTGATGTAGGTCTAAGTCGAATCGAAGGGAAAGTGGTTGGTGATGTTGACGCTGCTTCTGTTGAGGGACGAGCCGCGCATCTTACTCCAGTCCCAAGAGGAGTAGGTCCTGTAACCGTTGCCACGGTTTTACAGAATGTGCTAACAGCAATGAAACTTCAGTGTGAATAACATTGAGAAGGAAAAACGAGATCAGGCAAGAAGTCCTTCAGAAGAGGAATGGGCTTCGGTATGAGGAGATTGAGATAAAAAGCGAGCAAGTCGGTACCAGTCTTTTCTCGCTGCCAGAGTTTAATCAGGCTGAGGTTATTCTCTTTTACGTTGCCAAAGGAAGCGAAGTAGCCACTCTCCCTATAATCGAATCTGTGATAGGATTGAAGCGAGTATTTGTACCTATTTCAGTAAGAAGGAGGCGAAAGCTCGTTTATTCTGAAATTTATTCGATTGACGAATTAGAGCCTGGAGCTTATGGTATACTTCGACCTCGCCGTGATAGTCGGCGAATTCTCTCTCTTGAACAGCTCGCTTCAGAGGCGGGTTTAGTAATAGTTCCTGGTGTGGTTTTT
Source organism: Candidatus Hermodarchaeota archaeon (assembly GCA_016840135.1). Lineage (GTDB taxonomy): Archaea > Asgardarchaeota > Hermodarchaeia > Hermodarchaeales > Hermodarchaeaceae > YT-063. Next base: position 10,915 of record JAEOSX010000188.1, read on the forward strand.
GATGAAAAGGGCTTCCGTACAGGATACGGAGCAGGGTTTTATGATAGATTCCTCACCGCTATTAGATACAATCACGCTAGTTCGGCTCTATTCGTAGCCCTTGCATTTGAGCTTCAAATCGTTGAGGATACCTACCCTGAAAAACATGATGTACCTGTTGATATGATTATTACTGAAAAGCGGATTATCAATTGCAGGAGATGAATTAATGACTGAAATCTGTATTCTGGCAGGAAGTAAAAGCGACCAAGAAATTGTTGACAAAGTCTTGACAGTTTTGAAGGAACACGGAATCGATTACACATTTCATGTGGCCTCTGCTCACCGCGAACCTCAACGGGTCACTGAAATTGTAAACAAGTCTGATGCTAAAGTTTTCATTTGCGTTGCTGGGCTAAGTGCTGCGCTACCTGGTTTTATCGCGTCCTTAACCAGTAAACCAGTTATCGGCGTTCCAGTATCTGCAAAACTTGGTGGACTAGATGCTCTGCTCTCTATAACGCAAATGCCACGTGGTGTTCCTGTCGCCGCCGTTGGAATCGATAATGGCGCCAATGCTGCTCATCTCGCCCTCCGTGTTCTCGGAGTGCCTCCATCGCAAGCTGTGGATACCTATGCCAAGGCTGGCGTCGATCTTGTGCATGAGGGAAAAATCATTGAGATTCTAGGAAAGTACACAAAGCAGTCCTTTTCCTTCGGAAAAGTTCTAGCAGAATTCGGACACTATGCAAACCTAGTCGAGTTCGGAGACTATGCACTCGCCCTCGCAACAGATGGTGTTGGCTCCAAGGTTCTTCTCGCAACTAAGGTTGGAAAGTATGACACTATAGGCATTGACTGCGTTGCAATGAATGTAAACGATATTATCTGTCTTGGCGCAAAACCAATCGGATTTGTTGATTATCTAGCCTATGAACGATTAACTCTAGATGCAGTAGAGGGTATTGCCCAAGGGTTGCTTGAAGGCGCCCGTCAAGCAAACACTCCAATACTCGGTGGGGAAACAGCAACACTTCCTGACCTAGTAAAGGGTTTTGATTTAGCTGGAACAGCTCTTGGTGTTGTACGTAAGGATAAGGTGATAACAGGACAGGGTCTCGCAGTCGGTGACGTTTTGTTTGGACTCCCATCCAGTGGTATTCACTCCAATGGACTTACTCTTGCACGAAAAGTGGCCAAGCTCGATGATATACTTCCTGACAATACTCCAGTTTCAGAAGCACTTCTCATACCTACGCGAATATACGTAAAGGAGATTATGCAGTTAATAGAGGAAGTGCCTGTAAAAGGTCTAGCTCATATAACTGGCGGAGGTATCCGTAAACTGAAGCAGCTCAACCCGAAAGTAGGCTACAAGTTAGATAACTGGCCAGACATTCCTCCAATTTTTGCATACCTTCAAGAACGAGGAAATATCGCCAATCAAGAGATGTTCAAGACATTCAATATGGGAGTTGGGTTTGTAATAGCTGTTTCAAAGAACCAAACGAAGGCAGTTCAGACGGTTCTGCCAGAAGCAATTCCACTTGGGGCTGTTACGTCAAGACGAGCAATCACCATTGAAAAATTCGACGTGAAGTACAAACTAAGCTAGTGAAGAATAGTATTGGAGATGAAAAATATGGTTGACAAGGTCTTACTAATAGGACATGGTTCACGTGAACACGCAATCGCTAAAGCCTTAGTGAAAGGCAGCGCCGAATTATACAGTCTTATGGCCCACAAGAACCCAGGCATTGCAAAGCTTTCAAAGAGTATAACACTTTCAAAGCTATCAGATTTTGAGCGCCTCAAAGAACTAACACCCAAACTGGATTTTGCTGTCGTAGGACCGGAGGCGCCCTTGGCCAAAGGGATAAGCAATTTTCTTGCAGATCAGGGTGTACCCTGCGTCGGGCCAAAAACCCAAGGTGCTCAACTAGAATCAAGTAAAAGCTTCGCTAGGCAACTACTTGAAAAACACAGAATAAACGCAAATCCGTTGTTTAGGGTTTTCACCAGTATGGACGGAATTGAAGAATACTTAAACGAGGTTCAACGATTCGTTGTGAAACCTGACGGCCTCACAGGCGGGAAAGGCGTCAAGGTCTTTGGGGAACATCTCCAGACTACAAACGATGCACTCCTTTACTGTCAACAAATTCTCAATGAACATAAACAGGTCATAATCGAAGAGTGTCTTGAGGGGGAAGAATTTACTCTTCAGACATTCGTTGATGGTAAGCGAGTTATCCCAATGCCGCTCGTACAAGACCATAAACGTGCCTACGAAGGAGATACTGGACCAAACACTGGTGGTATGGGATCTTATAGCTGTGAAGACCATTCTCTTCCTTTCGTTGGTGAAGGAATTGTGGAGAAGGCGATTCAGGTGATGCAGCAGACTGTTGCAGCACTTAAACGCGAGACAGGAGATACCTACAAGGGCTTTCTTTATGGTCAATTCATGCTCACTAAACAAGGACCCAAAATAATCGAATACAATGTTCGGCTAGGAGACCCAGAGGCAATGAATGTCCTCCCCCTACTTCAAGACAATTTTGTAGAGATATGCTGGGACATCATCAATGGCACACTAAAAGAAGTCAGTTTCGAGGAAAAGGCAACTGTGTGTTCTTATCTAGTTCCTGAAGGGTATCCATCATCACCAAAACACGGCGAGCCAATCATAATCGGAGATGTCAAGACTGAATTATTCTATGGCAGTGTTCACCAAGAGAACGGTAGAATTCTAACTACCTCTTCACGAAGTATCGCCCTTCTTGGTGTAGGGAACAATCTCCAAGAAGCGCACGAACAGGTAGTCGAGTCACTTGATAGAATTCAAGGTAAATTATTCTTTCGACGGGACATTGGCACCCAAGAGCTAGTTACTCGCCGGATTCGGCATATGCGGAGGATTCTCCAAGCTTGAGACATGTGGATGAAATAGCAAAGCGATTGAGTGCAATAGAAATTCTCTCTTCCCTGAAGCGAAGTAGAAAGTACGCTGAACTAGAGGAAATCTTCAGCCTCCCGACGTCTGTCCTATGTCGCTATGTTACCCGTCGTGTTCTTCCTTCCATAGACCGAGCTGAACATATCATTCGGCTTTTCAAAGAACGGTTTCTTATCGAGGAAGTCACTCAGCGCATAACAATTCATGATGGGTTTACCAAAATGGTAGACATTCTTTATGATACACAACTACTCAAGTTGATTGCAGCAGTTGTGCGAGACGAATTCTCTGATGTTGATGTCACCAAAGTTCTCACGATAGAAGTAAATGGAGTCCCTATTGCCACACAAATTGCTAATGAGTTTGGAGCCGCTGCTTTATTTGTTAAAAGGACAAAATCCATCGGTGTGACTGATTTTATCGAGGAGAAGCTAATCCGTGATTCCGCCCAAATAGAAAGTCTATACTTGCCTAGGTACAGCATCAAGCCTAGTGATAAAGTACTTCTTGTAGATGACATTATTCGTTCCGGAAGGACGCAATTGAGTTTGGCAGAGATAGTCTCTCACGGTAGTGCAAGAGTCGTGGGAGTATTCGCTGTTCTCTCGCACAAACAGGGTCGTGTAAATGTGGAGCAAACCCTAAAATGCCCAGTAAAATCTCTCATCGAATTACGCTAAAAGTGCCATATCAATGGAGGCTAGTAAGATGATTCATCCTACAGACTATAGATACAAAGTAGACGAATTAGAGGAATATCTCTCTCCTGCCGCATTACTCCGGTATATGCTACGTGTTGAATGCGCCTATATTAACGCGTTATCAAAGCAGGGTGTTTGTGCTTCTAAATTCGTTAAAGAATATGAGAAAGCAGCATCGAAAGTAACTTTTGAGCGAGTCCAGCAATTGGAAGTCGAACTAAAACATGATATCAAGGCAATAGTCGAAGCATTAAAGGAACAAGTTTCTCCCGAAGCTAGACCTTTCTGTCACCTCGGGCTAACATCCTATGATACGGTGGTTAATGCTCACGCAATGGTCCTGAAGGATGTTACTGTGAAACTGGTATTACCTGCACTGGCTGAAGCGCTGGAGCAACTCATCCGAATAGCTTTGCAATACAAGTCAACAGTTCAGATGGGGCGAACCCATGGACAGCATGCAGAACCAACCACGTTCGGGTATTCAATGGCAAATTATGTTGAGCGATTAGGAATGGGAATTTGGCGTATCAAGCTGGCTGCAGAGACTTTTGGAGGTAAAATTGGAGGCGCCGTCGGAACTCGAGCTAGCCTTGGATTATTAGCAAATGCAGAAAAAATAGAGGCGGAAACACTCAAGCTGCTGAACCTAACACAGATTAATGCGCCAACTCAGATTACAAATCAAGAAGAGCTGGCTAATTATTACAGTCAACTCCTCCTCAGCTTTGGCACCCTAGCAGATCTCGCTAATGACTTTCGTCAACTTCAACGCACTGAAATCGCAGAAGTCTCTGAGGGAACAACTGAGCGCCAAGTTGGCTCATCAACAATGCCTCAGAAGCGTAACCCTATTGGTTGGGAAAACATCATTTCCCACTACAAAGCAGCACTCCCTCGTATCATTACTAGCTATCTCAATCTAATATCAGAACATCAACGTGATCTAACAGACTCTGCAGCCAACCGCTACCTCTTTGCGGAAATTCTCAACTCCTTTCTCTACTCTGTTCGGCGCTGTTCCTCTATGCTACAGAAATTAGAGATAGATGTAAAGCGTATGCGTATAAACTTTCAAGTGAATGCAACCTTCGAACTCGCTGAGCCCGCCTATATCCTCCTTGCACGAAGCGGCATTGCTAATGCCCATGAAGTTATCAAGCGAATAGCTCGGCAAGCTCACCAAGACGGAGTGCCATTTAAAGAAGTGCTTCTTTCAAACGAAACATTTAGAAGGTGCTTCAGAAGCCTTCCAAGTGAACATAAGCTGTTATTTGAGGACTCTTCAAAGTATATAGGTCGAGCAGTACTGGCAACAGAAGCTGTGTGCCGTTATTGGAAGCGGAAACTAAAAGATTTCAAAGCTACATGAGAAATACTGTTCCAACCTTACTGAATACTTCCTCTGATTAATCTGACAATAGGATTGATTGTTCATGCCGGCTGTGATAGTCGTTGGTACTCAATGGGGTGATGAGGGAAAGGGCAAGATAGTTGACTACTGCTCAAAACACGCTGATTTTGTAATCCGTTATCAGGGCGGTACGAATGCAGGACATACTATTGTATTAGGTGAAAAAGTATTCAAACTTCGGCTTGTCCCCTCGGGCGTGTTCTACGGAAATAGGGTGCTCATCGGGTCGGGAGTCGTTATAGACCCAGAGGTCCTGCTAAAGGAAATTGATGATCTCACTTCAAATGGTGTTGATGTGAGTCTTGTTGTGAGTGGAAAAGCCCATGTTATTCTGCCATATCATCCAATTCTTGATGGAAGCTGGGAAAAGACCCGAGGGAAAGGCGAGATCGATACAACCAAGCGTGGGATCGGTCCAACCTATACTGATAAGATAGCACGACGTGGTATTCGCGTGTTCGACCTCGTTAACAAAACTTACGAAGAAAGAGTACGATGGAATGTCAGACTAGCCAATAGAATCCTTCAATATGTTTTGCAGGTTGGTCACAAGCTGGATGTAAAGGAAATTCTCCAGCAGTGCTCTAATTGGAGCGATCGTCTTCTGGGCTATGTAGGTAATGTTAGTGAGGTTATCAATAGTGCTTTACAAGAAAAGCAGAACGTCTTATTTGAAGGAGCTCAAGCGACATTTCTTGACATTGATCATGGAACATATCCCTATGTGACATCTTCTAACCCAATTGCTGGGGGGGCTTGTGTCGGCGCGGGAGTTGGTCCGACGAGAATTGACAAAGTATTGGGCGTCTGCAAAGCATACACAACTCGTGTCGGAAAAGGTCCTTTTCCAACTGAACTTGACGATGATGTAGGTTTTCATTTACGTGAAACAGGCCGAGAATTCGGTACAGTTACTGGGAGACCCCGTAGATGCGGGTGGCTAGACCTGAACATGATTCGATACGCAAGTATGATAAATGGTTTAACCAGTCTTGCGCTCACCAAGTTAGATGTCCTCAATGGTTTAGAGCACTTGAAGATTTGTGTGGGTTATCGTTGGCGAGGCTTAGATACAACCAGCTTACCAATCCACGATATGGGCTCCTGCGAACCAATCTACATCGAGCTTGAAGGTTGGGAAACTCTCCTTCACGGTGACAAGCTCTGTTCAGAGGCGAAAGCATATATTGCCAAAATAGAAGAGGAGACGGGGCTCTCAGTTGATTATATCTCAACGGGTCCTAAACGAGTTGATACTATTTGCCGAAGAAGCGTGTGGTAATAGTTGGAGGTGGACCTGCTGGGCTTTTCGCTGCCTATAAGCTAGCAAGCAGTGCGAAAGTTACAGTTCTAGATGTTGGCAGGATGCCCGACAAGCGTACATGTCCCTCTCAGCAAACTGCTTTCTGCACAAAGTGTAACCCTTGTAATTTAACTAGCGGATTCGGTGGTGCAGGACTCCTCTCCTCAGGACTCCTCAATCTCTCCACTGAAATTGGTTTTCCTGAAGTCACGCTTGATGCCATTGAACACGACAGAACACGTCAACTCATAGAAGAAGTCGATCAAATATTCTTGAAGTTCGGTGCTCCGTCGGAAGCCTTTACTCCCGATGAACGTTTTAGAATCTGGGAGCGAAGGGCTGCTGAAGCTGGGTTAAAATTTGTCACTGCAAAGCAGCGTTTAATCGGAACAGACAAATCGAAACCGATAATCATCGCGCTCATGGAACATCTTAGGAAGCACAAGGTGAAACTGCAGTCTGGTATCAAGGTGGAAACCGTCAAGCCTGGTTACCTCACAACAAACAAAGGGCGCTTCGAGTTTGATAAATGCCTTCTTGCTCCAGGACGCTCTGGAATGATGTGGCTAGCAAATATTATGGGTCAGATGAATATCCAAACACGTCATGCCCCAGTCGATTTAGGTGTGCGTGTTGAAGTACCAGCGACATTAATGGAGAGCCTTTGCTCAATCCAGAGGGATCCAAAGATACTCATCCACACTCGAAATTATGATGATTTAGTACGCACTTTTTGTGTTAATCATAATGGATTTGTAGTTCGCGAGCAGTACGAAACACATGCTTGCGTGAATGGGCACTCCTTCTCCAATACTCAGTCTGGTAACACCAATTTCGCCTTTTTAGTGCGGGTTCAACTTACCGAACCTGTTGAAGATACAACTCGTTATGCCGAATCTATTGCTCAACAAGTTACTCTCTTGGGTGGAGGCAAACCTATCATTCAGCGTTTAGCTGATCTAGAGAATCACCGGCGCTCAACTCATGAGCGAATTGCTAGTGCGAATATTCAGCCTACTCTAAAAGATGTAACTCCTGGAGATATCTCTATGGCCTTTCCCAAACGGCTCATTGACAACATCCTTGAGGGTCTTCAGACTTTGAATAAGATGATTCCAGGAATCTACTCTGGGACTACTCTTCTTTATGCTCCAGAAGTGAAGTATAGTGCTATGACAGTTGAAACTAACCGTCACTTTGAGACACCGATCGAAGGGTTATACGTTGCAGGGGACGGTGCGGGCCTCAGTCGAGGAATCATTCCTGCTGCAGTAACAGGGTTATGGGTCGCTGAACATATCCTCCTAAAATTATAACATAGTAGTTAGTACCCAAGATTTTGCCGGAAACGGAAAGGTTCTTTTACATGAAGCAGTGCTGCTCAAATTGTGAGTTCTACTAATCCTCAAGCTAAGCTAGGGCTTGTACTATGTTGTAGTCTTTCAATCTATGCGATACTAATCTTCATCTTCTTATCCTTCTTCACTATGTTACAGGCTTTCTTCAGTATAGGTGTCCTTGTTGTACTTTTACTCGTTTTCCTATTGCCTGCAAGTTATGTTTATTGGCAGAATCACATTGATGTACGTCTAATCGGTCCTGAACCAGCTGTCGCCGAACCTGGTGAGGAACTCGCTCTAACAGTGGTCACCGGTCTTCCAAAGGGTGCACCCTTGAAAGGTGTTCTTCTCGAAGTCTACTTCGGGTCTCAAACAATTGCCGTGAAAAAAATAGAAAGCAGTCCTTTCGAGTTAACTCTAGAAGTACCACATTTACGTCCAGGATATCACAAGGTGAATGTTCGAGCTCGGAAACTAGGGTATTTCGACGGAAATAGTGATTATGAATTACTAGTCGCACAAGGTGAAAAAACAGGCTAGGTCATAGCTGCTCAAGAAGACGTAATACTGAAAGACTCAGGAAAACTGCTTCAGTGGTACGAATAGTCTCCACTCCTTGATTGTGTACTGTATTTACTAGGAAATCTGTGAGGGTTTGTAACCGATGCCCTTCTCGCTGTAGGATTTCCCTTAACCCTTGGTTGTGACTTCCAAAAAGAACGAGAACACGTTTTGCTCTTTTCCAACGCGAATGTAATTTCTCCCATATCTCAGTAATTGGCGGCGCTCTTCGAGAGGTAGCTACGACAAGATCGTAAACACGATTCTTTTTGAGAAATTCGCTCAATGACTGTTGAATGTCTAGGACCTTATAACCCCAATAAACCTTAGGAGTTGGTGGTGCAGCAGGTTGAGCAGTAAGCACTCCGTTAATCATTCTCTTAATTTCTACTGTGACTCTGCAAGGCGTGTGTGATTGTGCTGGGTTAAGAAAGGGAAGGGGATGCTCAACGCCGACATCTACGACTAGTTTACCATCTTTATGGTAGGCATAGCCTTCACGGATTTCGCCGTCTCCGAGTTTCTGCGCGCGCCTTTCTGTTGGGTGGTGAGGAGTGCGAAGCGGGGGAAGCAATCCAACACGCCTTAACTCAGGGAGTTTACCGAAAAGGTGTCTCCGAAGATATTGAGGAGTATCTAGATACTCAAGAATACGTGTAATGAGCCGGCGTTGGGGCGCTTGATTCCTGCTAGAAAAATCAGGGAAAACAAGGATTTCACCAACTCGATTGATAGCGGCTGCTCGGGCAATTCGACCAATCTGCTCAGTTTTCTGAGCTAGATTTGAATGCATATCACTAAAGGAGGCTGGAATAGCTATGGAGAGTTGGTTTGGGATTGTTTGAATTGGTGTTCTAGATGACATATCTGAGGTTCAACCTCAGCCCTTTACAGTGCCCATGGGAGTCTGGCGTGTGACTTTCAGAGAGATTCCAGCTCCGTGAACGGCTTCGATTACCATGTGGACGTCCTTATATGCTTTTGGCGCTTCTTCAGCAAGTAGTTTGGCGCTATGAGATTTAATCACTTTACCAGATTTCTCAAGTGATTGTTGTATTTCCCTACCATGGAACTGCCTTGTTGCTCTCCTTCGACCCATAGCACGACCCGCGCCGTGGCACGTAGAACCGTACGATTCTTTCATTGCCTTTTCCGTGCCCACTAGCACATAAGAGGCCGTGCCCATCGAACCGCCGATTAACACAGGCTGTCCAACTGGTTGGTACTGAGAGGGAATGAGTGGGTTGTCTGGGCCAAAAGCCCGAGTAGCGCCTTTACGATGTATATAGAGTTGCCGTTTTGAGCCATTCAGTTCATGGGTTTCAAGCTTGCAAATGTTGTGGCAAACATCGTAAACAAGATGAAGATCCTGTTTTTCCCAGTCTTTCCCAAAGACAGTTTCAAAGCCTTCCCGAATCCAGTGTGTCATAACCTGCCGGTTACAGAAGGCAAAATTTACAGCTGACTTCATCGCAGAATAGTAGGCTTGCCCCTCCGGTGAAGTGGACGGAGCACATACAAGTTGTCTGTCCGGCAACCAAATCTTATACTTCCGTGCAGCCACTTCCATACTCTTAAGATAATCAGTCGCGACTTGGTGACCGAAACCGCGAGAGCCACAATGCAGCATCACAACAACTTTCCCTTTCTCTAAACCAAAACGGGTGGCAGCATCTTCACTAAATATCTCATCAACCACCTGGACCTCAAGATAGTGATTACCTGCACCAAGAGTCCCAAGCTGGGGTCGTCCACGTTCACGTGCTCTCTGCGAAAGTTCTGGTAAACCTGTTGCAGCACCCTCCATACTGCCTTTCTCTTCACAGTGCTCCAGATCCGCCTCAACCCCGTGACCACTCTCGACTGCCCATCGAGCACCAAGTTTTAGAACGCCATCCAGCTCGGAATTACTTAAGCGAATCTTACCCTTGGATCCGACGCCAGCCGGCACCCGCCTAAATAATTCCTCCATAAGCTGACGAAGTTTGGGTTTGACTTCACTCTGAGTTAGATTAGTACGTATTAACCGAACACCACAGTTGATGTCGAACCCAGTCATTCCTGCTGATATCACACCCTCCTCAGCATCAAAAGCTCCTACAGCCCCCATTGGAAGTCCATATCCCCAGTGGAAGTCTGGCATCGCTAGGACGGGTTCGATTACGCCCGGAAGGCAGGCGACGTTGGTTAGTTGTTCTACTGCGTTGTCTTCTGCTTGTTGGATGACTTGACGGGACCCGATGATCATTGCACCTACTCTCATCTTAGAGCGGGCTGTTTTGTCAAGCCAGAAATGGAACTCGTCTAGCTGTTTTAGTTTCTCCTTCATCTTCTATCACCTTCGCGATTATTCATCAAACATCCACGACTACAGTAGCCACGTATCTGTTATCAATTTTTTCCAAGCTGAATCGGTGAAAGGTAACTGCTTTAACGTGAGTTCGCCGCTCTTGGGGTTTAAGGCTTCCACTTGCTGACCCAGTTATATGCAAGTTTTCTTCTTCGTCACGGTCTATGGTTTTGACTTTGAAATCTGCAAAGAACACGTACTTTACCTCGAATTCAAATAATAGGTTTGATAGCCAGTCGAAGAGTAAAAGTTCTTCAGAGGTTCCCATCGCCTCCACAATCACTTCTTCCTCTTTTTCCACACCCTCCAAGTCGAACATAATTCCAAACATAGCCATTGCTGCGTGTTCAAGGACCTCTGGCAAATCCTTACCATAAGCTCTAAACATTTGATCCGATGTAATGTCATCAAAATACTCATACCGCAACATCGACACCCAATCCCAGCTAAATGACCGTGCTGTAGCAATTAATTCACAATTACATACTTTAAGATTGATGATATAGCACAATGAACCTTTGGGTGGGGTGGCGCCGGGAGAGGGATTTGAACCCACGAGACTGCAAAGTCATGGGCTAGCAGGGGCAAAGGAGACGATTGACGCCTTCGCCACTCAAGGCCCACGCCGTACCGCTAGGCTATCCCGGCTCTTGCCTGTGAAATTGTGCCAATGTTGATTAATAATTGATGTTTAAAGCAATATTGGTTTTGAAATAGGAGGAGCTGATTGGAGTAATGCTTAACTCGATGATATATCTTGAAGCAGAACACGACTTGATTTCTTGTCGAAAAGCTTAAATTATGTGGTCAGCTTCGAGGCGGTTGCTCGGCGACAACATACCATTTAACCAAGTTGTCGCTGCAACAATCAATCACTCTAGGTGTTGGTGTCATTGGGTCATCGTAAGCAACACGCTCCGCGCCATGGAAGCCTCACACATCGCCCCCGCAAGCGTGCGAGCCGAATTACAGGGCGAGTTCGTACTTGGCCTAGTCAGTCGGGAGACCCCAAAATCATAGGTTTTGCAGGGTACAAAGTTGGGATGACCCATGTCATTGTCACAGATAATAGGACGACAAGTCCTTGGTATGGCCGGGAGATTAGTCGCCCAGTGACTATTATTGACACACCACCTATGCTAGTAGCAGCACTTCGTGGGTATCGACGAGTGGAGCAAGCACTTCAAGTGGCCGGGGAATGTTGGGCGGAAAAGATGCCAAAGGACTTCCAACGTGTACTTCAATGGCCAGACAAATATGATGCCAAGTCTGCGCTTGAAAAATTCACAAAGATTCAGGGGAAGCTTGATGAACTTAGAGTACTATTATTGACACAGCCCCGCCAAGCAGGTGTTAGCCGAAAGAAACCCGAACTAATCGAGTGTGCAGTGGTTGGAGGGGAAATCCCTCAGCGGATTGAGTATGCCAAGAAGCTCCTAGGCCAGGAAATCCGGGTTCGCGACTTCTTCTCACCTGGTACTTACGTTGATGTTACAGCAATAACCAAGGGGAAGGGTTGGCAAGGAGTAGTGAAACGGTTCGGAGTATCGATACTTCCTCACAAGTCACGTAAACGCATTCGTGCCGTTGGTACGCTAGGTCCTTGGACTCCTGCACGTATAATGTACACAACGCCCAGAGGGGGTCAGATGGGTTACCACCAGCGAACTGAATACAATAAATTCATCTTCAAAATCGGTGAGAAAAGCGATGACATCACACCGTCTGGTGGCTTCCCTCATTATGGGCTTCTTAGTTCAGATTTCCTAATAATTGACGGGTCCATTCCGGGGCCTGCAAAACGTCTTATTCGTCTACGCGCCCCAATCCGTCCATCAGCAATCCCTGATAAGGCTCCAGATCTTTTATACATCAGCACAAAACCTAAGAAATAGATGAAGTGGAGGCAAGAGAAATGGCAAGTGTGAAAGTTCTCTCGTTGGACGGTGAAGGTAAGGGAACCGTAAAACTCCCATCAATATTTGATACACCTCTACGACGGGATGTTATCCGGCGTGCAGTTTTGGCACAACAATCTGCAGGATATCAGCGAAAGGGTGTTAATCCGAGAGCAGGTAAGAGAACCAGCGCTGAGAGTTGGGGAGTTGGACACGGAAAATCACGAATCCCACGCCGAAAAGGTGGAGGATACCAATCCGCTCAACATGCGGCATTCGCTCCGTCGACCGTTGGTGGGCGCCGCACTCATCCACCCGAATCTGCGAAAAACCCAGTAGAGAGAATCAATAAAAAAGAGCGCCGTTTTGCCATCCGCTCCGCTATCGCAGCCACCGCTCAGAAAGAAATTGTTACGGCCCGGGGACATATCTTCACAGCTGATGAGCTTCCTATCGTAGTTGTAGACAAGTTGCAAGAACTCCAAACCACGGCTGAGGTGAAGGTCGTCCTTGAGACTCTTGGTTTGTTTAAGGATATCCTCAGATCGAAAACAGGAGTTAAAATCAGAGGTGGTGCAGCTCGTAGGCGAGGTCGGAAGTACAGACGTCCAGTAGGACCTCTTATTGTAATCGCTGAAGATCGTGGCATCCGGAAGGCTGCAAGAAACCTTCCAGGTGTAAACGTCGAATATGTAGCAAAGTTAAGTGCAGAACTGCTTGCTCCAGGCACACACCCAGGTCGGCTGACAGTATGGACGAAATCCGCAATTAAACAACTAGGAACAGGTCTCTTTGGAAGTGGATGAAAATGGACCCATATCATGTAATAATTCAGATGATAATCACCGAGAGAGCGTCAGAGATTGTTGAACAAGAGAACCGGTTGACTTTCCTAGTTCGCCGAACCGCCACTAAGGGTCAAATTCGGCAAGCGATTGAAGAATTATATGAGGTCAAAGTAGTTAAAGTTAATACGATGATTACACCGCAAGGTCAGAAGAAAGCTTTAGTAAAACTCTCTCCAGAACACAATGCGGCTGATTTAGCGGTTAAATTAGGACTCTTTTAAAAAAGGGGATAAGAAATGGGTAAACGAATTTATGTCCAGCGTCGTGGTCGCGGGAGCCCTACTTTTAGGGCACTAACACATCGAAGACGAGGAGCAGTGAAGTATCCTCCCCTGATACTTATGAGTCGCAAGGGATTTCTCGCTGCAAAAGTGGAAGAGTTGCTTCACGAATCAGGGCGTGGCTGTCCAATCGCTCAACTACGGCTAGAAAGCGGCGAAACCTACCTTGCACTAGTACCAGAAGGCACAGCTGTTGGTCAACAAATCCGTATTGGTCCAAAAGCTGGTGTTCGAGCAGGCCATATCCTTCCTCTTGGTCAAATTCCTGAAGGTACTCCAATCTTCAATATCGAAGGACAGCCAGGCGATGGCGGAAAATTCGTCCGGGCTGGGGGGACCTATGCCACAATCCTAACTAGAGGTCATGGGAAAACCTTTGTTCGCCTTCCTTCAGGAAAGACCCGAGCATTTAGCTCCACTTGCCGGGCTAGCATAGGTGTAGTCTCTGGCGGTGGACGCCTAGAGAAACCCTTCGTCAAAGCAGGCAGTAAATACAAAATGAAGCGAGCGAAAGGCCACACATATCCGAAAGTACGAGGAGTAGCAATGAACGCGTGCAGCCACCCACACGGCGGTGGTGCTAAGCAGCGTCCTGGTGGTCCGAGTTCGGTTTCACGTAACGCTCCGCCTGGTCGAAAGGTTGGGTTAATAGCTCCGAAGAGAACTGGACGGAAGAAGCGCGGTTAGCCCTACTGGAATCCTCTAGTTGGTTCCACTCGCTCAATAATTTGAATAGGTTAGTCATGTTTGTTTAGTGGGTTTTGGTTTTAGCCGTTTTTGATGCATTCGCCAAGAGAGAGCCATTGTACGTGGGTGGGCTGCTCTCACTTCGTCTAAGCGAGTTATAGCTGTATTTTGAGGGCTTTGGAGTACCATAGCAGGATTATCGTAAGCCTGTTCCGAGATTTCGTGCAGTGCTTCAATGAAACGATCCAATTCCTCCTTGCTGAAGGTTTCTGTTGGCTCAATCATGAGTGCTTCCTCGACAATCGCTGGGAAATAGAATGTTGGTGCGTGAAGCCCTCGATCTAGGAGTGCTTTCGCTACGTCACGAGCACTGATACCTGTATCGTGTAGGAGGGGTTTCGCACTAATTACTACTTCATGCATCCGCCATGTATCGGGTGCAAAGGGGATCGAGTACCCTCTTACATCCTTCAAGCAATTCATGATATAATTTGCGTTAAGGACAGCGTGCTCGGCTGCAGCCTTCAAACCTGTTCTTCCCATTTGTAATATGTAGGCATAGGATTTCAGTAAAACTGGTACATTTCCCAGAAATCCATGGACGCGTCCGATTGACTTTGGACGTTTCTCGTCGAGGTAATACTTATTTCCGTCATAGGAAACAAGTGGGATAGGCAAGAATGGTGATAACGATTCCTTGACCCCGATTGGTCCTGCACCGGGTCCACCACCGCCATGAGGTGTGGCGAAGGTCTTGTGGAGGTTTAAGTGTACAATATCAAATCCCATATCCCCTGGACGAACAAGTCCTAGGGTGGCATTAAGATTTGCTCCATCATAATAGAGGAGGCCTCCTGCTTCGTGTATGATTGTAGCGATGGATTCGATTTCTTGTTCGAAGAGGCCAAGAGTATTGGGGTTGGTTAACATCAATCCAGCGGTCTTTTCTGAAACAGCGGACTGGAGTGCGTTCAAATCTACTTGACCATCTTTGTTTGAGGGGACAACAATAACGTCAAACCCTGCCATTGCGGCACTAGCTGGGTTAGTTCCGTGAGCCGAGTCTGGAACAATAATCTCTCGTCGTGTTGAGAATTCATCCCGTTCTGTATGATACGCCCTGATGATAAGGGCTCCCGCAAATTCACCGTGGGCGCCTGCTGCTGGTTGGAGAGAGATTTGCTCCATCCCCGTTATTTCTGCAAGCCACTGCTGTAACTCGTAGAGAATCTGTAGAATGCCTTGAATGTTCGAATCGCCTTGACGCGGGTGCAACAGGGAGAAATACGGGTGCTGTACAACTCTCTCGTTTATTGGAGGGTTGTATTTCATTGTGCAGCTGCCTAGTGGGTAAAGTCCGAGATCCACACAGTAATTCATCTGGGAGAGGCGTACAAAGTGCTGTAAAACCTCTGGCTCAGAAAGCTCTGGGAGTTTTGGTGGGGTCTGCCGTCTCAGGCTCTGTGGTATAGACTCAATCGGTTTGGGTAAAGATGTCTTTACCTCCTTCTCGACTGCTGGCAAAGAATATGCTATTGCTCCTGGTGTTGAACGTTCGAATACTAGTGGTTCTTTCCAACGCGCTTGGCGGAACTCGGTCATTTGTTATTCCACCTCCAAGGCATGCTGAATTGATGCAGCAAACCTGTCTATATTCTCCTTGGTATGGAGTTCAGTAACACAAACTAGTGCTGATTCCCCTAACTTGGGGAATTCTTGGTTTAATGGAATTCCACCTAGTATCTTCTCTTGACTAATCTTCTCCATTATTTTTTGGACTGAGAATCGCTTCTCTTTGGGTTCGTCGATTGAAAATACAAACTCTTTGAAGTGTGTAGCCTGAAACCTTGGTACCAAGATTCCTTCAATACTGGATAATTTCTGTTCCGTGTAATGCCGCAACTGTAATATTCGTTCTCCTAATTGCCGAAGTCCAGTGGGTCCCAGTGTACAAAGGTAGGCAGCTGCTGCTACAGCACAGAGGGCTTGATTGGAACAAATGTTTGATGTCGCTCGCTCTCGGCGTATGTGTTGTTCTCGAGCTTGCAGTGTCATCACAAATCCTCTTTTCTCTCCCTCTTTTGTTGTAGTCAATCCAATTAGTCGTCCTGGTAGTTGCCGCAATATTTTACGGTCATCTTTACAGGCAAATAATCCCAGTAAGGAACCACCAAAGTCAACACCATTACCTAATGGTTGCCCTTCCCCAATCACAATATCAGCATCATAATCGCCAGGTGGGCGAATAACCCCTAGTGAAACAGGATCCACACCTACAACAAATAATGCACCTGCATCATGCGCAATCTCGGCTATAGCCTCAACATCTGGTTCTAGGTATCCCAGATAGGCGGGGTTCTCAATATATACACCTGCAACATTGCTGCTAATCATTTTCTTTAATTGTTCTAAATCAGTTCTGCCTTGGATTGAGTTGCTAGGAACCCTCTTTATCGCTACGTTTGCTGGAGCTGTATAAGTGGCTAAGACTGCTCGTCGATTTGGTGCTATGAACTCTGGTATGAGGAAGGTGGAGCGCTTTGTAAGTCGTTTTGTCATTAGTGCCGCTTCCCCTAGTGCACTTGCCCAGTCATACATCGATGCATTTACGACTGGAAGATCCACAAGCTCCGCTATTAGGCTCTGATACTCAAAGAGTGCTTGTAGCATCCCTTGGCTTATCTCGGCCTGGTATGGTGTGTAGGCTGTATAGAATTCAGTGCGGCTCGTGACCGAACGTACCACCTCTGGAACCATATGTGACCAAACACCGCCCCCTAGGAAACTAGCAAAAGAGCCTGGTTTTGAATTCTTTTCCAACATTGACTCAATATAGTGGCGAACTTCTGTTTCAGACAGTCCTTCAGGGATTTTCATTTTTCCTCTGAACCTAAATTTCGAAGGGATATCTTTGAACAGCTCTTCGACACTAGTTATGCCTAGCTTGGCGAGCATTGCCTTTTGCTGCCGCTCAGCGTTTGGAAGGAATGGGTGGCGAAAGGTAGACATGAATTCAACCTCACACCTGTCGCGGGTCTCTGCTAAGAAATAACTTTCCCTATCTCTACAAACTAATACTACTCTCTAATGAGTAGTCACTATTATATAGGATAACAAGGCTAATGCGCTCCTCGAACGGAGGTAATATCATGCCAAAACCCACCAACGGTCACTTTACATCAAAGAAGCTAGCCTACATGGTGATTATGGCTGCATTAGGCACAGCTCTAGCAATACTGTCTATCGAGTTACCCCTAGCACCAAATCAAATAACGCTTGACCTCAGTCACATAGGAACCTTCCTCGCAGCAATTCCTGGAGGTCCAATATTCGGATTAATTACAGGAGCACTTGTCGGCATCTACCCCGGTTTCGCTTATGGCTTCACCCACGGCACCATGGGGGTAATTGGTCTTATCAGCCTCCCCATTGGCAAAGCAATGACTGGTGGTTTATGTGGAATTATCCAACGTTTTGTCAAACGTCCTCTTGTAACCGTCACCATAAGCTATGTTCCTGAATGTTTCTATACTATTTGGCTATTCATTTACATTATTCCACCCTTAACTGGATGGCCTGCTGAATTAGCGTTCTTGACTGTTCTCGGCATTTCTTTGAAAGCCTGGATTGAAATATTATTCATGGCCTTCCTGATGGAAACCGTCTTTCTATCCCGAGGAATCGTAGAGCTTCTCCAAGGCATCTTCCCTGACTGGGACTACACATCTCTAAGTGATTTGTAATTAACAAATAGGTGCCCGAGTTTGTAAAACCTAAGGAAGAATGGTAGTGTTTCCGAGGTTTAGCGCTTCTCAGACAAGCCATCATTGGTTGCTATATGTTACCGAATAAAATCAGAATCAATATATCATCGTCGCAGTTACGTAAGACTTTTATTGAAGTGCAAGGATTGCCGTTCCAATTCAAGCTAATTGAGGAACCATCAAATGTCTCAGTTACAAGGAGTACCCGTCCTGATACTAAAGGAGGGCACAGAAAGATCTCGTGGCCGAGATGCCCGACACAATAACATTATGGCTATTCGGGCATTGGCTGATGCTATCCGCTCATCACTTGGACCTCGCGGTCAAGATAAGATGCTAGTGGATAGTCTAGGAGATGTCACAATAACTAATGACGGTGCTACAATCCTCGACGAGATTGAGGTGCAGCACCCAGCAGCAAAAATGCTAGTACAAGTCGCTAAAGCCCAAGACGCTGAAGTAGGTGACGGCACTACCACCGCTGTTATTCTCTGCGGCGAACTTTTGAAACAAGCGCAATCAATGCTAGCCTTGAACATCCATTCCAGTGTAATTATCTCAGGCTATAGAAAAGCAGTAGAGAAAGCCGAAGAAGTTCTTGAAGGTATGAGTGTCCCTTGTTCGATGGATGACCGAGAGAAACTCTTACAAATAGTGAATACTTCGATGGCAAGCAAACTAGTCTTCTCTGAAGTAGACACCCTCGGTACCATTGCGGTTGAAGCTGTTTTACAAATAGCTGAAAAAACCTCGAAAGGTGTTGTAGCAGACATCGATCATATTAAAGTGGAGAAAAAGGAGGGTGGCTCACTCGACGAGACCCAACTAATTCGGGGTTTGATTATTGATAAGGAAGTAGTCCATTCAGAGATGCCAACAACGGTGAAGGGGGCTAAGATTGCCCTTCTCAACGCTTCGTTAGAGGTCGAGAAAACCGAGATGGATGCCGAAATCCGAATCACTGATCCTGAACAAATGAAAGCCTTCCTCGAAGAGGAAGCAAGGATGCTTAAGAACATCGCCGACAAGATCAAGGAAACAGGTGCAAACGTGGTTTTCTGTCAGAAAGGTATTGATGATAAAGTACAACATTACCTCGCGAAAGAAGGGATTCTAGCTGTCCGTCGTATCAAGAAAAGCGACATGGAAGCACTTGTCCGAGCCACAGGAGGCCGCATAGTTTCCGCCGTCCTTCACTTATCTTCCCAAGATTTGGGTGAATGTGGACTTGTGGAGGAGCGCAAAGTCGGTGACGACAAGATGGTCTTTGTCGTAGAATGCGTCGACCCCAAATCTGTCTGTATTCTCCTTCGCGGAGGAACAGAGCGAGTGGTTGATGAAGCCGAAAGGGCCTTCAGAGATGCTATATGTGTTGTCCGAGATGCTATTGAGGATGGTAAGGTAGTCCCAGGTGGCGGTGCACCCGAGATTGAGGTAGCGACACGTTTACGAGAGTATTGTCGCTCTCTAAAAGGACGCGATCAGATAGCTGTAAGGAAATTTGCTGATGCAGTGGAAATCGTCCCCAAGACATTAGCAGAGAACGCTGGTCATGATCCGATAGACATTATCGTTGAACTTCGCTCTGAACATGGTGCTAACAAGGCTAATATCGGAGTGGATGTCTTCGAAGGCAAGACAAAGGATATGTTGCAGGCTGGTGTCATCGAGCCTTTACGTGTGAAAACACACGCGCTCCGCTCAGCCACAGAAGCAGCTGCTCTAATTCTCCGCATTGATGATGTCATCGCTTCCAAACGAAGCGCAGCTCCTCCTGGCGGTCCTGGTGGTATGCCTCCTGGAATGGGTGGTATGCCTCCTGGAATGATGTAGTCGGCGCCCCTAGCGGGCGCACCCCTCATTTTTTCTACTATTTCTGCTAAAGTAGATGCAGAAAGTAACAATGGTGATTAGCTATGATAAAGGAGACTTCGATAGAAGTATCAGGCATCGGCTTTTCTGCAGGTCACTTTGTTAGTGAAGGAGGAAAATGTGAACGGTTGCATGGTCATAACTACCAAGTAACGGTCCGTATAAGTGGCGAAATCAATTCCCAGGGAATGGTCATTGATTTTAGAGTTATAAAAGCGCATCTTCGAGGATTGTGTAAAGAGTGGGATCACAGAGTTCTTCTGCCCGCTCACTCCTCCCAAATCAAAATAATAACTAGTGGAGAACTAACAGAGGTTAAAACTCCTGATAGAGAATACTCCTTTCCAACAAAGGATGTTCTAATACTAGATATCATCGAAACGACGGCTGAAGAATTAGCAAAAATCCTCGCTGAAAGATTAGGGGCAACTCTAAAACACGAGTTTCCGAACGTGCACCAACTAGCTGTATCAGTTGCTGAAAGTAGAACACAACGAGCTATAGTTGTGATTGACTTGTAGTGTCCTCTGACTGTGAACCTCGCTGACGGAGGCGGCTGATTATAGTTGCAGTAAGAGGAAAGAGCAAACATAAGGGTAGAAGTAGAATAATGATTTTTTCAGTAAGGAATTGGAAATCAATTGACTCTATGATAACAGAGGGCGCAATGCTCCCAATGAGGAAAAGCGGGTAAAAGGACAAGTAGGCAACAATGATGATGCCAGCAAAACGAAGAATGGTGGAAAAAAGGGAGAGAACTGCCATTTTTGAGAGCGAAGGTGTAGCTGCACGAGCAGTTAGGGTCAGCTCCGCTTCAGCGTCAACGCGAAACAAATTATCTACAAAGGAATTTAATCGTCGAATTTCGTGAGCTTCTTCTAATTCAACAAGCCATTCACGTCGAAGCAATTTCTTTTCGATTACCTCTCGCATCACCCTAAAGGCTTCAGAACCCAACATCCTTTGAAGTACTTTGGGAACAGGAATCTCTTCGTCGCGCCTGACCGGAACCTCTCGTTCTGCATCACTTCTGAGTCTTGATAACTGGCGTCGGAGTTGTTCCTCTCTGATTGAGGGAGGCTCAAGAAGTGAGTGGAAATATACAACCTGATATGATGCTTCAAGGTAAATGTAACAGATTATCGCTACAAGAAAGATTGTCGAAGTGAAGAAGGCTTCAGGATTTAAGAAAATAAACGAATCAGTACTCCAAGCGGATCCAAAGAAGCCAGTGGAGGTTCCAAGGAATGCTAGTGAGGGAGCAGCAGCTCCCAGCATTGCAAGTCCTATCATCGATACGAAGCACATTGATGTGAGGCGTCCGCTAATACGGAAAAGCGATAATATACCTGCAAGAATCGCTGCCAGAAATAATAGTTGAAAACCGAGGAAGTAGAGGCTGCTGAGAAAGGCGGGGATAGCTTGATCAAGGGACCGAACACTACCAAACCCAAGCGCTGCGAAGTATGTATTGGTCGCCTCATAAATCTGTATAATTTCCTCCTGTCCAAGATTGAAAAATAATCCCAGTATTTGTCCAATTAACCAGGAAAGGACTGTGAGTATAGTGCTTATGAAATTCCGTGTCTCTATGGCAAACGTAACTAGGACCTGCGTACCCCAGATTTGAGGATCAATATTCAGGAAAATAATTGTAGTAAAGACAATGAAAGCTGCGACTGCTACACCTCGAAGCGCCAAAAGAGTTATTCTCGAAATGTCGTTTCCACCTCCATGTTAACCACTTCTAGCTAGATTTGAGCAACTCCCTTCTTCTTTGCCTTTAGATATTCACTAAGAAGTGTTGGGAGAATGTCTCCAGGGCCTACATCAATGATTGGAACGCCTATGCGTCGGAAGCTCTGTGAGAGAGTGCGGCGTTCTTCAAGTAGTTTGTATATGATCGCCTCACCCAAAGCTCTTTCAACGGGCGAAAGGTAAATATCCTCAATCTCGAACCACGGTCCAAATGGTGCGATAACTACAGCGTTATGTTTGTGACCGCGAATCAGCTTCACACCTTTCTCAAGTTGTGCTCTGTTTGCTTCACAGTCTGAGAGGATAATGAAGAAGCTCTGCTGTCTTACTTGTGATGCAACGAACTCGACTGCAGCAGCTAAATCGAACTCTCCTCCTGCCTCAATGGCAGCCAATATGTCAAGGAGACGATAGTAATGCCCTTCGCCCAGACCGGGCTTAAGATATGTCTCTTGGCTAGTAGACCAAGCGACTAGTCCTACCTTATCCTTCCTTTCCATTGCAGCTTTCGCTAGTAGAAGTGCTGCACGAATTGCATATTCAAGTTTACTATTCTCAGCCTTTCCAGCGCTCATGGTATCTCCGCAATCAAGAATAATGAAAACTCTCATGTTTCGCTCAGTTTCGAACTGACGTACCATCAACTTTTGAGTACGTGCTACAGCTTTCCAGGCAATCCTTCTTGACTCGTCACCACTCACGAAACGGCGGATACCTACAAAATCCTCTGAGCCCATTCTCTGGCGGGTCCTATGAATTCCGAACATATATCCCATGCGGCGTTTAGCAGCGAGGGACTCCATAACTCGTGCATCTTGATAGCTCGGATATACAAGAATCTCGTCAATGTTGTCAGCGGATATCTCTTCGAACCTGAACTCTAGTCTGTCATGAATCTGGAATTTTGTTGGTCCGATTGTGTATTTTCCCCGGAGGGTTCCCTGCAGTATGTAGGAGTATTTTATTGTTTGTCCAGCGTCGATTCTGGTTACTAGGTCGTTCTTCCCCAAGACCAATCTAAATATATCAGGGTAGACATCAAAGATTCGTATGGAGTCAATTCGACTTCGGCCAGTGTTTTTTATTACGAGTTTGACGTGGATGAAGTCTCCCTGAAAGAAGTTGGTCTTGTCTATCTCGCGTGAAACTAGAAGACTTTCTAGGGGAATTGTGAGTTGAAAGTATGGTGAGGTTACAACTGATCCTACGATTAGAAAGATACCAAGGAGTGTTAGGAAGTAGTTTGTGAAGGCGAAGCCTCCGACTAGTACAAATATTCCGATGAGAAGAACTGTGCGACCTCTCTCGCTGAACATCTGGGTCTATGCTCCCGGTACTCCAATCTGACGAAGTATACGGTCGATTACAGAATGAACCGAAGCGCCCTCAAGCTCTGCTTCAGGTTTCAGGATCAAGCGATGGTTCAAAGTGTGACGCACTAGCATCTTTACATCATCTGGAGTTACATAGTCTCTACCTTGTAACGCTGCATGGGCCTTCGAAGTTTCTAGAAGTACAAGTGAGGCACGGGGTGAGCCGCCAATGAGAATTTGAGGGTCACTACGGGTCCGTACAACAATGTCTCTAATGAAGTTCAATATATGAGGCTCAACAAATACCTCTCTTATTGTGCTCTGCATCTGCAAAATGATGTTTGGGTTGCATACAGCGTTCACCCTTTCTCCTGCTCTGTGATGACGTCGACGAAGAATTTCTACCTCCTCTGCCTCAGAAGGGTAATCGACGTGAAGCTTGAAAAGAAAACGATCAACTTGTGCTTCGGGAAGGGGATAGGTTCCTTCAAGCTCGATTGGATTTTGCGTCGCAAGGACCATAAAGGGGTGAGGTAAGGGTAATGTGGTCCCTTCAATGGTCACTTGCTTTTCCTGCATAGCTTCTAGTAGGGAAGATTGAGTTTTTGGTGGTGAGCGGTTAATCTCGTCTGCTAAGAGAACATTCGTAAAGACTGGACCTTTCCGAAGAGAAAATTCACCGGAATTAGGGTTAAAGACTGAATGTCCGGTCACGTCAACAGGAAGGAGGTCTGGAGTAAACTGTACTCGTTTGAACCCGCAGCCTACAACTTGGGCAAATGTATTAGCGGCATATGTCTTGGCAATACCAGGCACACCTTCTAGCAAAATATGTCCGCCGCTTAGCAATCCAATCAATATATTTTGAAGTAAATGCCGCTTTCCGACTACTAGCTTGTTTACTTCGTCGAGTATTCGCGTGGCGTGATTGCGAACCTCTGCTATTGTCATTCCAGATGGTTGTACTGGTGGTGGTGCAGGTTCAACAGGAGGAGGGGGGGTTGGGGTTGATGGTTGGTCGCTCATATTCTCATATCCTTCTTTACTTACCTAATCAATACTCTAAAACTTCTGGTTATTTGTCTTTTTTCTCTTTGATAATCAGGTTTTTTCACAGGTTCTTATTGCAGGTATTCAGTGTTTTTCTCTAATCCGTTTCAATCTCCAAAAGAGGTCGAGGAACTTGCCGCGGTCAATACGCCGCCTTGCTGCTGTTGCCTTTTCCAAGGCTTCTAAATCGCTTCTCAGGAGTGCTAATTCCCGTTCAGGGAGAGAGCCAGACTTCGCAGCAAGAAGTCTTGTTATATCGAACCCACGAAGGCTATGCTTCCGTACAAGTTCCCGCTTTAACTGAGTAAACATTATCTGAATTGCATCATCGTATTGTTCGCCTCTAAGATAGCGGCTTAGCTCAGCTCTGAACGCTGTCTGACCTCGGAGTCTGTAAACTTCGCTAGGCTCTTCTTCCTTTGGACGCCCAAACGTAATCCATTTTCTGACCATCCAGATCGCCATTATTGGCGCTAAAGGTGCCAGTAACCAATTTGTTGACAAATATGTTATCTGCCCCATCACCAAGCCAACATAAAGCACTGGTGAGAAAGGACCCCAAGCCAAGTGGTTATGGTCGATGATGATAGTGTTCGTGTTTGTCTGCTCGGTAAGATAGGTGAATAATTCCAATGCGAAGCTTAGGTTATCAGCGCGATTAATCATATCGTTGATGAAAATGCTTGGGTCACTAACAAGTACAATCAATCCATTGGCTACTCTTAGCATACCTATCAGCGTGAAAGGTCCTGCAGTGTCACCTCTTTCGGCGTCGTAGGCAGGGTCGTTCCAGTCAGAGGTGACCCAGGAGTTAACAGAAGAAGTGGCGATTGATGTAAAGTTTCCCCCAATCCCCGAGATTCCTGTCGCGTAGTTCATTACCACCCTCTGAGTTGTTTGGAAAATAGCGCCGCCATCATTGAAGCTGGTAATTGCTGGCAGCAGAGGCTTCCCATCATCATTTGATTCAGCATCTAGGAGAAGCCGCTGCTCAAAGCGTATAGCAGATATTCTAGTGAACAAAACCGGGTCTGAGGGGAAAAACTCTGGAGGGAGAAGAAGTGCTAGGTTATCCAGAATTCTGTTGCCACTACCAAAATCGTCAGCAATGATAAGACTGGATCCACTCACAAAAAAGTCGATGAGCGCGGAAGCCTCAATAATGGAAAAATCGAGAGTGGGACCTAACACGCAGAGGACGCTATTACGGTTTATCCCGTTAATCACACTTAGTGAACTGATTAAGGGGTGTACTTCAAATCCTCCTATTCCTTGGAGTGTTGCTCTAAGCTGAGAACACCCATTATATGGATCTTCATTGTAAATCGAATAGCTCATAGTATCAACATCGCCGACGCCAGTAAGACTGATGGCTAGGGGCATCCAAGCAATGATGAACACGAAACAAAATACGATAATTGTCGTGGTTTTTCCTTTCTTTTTCACTTCTGCTACTGGTGGACCAGAACTTTCATCACTACTCTCTGACAACTACAAATTGCCCCCAACTTACCTATTACCACATCTTATGATGGGGCCTCCTGGCTAGTAACGAAGCGGAGAGAGCCGCCAGTTAGGACATTATAGTTATTAGCAAATGCGTTAAGCGTCGTCAAGCATGTTTGGTAGGTGATTTGGTGATCACTGAACTCGGCTTCCTCTACTCCTCTGATAAAGACCTGCATGCTTGTTGTATCTAACCCTCCTTGGGCGGTTGTGAGGTTGGCGTATTCACGGAGCGTCATGTTGGGGTCTCGAAAGATTCCGAGCTTGCCTTGCACGATTGTTTCGAACATTCTGAAGGCGTAGAGGATGCTTTCTCTGTACTTTTGGTCACCGAGGAGCTGGCGGAGCTCAGATAGCATTGCTGCCGCGTCCACTGAAGGGGCCCCTCTAGAACTCCGAGGACCTCGTCCTCGAAGTCGACGAAATATAACAACTGCTATAATAGCTACGATGGCTACGATTACGATGATTATAATATATTCAATAGGGATTGGAAATTGCATTATTATCTCTGCCTCGATTAAGATAAATTCTTGATCTGATGAAATTGTTATGACTGTTTCGTGCTGAAGTTGAATAGGATAGCTAATGACCTGAGGTGACCCTGGTGGTAATTGAAGCGTGAAGCTTACCTGCCCTTGATTGTCTGTACTTCCTGAAAACAGTACTGTTTCACTGGAAACGAGAAGGATTTCCCGGTTTGATAAGGGTCGACCAAAACTGTCCCTCAAAATTCCGTTAACGTTGATAATAGTTCCTCCTGGATGGGGTCCATTATCCACATTAATTATTAGCGTGGCATTTACGAAAACATCAAGTGTTTGTGATGCATTAATGGATCCGTAATATATGTCGCCTTTGTAATCTACAGTGAAGTTGACAGATGATACGGTAACAGGGATGCTTGCTGGCAGTGTTGAAGTGAATTGGAATACACCATTCGTTTGAGTAAAAGTCGAGCCTAATGGGATAATTGTAGTATCATAAGATATTTCGGCAGACACATTTGCACTAGATATTGATCCTTGTTGATCGTCGATAAGTTGACCTGTAAAAATAACGCCCTCCTCGATACGGGCTTGAGTCGAGTTGAATTGTAGGTTAATTACTTGTGTTGTCGAATTAATGCTGAAATAATCAGTAGTGCTCTGAACTTGAAGTGTTGCACTGACCACATCACCAGTCACTTCAAATAACCCCACAGGCTGGCTTGTCGACACTTGATGCCAATAATCAATTCCACCACTAGTGTTCGTTGTGGTCGTGGCGATAAGGCTTCCATTGAAGAAGATATTGACAGTGACGCCTCCTTGAGGCTGCCCAGTGGAGTTTTCGACCCAACCAGTAAACTGAACCCAATTTCCGCGTTGTGTCAAATCATCTCCGTCATCATCATCAATAAGGACAACGATTGTACCTTCGTCGTGGATTCGAACAGGAGCGGTTCTCCTAGAGCCGTAAATATTCGTTCCACCAGAGTATTGTGCCTCAACGGTTGCTTGGCCAAGAGTTGTTGCGTTATGGTCATAGAGAAAGTTCCCACTGCTATCTGTGATTACTCCTCCTAGTGGTGTTCCATTCCAGAAAAGTTGAACAGTGGCTCCAGTGATTGCTGAACCATTTTCAAAACGTAATTGCCCAGATATACTTACATTACTGTTCACGCGTGCAGCATTGGGTACTGCCTGTACGGAGAGTTGGGATTGAGCCGTGATGTTTAGTATTTGTGGAAGACTCACTACTGGATCAATCACCCCAGGTAGGCTAAACACAGCGAAGGCAGTCGCGGTTCCAAGTGGATGGTGGCCTTGAGGGATAGAGTAGAATGTGGAGTATATTCCTTTTTCATCAGTGAGCTCACTAATGGCTGCTTGAGCGTTGATGAAAATACTGATTTCGGTTAGCAGCGTCTCATATTGTGAAATTCCCCTTCCATTCACCGCGTCGGTGAGAGTGCCATTAAACAGAATCAGTGATGTACGATTGAGCTCTAGGGGTGAGGCAGAGAAGGTGAGATTTGCGGAACCGTGAAGTCCGATGACGGAATATTCATTCTTTCCGTGGGAATATACGCGAAGAATGTGCCCCCCAACAATTGCTGAATCATTGTAAGTGAAGCTAATTGCTGCATCCCCAGTTGCAGATGTAGTGTTGGTACCCAGCAGCCAATTTTCTGTATCATCCCAAAACTCAACAGTTTCCCCTGTAGAAGGTGCCCCATCCTTTGTGAGTGTGGCTTCTACTTGGAACTGGACACCTCGGTCCACGATTGGAGTGGGTACATTGATGGTAAGATCGTAATATGTACTGACAACATAAGGGTCTCGCGCAGGCGGGTTTCCGGTGATTAAGCTAGGTAGAGGTGTAGGCTCGAACTGTAGCCAATAACCTTCTGAACTACTAGTCGGGATGTAGGCTTCTACCCAGAAATGTAAATGCATGAACTGTAAATCCCGCTGACTACCGTCTGGTTCACCTAAAATCGCCCCAAAAACTGGGCGCGCAGCGATGCCCTGCTTTCGAAGAAACATGGTATAGACTGTAGCAAAATCTTGACCGATTCCTGTTTCTCCTGCTAGAAACCATTCGACACATTCAGAGGAGCCAGGTCTTTCCGCATAAAGATCAAAGGTGAAGGATTCCTTGAAATATTCTAGTATAGCGTATGCTTGTTCAAAGGCGTTGTCTGGGACCCCAGCTAGGATTGTGTCAAGTCTGTTCTGAATATTTGTTAGAGTAGAAGCACTTAGTTGGTCTAAACCTTGAGTCTGATAAAAACTCAAGCTGGAAGGTGTATTAACGGCAGAAACAGCTTGGGGCCTGATAAGGGTCCAATTAATAGTGGAGTCATAAGTAACTTGGTATGTTAGCTCTGAAGTAGTGTTTGTATCGAATAGCCCATTAAGTATTGTACTATCATACCGGTCTGTTTCAAGATCATAGGGCTGTTGTAGATGAGCAGAAGCCACAGAATCGGGAATAATCCAAGGGTCAGGCCAAAGGGAAAATAATGGCAGGGACCCGCCGAGACCATGTGTTATATTCATCGTGACAGTATAGATGGTATCGCCTGCACCTGCACGTTCTGCTAATGGGATGGTTGTGGAGTTATCCTTCCCCCAGTTTGAGCCTGATCCCGAGGTGAAGGAGTATGTATCATAGGCTGTCCTTTTCCAGTATCGAGGCGGTTCTGCTGGTGATACTAAAGCAATGGTTTCAAAGGGATTAATATCCCACGGTAAATCGAATGGGACATCATCCAAAGTAATGTTAATGAGAAGGGCGTCATCACCAGTGGTATTCACTGTTACCCCCGCTCCGAAAGAGGGAACGTCATCGTAGGGCTCGTCCCTAGGGATTGGCAGTAGTAATAGTGGTGGAAGTATGAAAGACAAAATCAAGATAGCAATTATTGCAGCTGAAATAATCGAAAAGATGGTTTTCTTTGAAACCATTATACAAACGCCACCTGATTTTAGTTAGTGAGCCAACAAAAAGTTTTGGTTAACTCTTATTTGGGTACTCTTTCTTTGAGGATTTCCACTTTTTAAGGGCAAAATTCAATTAATAGTAAGATTAGAAAGCAAAGGGGGCTTTACTCTGCAAGAATTCTGGCGCGAGTTATGGCAACAAATCAACAATCGGCAGCAGTCCTATGTCTCCGAAGCTGAGCTGCGATTGAGCGGTTTGTTGTCTTCACCTACTTCAGAAGTAGCTTATTCAAAGTTGGGGAAGTATCTGCAGGAAAGTTGGCGCCTTCGAAACGTGAGTATGATGACTGACGCGTTGGTCGCTACTCTTGTATGCGCAGAGTTCTATTGGCATGAAAATCGATTCACACGAGCGTCGGGGCTCCTTCTTGAAGCTAGCGATTTATTTTATCTCCTAGATAAATGCTCTACTAGCCAGCAATGCATAACTACCGCCCTCCACCTAGCTGTGCAAGGACAACCCACACATTGGTGGGAATTCGATATCATAGCTAATTCAATATTATTCTCCGCTTGCTTGTCCCTTATCGAGAACCCAGAGAATCTTGCAAAGCAATTCCACGATTTAAGGGCATCCATACCTGAACGAATCCGCAAGCGACTTGGTCGAGAAGATGCCTATCGAGTGACTCTCTTCCTTCGCCGAGCAACGCGCCTTCAAGCGCTAACGCCAATAACCACCTTGGACACCATGTCAACACTCCGCAGCAGCTCTGACTTCTCCACATTATATGATTATCTAACTGGTCACGCTGAACGATATGCATTGATTCGAGACGGTCTTACCGCATTGCGACGGAGAACACTAACGTAGGAGAGTTTACTACTAATCTGCTGAAACATAGAAAAAACTGTTAAGCCTCCCACGTCTGTCAAATCAATACAAGGAGTCATCCAGCTTGTGCGGAATTTTCGCCGTCACATCAAATCGACGCAAAGATATTGGTAAAATCCTCGTTGAAGGTGCTGAAAAGCTCACCTATCGGGGGTATGATACGGTTGGCATTGCTACAGTCCATAAAAGTAGGATTCTACTAAGAAAGGATAAGGGGAGGATAGAGGAAGTTGCTGAAAAGTTACGCCTTGCAGAGATGCCTGGTCACAAGGGAATCGCTCAATTACGTTGGGCTACCTTCGGCGCGCCTAGCAAAATTAATGCTCAACCTCACTTTGATTGTGATAAAGATATAGCAGGTGCACATAACGGCAACATCGTGAATTATCTGCCGCTGCGTGAACAGTACACGAATGAGGGGCATAACATCCGGAGTATGAATGATGGCGAAATATGTGTTCACGCTGTGGAAAGATACTATGATAAAATCGGAGACATGGTTGAGGCAATCCGGAAGGGATGCGGGGATCTTCGTGGTGACTATGCATTTGCTATTATGCACAAGGACGACGATAAGGTCTACGCGGTGAAAATGGGATCCAGTCTCTTCGCAGGCATTGGTGAAGGAGAAACGTGTGTAAGTAGCGATCTTCCTAGTATATTACCTGTCACTCGTAACATTGTTAACGTTCATGACGGGGAATTACTAATTCTAAGCCCTGAAAGCATAGAAATTCGACAGATTAGCGATAACTCTGTTGTTGAACGGAAACCCTATGTTTCAGATGCAGATATTCGTGTTGCCCAAAAGGGGGGCTATCCTCATTTTATGCTCAAAGAAATCTATGAGCAGGTGAGCAGTGCTAGAAGCCTCTTTAACGCGGTTCGTGAACCATATATCACGAATTTCGAACAGGAACTTGTTGATGCCAAGCGTGTATTCTTTGTAGGGTGCGGTTCTAGTTATCATGCTACATACGTAGGAAGCTATTATTTCAACGATTTAGCTGGTATATCCGCGATTCCAGTTGTTGGAGGACAGTTTATCTCCCAATACGGGCAAAGTGTCCGAGATGGCGATGTTGTAGTATGTGTAAGTCAAAGTGGGGAAACAAAAGACATCATCGATGTGGTCCATCACTGCAAAGAACGCAATGCTCGAATACTTAGTATAGTCAACGTACTGGGATCTACACTCACGCATCTAAGTGATATCTACCTACCCTTAGGATGTGGCTTTGAGATAAGCGTTCCCGCTACAAAGACGTACACAAGCCAAGTTGCCCTCTTTGCGTACATCGCTGTCCGTATCGGGATGCGGCAAGGCTTCCTCGCAAAGGATGAGGGTGGCGTGTTTCTTGATGAACTCCAGACCCAACTACCTGCTCTTCTGGAACAGACTATCGCCACAACAACAGTGAAGGCACGTAGCCTCGCTCCTTATCTCGACCAATTCTCCCATTTCTATGTGTTAGGCTATGGTCTCACCCATGGTGTCGCCCTAGAAGGTGCATTAAAAATCAAGGAAGTCTGTTACATCGTGGCTGACGGGATGTACTCCAGCGAGTTCAAGCACGGCCCTCTTAGCATTGTTAGTGAAGGTTATCCCATCATCTTCACCGTTGCACCCAATGACGCTGAACACCTTGTCAATCATCTGTCTGAGGTCGAATGCCGTGGAGCACGAATTATATTGACTGCAGAGGAAAACTCGTTGCTTCGTCGCTATGTCGCTGAAAAAGATTACCTTACTGTTCCCTCCTCTAGCCATTATCTAAGCCCAATACTCCAGGCAATTCCACTTCAATTAATAGCCTATCACTTGGCGGTATTCAAAAAAATCGATCCAGACTATCCTAGAAATATAAGCAAAACACTGACAGTACGTTAACGACGATGAACCTTACCTTCGTACAATTCTAGATGGAATAGTTCTAACGCGTTCTTTGTAGTATTCTTGGCAACGGACTCTTCCGTTGTCTCTTGGAGTTCTGCAATCTTGGTTACTGCAAAGGGAAGGTTTGCAGGCTCATTTTGTTGACGGGGTTGGGGTGCTAACCAAGGTGCGTCTGTCTCTAGAAGCATATTAGTTAGAGGCATTGTTTTTGCTATTCGCTGCATTCGTCGTCTGGAGACAACACTGGTGGGTACGCTCATATACCAATTTTGAGAAGCAGCTTCTACAACAAGGCTTGGATCGTTGAAACAATGAAGTTGCACACGAGTCACGTGCTCTTCTTTTAGTATGCGAATTGCGTCCGCTTCCGCTTCTCGAGAATGGACCACTAAGGGGAGTTCTAGTTCGTCTGCTAATCGTATAAATTCAATGAAGTGACGTCGCTGTAATTCGCGTTTGTGTTCTTCCTTCACCCAATAATAATCCAGCCCTACTTCGCCGATGGCCAGAATACGCTCAGAATGCTCGCGGATAAGGCGCATACATTGTTTGACAGTTCTAGGTGTTGTCCTTGGTGGATGAAGGCCCAACGTTGTCCATATAAAGCCAGGAAACCGTTCTGTTAAATCAATTGCCTTCGTAAAGAATTTCGGCTCAATCGGGCTCACCACAACACCAATCACACCTGCTTCTTTTGCCCGCTTCACAATTGTTGCAGCACTCGGATAGAGTCTCGGCATTTCAATGTGTGAATGGCTATCAAAGAGATTCAAAGCGAGTGCACCTTTCACTGATAGCGAATCTACGAACGATTGAAAAGGTTTTGCCTACTATTACGGTCAGATGCGATGTGAAATGAATGGCTGAAACAAAGCCTACCGTAACAGTGCGTCTATTCACAGTTCTCCGTATGCTTGCAGGTGAAAGGGAGGTCCAAGTAGAAGCCCTCAATGTGAAAGAGGTAATCGTTCTGCTTGTGGAACGTTTCGATTCAAAATTCCAGAAAATGCTCCTCGAAAAAGACGGGTCTTTAAAACACTATTTCCATGTCCTAATAAATGGGCGCCACATCCGGTTACTGGATGGTATCCAAACTTCACTTAAAGAGGGAGATATTATAGCGATATTTCCCCCATTAGGTGGTGGTTACTAGAAGTAACAGTTAACCTTTCTTAACCTATTGCTTCATCTTTGCCCTTCGAATAGCTTGGATTGTTTGGGATAAGGATTTACTCCCGTCCTTTCGGAGGGTTTTCTCGACAATGGTTCCTTGTACAATAATATCAGCTCCAGCTGCAGCGACTGCCGCAGCTTCTTCAGCCGTTGTGATTCCTCCTCCAACTGCAAGTGGAATATCAATATACTTTGAAACAGTCTTCACTATAGGAAGAGGAACAGCATTATCAGCTCCTGAACCCGCTTCCAGGTATACAAAACTGAAACCCATGTATTGGGCTGCTAGTGCATAGCCAAGGGCAATCTCAGGCTTATCCCTAGGTATCAACCGAGCGTCTCCAACAAATCCTGCAGTTCCCCCAGGGTCTACAATTAAGTAAGCCATAGATATCGGTTCAAGGTTGAATTCCTTGATGTAACGGGCACCCAAAGTCTGTACGCCGGTAATCCAGTATGTATTCCGGGAATTAAGCAGACTCATGAAGAAAACTGCATCAGCGAAGCGCGACAGCCCAGAAACATTTCCAGGAAAGAGGATGACAGGAATCTTTACTTGTTGCTTAATCAATTGAAGGGTCTCATCAATTATACCAAAAGCAGTAGACCCTCCAACCATAATTCCATTAGACCCTGCTTGCTCCGCTAGTTTAGCAATTTGCGCTGCGTTTTTAGGAGTTTGTTTTTGGGGATCAGGATCTATGAGCGTTAGATGAACTATCCCATGCTCGTTTAAGACTCTGAGTAGAGTATTCCATGTTGTGTTCATGTATAATCTAACTTCGTCTTTGGTACTCTGATGGTTTATAAATCTGCTAGACCCACTGCCCTAGAAGCTTAGTTATGCCTGGCGGGAGCTTCACAATACCTTTCTCCCAGTTAACAGTAATCATTTTTCTTAGTTCAAACCAGCGTAGATAGTTTCTAAGTTTTTGTTCTTTTGTTCCCAGACGCTTTGCTAATGCCGCGAACCCCTTTCCTCCTGCCTCCTCAAAGGCGCGTAGTAGGGGGCTCCACTCATAGACAACTAACATCACTATCGATGTTAATACTTTCTCAACATTGTCGCCTTCTAAAGCGCTGGTCGGGATTACTGGGATTCCCACCATGAAGCTCAAATCATCACGAAGTTTGTCTGGTGCTCTTGCCTTTCTCAAATCAAGTTTATTCGCGGTTATAATGCAAGGAACCCCGGGCATCATGTCGCTGATTTCAGTCCAGATATAACGTGCTTCAGCATCGTCATCTGGGTTACTTGCATCTACTACAAAGAGTAGACCGTCAGCACCCTCAGAGAGAATGCGACGGAGTGTTTTGAAGCGAGCAAGTCCGGGTGTTCCAAAAAGACGAATTGGAATCCCAAGAACATCAGCAATTCCATGATCAAGTCCTACGGTCGCGCCGTCTACTTCGACGCTTATGACGTTCCCTTTAACAAGTTGCTGAATAAGTGTGCTTTTTCCTGACAAGTGAGGTCCAGTGACTAAAATCTTCAAGCAATTCTCTCCATATTTTTTTTGACTCCAGCCTTCCTGTTCACTCTTCTTAGTTTAAATTTAAACCTTCCTTCTTTCACTCGAGTAGCAAACCTACCCTTGCATAATTCATAATTATCGAAAAAGTGTTCACGTAGTAAGCTAGATAACAAGGTACTGATAAAAGACCTTTGGCAGGATGATAAAGAGTATGGCACAGGCAGAGCGAAGACGGTTGATTGTATTTGATGTGGACGGGGTCATCATCAGGGGTTTTTGGCTTTCCCAAATAACTGCCCGTCTAGGTATCATCAAATCCTTCGCCCTTGGCATTCTCCTTATCCTATATGAAGCACGAATCATGGAGGTCACATCCCTAATGAGGTATGCCTATCGTTTGCTGCGTGGTGTACCTAAGGAATGGCTGCTCCGAATGACAAGCCAATCCGATCTAGTTCGAGGTGTCCCAGAAACTATACAACTTCTCAAACAGCAGGGACATATCCTCGTTTTAATAAGCTCTGGAATTCCTGATTTTGTAGTCAGTCGGTTATCAAAAATAATTGGCGCGCAATTCGCGTATGGATTATGTCTAGAAGCTAAGGATGGGCTCCTCACTGGCCACATCTCAGCGCTTGGATCCAGAGGACAGATCAAAGTTGAATACATCAAAGATCTCATCAAAACACAACAACTCGCCGATTGTGAGCTGGTCGCCATAGCAAACGATCGGAATAACATTCCGCTCTTCGAATTCTCTTATCTACCTGTCGGTTTTCGCCCTGACCGTGTGGCACGACGCCATGTTCAACATGTTGTTACTACACCAGATCTCAGAGCCTTACTCCCATTCATTGCTAGTCCCTCGGTTAGCGTTTATATCCCTCGACGACTAGGACAAGAAATAGTCCGGCAATTGCTCCATGCAAGTGCTGTGATTATCCCTTTTCTTTGGCTCAGTGACATCTCTTGGCATCTTCCAATACTCACAGTAATAGCGAGCGGTTCTCTACTGTTTTTAGTTTCTGAATTGCTCAGATACTATGGAATTCGTATCCCGTTAATCTCCAAGGTTGTCCACGCTGCAGGCCGGGAAGAAGAAGTTGGGGGCTTCGTCCTATCTCCTCTCTTCTTCGCTGCAGGTGTAGCAATTCCTCTTGTTTTGTTCTCGATCCTTTTACCCTTCCCTCTTATTGCAACTGCTAGTGTTATCGCCTTCCTAGTTGGTGATTCTTTCTCGACAATTGCTGGTCTTCTTTTTGGTCGTCACAAATGGCGTGTTAATCAGAAGAAAACCGTGGAGGGCAGCATAACTGGCTTCTCAATTGCCTTTCTGGCTCTTCTCTTCGTCGTAACTCCTCTTTCCGCCTTGTTCTGTGCTGCTCTAGCATGTTTCATTGAACTGCTTCCAGTCCCTCTAATTGATGACAACGTTAGTGTGAGTATCCTGACTGCAACATGTTTCTGTGTGCTCCAATTCTTCGGCGTTTTCACATTCTTTTGAGTGTTTTTGTGCACTCAAGGCGAACTTTTTAGCTTCGTTTTCAGCAAGTATCGAGTAGTGCTGTTAAGGAATGAGTGATATGCCTAGACTTACTTGCAGTCAATGTGGGCGAAGGCTCAAACCCCGTGCCAAGTTTTGCTCTTATTGCGGTAAACCAATTAGCGATTCCCCGAAATCTTCAATACCCGCCCAGGGTGTTACTCCAGCAACTATCCCTCACAGGTCCCGCAGAGCGGAAACAGAAGCACACCCCTCTACTGAGCCGATGCCTCAGGTAGTAGAAGCAGCATTAATTCTCAGAGGAAAATTAGCAAAACTACTTTCTGAAAGGGATATACTAGAAGAGGAAATTGAAACAGTACGCGTTAAACAGTTAGTTGGAGAACTATCTGAAGCCGCCGCCAAGAAGAGGATGGAGAAGCTCAAGACGAAAATTAATCGGCTTGCTAGAGAAATTAAAGAACTCGAGGGTAAAACAGGCACACCTCTTGAGAAGCTAGAACAAGAACACATAACTCACGCTGAACGCCTCCAAAAGCTCGAAACCCTGTACCAGTCAGGAGAAGTAGAACAATCAATTTATGAACGTTTAGTCAACGAATACAGAAACAAACTCGCAGACATTGTCAAAAAATTAGAGGCAGAGCGTGGAAAAGCTCAGCAGTGGCTAACCGAACTAGAATCTCGTCAACAGCAACTTGAGTTTGATAAGGAAACATTCGGGGTTCGAGCAAAACTAGATGAACTCCCTCAAAGCCAGGTCACTAGACGGTTACAAAGTATCGAACAAGAATTATCAAAAATAAGCCAGGTCGTCATTGGACTTCGCGCGCTTCTAGGTGTGTCCCCCACCTCCTTAAGTGGGGAATCTTCGCCACGATTGTCAAGGGATACTCGTTCCTCTTCTAGAACAGCACATCCGGGTAAATGTCCAAATTGTGGTGGCACTGTTCCCTCCGGTAGTAAATGGTGTTACCATTGCGGGAATATGATAGATTAGTACAAACCAGTTCTAGCAAACATTTTATCGACTTTATCTTTGAATTTCAAGTAGAAGAAAAGTCGAAGCTTACTTCTTCGTATCCACCAACTAGTTCTCCTTTTCTTGACCAAACAAGAAGGAGTGGTCCACGGACCTCGAAATCCATGGGCGTTACAACTTCTTTGATTTGAGTTTCTGGTGGCCAGAGGTAGAGCACTTCTATATCATATTCCGAGACTTCCTCCTCTACATTGCTGGTAAGTGTGTTAACACCAGGCTGAACCTGTCCTTGGAAGAATACCACCCACTTAATATAGGGGATGTCTGCAGCACCGCGCAATCCGATGTCTACGTGAAGAATCTTCTGCTCAACACGCTGACCATTGATAAAGACCTGTTCTGCATCAAGAAAGGCTTGCATGTTTCTACAAAGGCTCTCTGCTTCTTGTGTGAATGCTTTTGAATCAAGCAATATCCTTTCATAGTATCCATCGGGGTCAGCATAGTCGTAACAAATAACCTGGTAGATCTGGAGTGTAGTGGAGATTGTGAAGTATGATGAAGCAAAAAGAGGTATGACTCTAGACTCCATTTTTTATTCACCGAAATAACTCTTAAGTAACTTGTTTCATAACACTACTTGGCGGCGATGAGGAAAACCTGAGTACCGCGGACGTAAAAGAATGACGCACGACGGGCGGACTGAGCTGCTGCTTTTCAATCCACTTCTGAATTACAATCATAAAAAACTGGTAGCAAGAGTCAATCAACGCTCAACCTTGCAGTACCCTTTCAATCTCTTTACTGAAACGCTTCAGTGCCAAGAAAACCATACCAAGGTTAGCAGTTTTCTTTACTAGCGAAGTCAAAATGGCATTATCTCCTGCACCTTTGAGGATAATATATCCTTGTTCTGCTTCGATAGTTACCTGCTGGAGTTTCCCACGGGGAATCTCAGTTAGAGCTCGTTCTGCAACACCGAGAAGAGCTGCGGTCATAGCAGCTACAATCGCCTCATTAACAGTTTGCGGCATTGCAGCCACAATCGGCAGACCTTGTGTTGTCACTATGGCACTAGCCTCAATTCCAGGTGCTGTACCTTCCATTTGTCGAAGGAGGTCTTGTAGCTGTTTAGCAGTTGCAGACATTGCATCCCCAGTATTTTCTATATTCTCAAACACCTAAAATTGTTCTGGTTAAAGAATAGAAAAATGCGCGTTTTGACCTGACTATCACTTCTTGGAAGTAAACCTTAAAGAGTGGTGTAATATTTTGGCTCAACGAGAAAAACACTAAGTGATTACAATGCCAGGACCTTTACCCTCCGAGGAAGAAGCTACTAGCTCCTCTACAGGACCCAGTGAAAAACAAACCGACACTAAAACTAAACCAGCTGCACAAGAACCAGAAGAATCGGAGGAAGCTACTTCAGAAGAGAAATACAGACAGGCAGGAGAGATAGCCCGACAAGTTAGAGATGAGATTGCCTTAACAATAAAATTAGGTGCTAGGGCCTACGACCTCTGTGAAACCGCGGAAGCGCGAATCCTCGAACTTGGTGGAAGTGTTGCTTTCCCAACAAATATCTCAATAAACGAGGTGGCTGCGCACTACTCAAGCCCCGAAAACGATGAAACTGTCATCAAAGAAGGCGACATCGTCAAACTTGACATTGGCGTTCATATCGATGGATACATCGCTGATACAGCGTTAACCATCGGCTTTAATCCCGAATTAGAAAAACTAGTAGAAGCAAGCCGAGAAGCTCTCAACAAAGCCCTTGAACTAGTAAAACCAAAAGTAAACTCGAAGGATATAGGTAAAATAATCGAAGACACAATTCGTGGCTACGGGTACAGACCTATCCGTGATCTTAGTGGGCATCAACTCGATGAGTACGTTCTTCATGGTCCAAAGAATCTCCCGAATATAGCAGTTCCACATGGTGTGCCTTTGGAAGAAGGTGAAGCCTATGCTCTGGAAACCTTTGCTAGTACCGGCACAGGCAGTGTCCACGACACTGGACAGTACTACATCTTCAGCCTCCAGCCTATACGCAAACCTCTCCGAAATCGCGGGGCTCGTGACATTGTTCGACTCGTGGCTCGTGAATTCAAAAGCCTTCCATTCAGCCGCCGCTACCTCTCAAAGCACATCCCCAAACTTAGTCTCGCTTTGGGGTTACGAGAACTAACAATGAAAAGTGTTCTACGTCAATACAGTGTTCTTGCAGATTCAAAAGGTAGCCATGTATCACAAGCAGAACACACATTCCTTGTCACTAAAGATGGCGCCGAGATAACTACTGACAAGTAAACACTTGCTGAAAAGAATCGGAATCTCTCAAGAGAATCATACAAGACAGGCCTTGGGAATAAGATTTAAAAGGTTGGAAAGCCGCATCTCATATGGGAGACTTAAAAAAGTTTCGCCAAAAAAGCGGGGAAAAATTCCATCATCAACAATTCATTGTTGTTCCAGTATTCGATACAAGACGGAACAGAGAAGGCAAGAAAAAGTGCTTGCCAGACACAGGGACTTCGTTCTCTAAACAGTGATGCGATATTCTAGCCCCGCGTCTCAAGGAAGACGCAAAAAAAAGAAGGATTGATAAGTTGGTTGAAGAAACCCCTTTTGAAGAAGTGAGCCCCGATTCATTAGCCCACCTCGAAGCAACTCGTCGTTGCCCTGATTGCGGGGACAGTAATGTCATCCGCGATCCAGCTCGCGGCGAAATCATCTGTACCAGCTGCGGCCTCGTTCTCGACACTCACCTTGTCGACCAAGGACCCGAGTGGCGTGCGTTCACCAGTCAGGAGCGTGATAAACGAAGTCGGGTTGGCAGCCCTATGTCATACACAATTCATGACAAGGGTCTAAGTACAGTGATTGACTGGCGTAACCGAGACGCCTACGGAAAGAAACTAGCCCCCCACCGACGAGCTCAAATATATCGACTCAGGAAATGGCAAATCCGCACTAGAGTACACTCAAGTATCGACCGAAACCTTGCTTACGCAATGAGTGAGCTAGACCGGCTCACCAGTCAGCTGGGCGTACCCCGCCCAGTGAAAGAAGCAGCTGCTATCCTTTACCGCCGTGCCATCGAACGGCGCTTGATTCGTGGCCGCAGCATTGAAGCCATGATTGCCTCTAGCGTGTACGCAGCATGTCGTCTCCGGCATGTTCCACGAACACTAGACGAAGTCGCTCACCATTCCCGAATTAACCGTAAGGAACTCGGTCGTTGTTATCGGCTTCTACTACGTGAACTAGAAGTACGAATCCCAATCGCCTCTCCCACTGATTTCATACCACGTTTCGCCCAAGCACTGGGCTTGAGTAGCCGCGTTCAACAACATGCAGCAGAAATTATCAAAGCAGCCCGAGCCAAGGGCATCACCGCTGGTAAGGACCCTACAGGTCTTGCCGCAGCATCTCTTTACATCGCGTCTATTAAGGAAGGCGAACGGCGAACTCAACGAGAAATCGCTGAAATCAGCCATGTTACCGAAGTTACTGTCAGAAACCGTTACAAAGAGCTCGTCCGTGAGCTTGGTCTTCAAGTCGAGATCTGAGCACCCGTTCAGGTCTCCTTTCCCTTTTTCTATCGAGCAATCACGTTGGCAAGGATGGCATCTATTTACAGCTGCTCTTTTATCAAGCATTGCATATGACTGAAGTATGATGGAACGAGTTGTTCAGGAACTCGTTGTAGAGCTAAAGTCTAAAGGAAACTTGGTAGAAGCAGATGCCATAAGTAAATACCTAAAGACCTCCAGCCTACAGTTCTTCGGCAACCGCTTACCAGTAATCCGACAAACAGCTAAACAATACGCAAAACAAATACCAGAAACTTTCTTCACAGATTTCTTACAAAGCTTGTGGGGGTTCCGCATCTTCGACATACGAAGAGCAGCAACGGAAGCGATGCTTCAATTCCTTAAACGAGGAATGATAGAACAACAGGCTCTTCCCATCGTCGATAATTGGCTCGAAGATATAGATACTTGGGCACTAACAGATCCCCTAGGTTGGTGCGTAAGCAAACTACTCATTAACAACCCAAAACTGAAGGAAGTTCTCAAAGAGTGGGGCAACAGCGAGAATATATGTCGTCGCAGAATGGCTATCCTACCATACGTGGACCTATGCCTTCGAGGCCAGTACCGCAAGGAGTACGCCCCTTGGATTCTAGAAACAATCACACCACATATCAGTAATAGAGAGTTCTACATTCAACGCGCGGTAGGCTGGGCGCTGCGTCAGCTAAGCTATCACGAACCTGAGATTGTCCGCCGCTTCATCGCGCAACATAAATCAGAGATGACTCGTCTAGTTATCCGAGAGGGAAGCCGAAAGCTCTAGAATTCAGGGTCACAACAGCACAAGGGCGTCGTTCTACATGAAAAATCTTGATTTTTAGTCCCCGCCAAAAGGTAAATCAACAAGAAGTTAACAATAGTGTTTAACATTCTGCCTTATTATAATTGAAAAATATGGAGCTAAGGAAAACATGAAAGAACAACTATGGCACAAACACAAATGGCCGAAACAGGTCAGAAAAACAATAGACTACCCAGTAAAACCACTATTCCATCTCTTGGACAGAGCAGCCGACAAATCTCCCGACAACCCCTACACCATTTACGGACCACCAAGAAC
Organism: Candidatus Hermodarchaeota archaeon; assembly: GCA_016840135.1. Classification (GTDB taxonomy): domain Archaea; phylum Asgardarchaeota; class Hermodarchaeia; order Hermodarchaeales; family Hermodarchaeaceae; genus YT-063. The sequence continues at coordinate 52,521 of JAEOSX010000188.1, forward strand.
ATACGCACAAGTCCGTGAGGCTGCGGATAAAATCGCCAACTACCTCCACAGCATCGGTATCAAGAAAGGCGATAAAGTCGCGATGTTTTTGCCCAACACTCCTCACTATCCACCGATTTTCTTTGGAATCCTGAAGGCGGGCGCCGTCTGTGTCACAGCGAATCCACAGTACACAGCCCCTGAGCTTAAGCACCAGCTCAAAGACTCAGGAGCCAAAGCTGTTTTCGTCTTCGACCACCCCAAGTTCACACCTGCATGCTATGAAGCAATCAAAGGCACCAAAGTCAAACAGGTCATAGTGTGCAACATCAAGCCTTTCCTCTCTGGAGCCAAAGGCCTCATTGGTGGCCTTTTCGGTAAGATACCAAAGTCACCCCACCATGAAGAAGACAAAACAATCTTCTACAAAGAAATCATGGAAAAGTACGAGGCAAAACCCCCTAAAGTGACAATCAAACCCAAAACGGACCTAGCCCTAATCCTCTATACTGGAGGTACAACAGGAGTTCCCAAGGGTGCAAGCCTCACACACTATAACATGTATTGCAATGTCATTCAGATACACGAGTGGGTCTGGCTTAAACCGAAGGGTGGCGGGAAGGCTAAACAGCTAGAGTACGGTAACGAGGTCTTTATCGGTGCACTTCCATGGTACCACAGCTACGGACTAACCTTGACGATGATCGCCTCTGTCTATTATGCAGCCAAGCTTGTCTGTATTCCCGACCCCCGAGCAGGTAAACCTCCCCTCACTGACCTCCTCAAAGCAATCCAGAAACACAAAGGCACAATACTCCACGCCGTCCCGACACTATACGCTGGCATAGCTTATCACGAAAACATCACAAAATTCGACCTCAGCAGCATCAAGGCATGCGGGTCGGGCGCAGCACCCCTTCCACCAGCCACCGCAAGAGACTTCGAAAAGGCAACTGGCGCAATCCTCTTCGAAGGCTATGGCTTAACAGAGACTGCCCCAATGGCTACTGCAAATCCCTCGAGTGTTCGAGACCGGAAATTCGGAAGTATCGGATTCCCAATCAGCGACACCATCCTCAAAATCATGGACATCGAAAAAGGCAAGACCGAGTTGAAGCAAGGCGAAACAGGCGAAATCGCCATCCACGGACCCCAAGTCATGAAGGGCTACTGGGGGATGGTGAAGGAGACCAAAGCGGTCATGCAAACCATTGGCGGCAAACGCTTCTTCCTCTCTGGCGACATCGGACACATAGACAAACAGGGCTACTTCGTCATAACCGACCGGAAAAAAGATATGATAATCTCTGGGGGCTTCAAAATCTATCCCCGAGAGGTCGAGGATGTTCTTATTGAACACCCGAAGATCATCTTAGCGGCTGTTATCGGCATTCCAGTGAAGGACAAGCCTGGGAGTGAGACCATCAAGGCATATGTCGTGTTGGCACCAGGTACAACAGCGACGCCCAAGGAACTTGTTTCATGGGCTGAGAAACGTCTGACGCGGTACAAGCGACCTAAGGAAATCGAGATTCGCGATTCGCTGCCCCAGACCAATGTGGGCAAGGTTCTCCGCAGGGTACTCCGAGCAGAGGAACTCCAGAAGCGTGGTCTAGCATAACCTCACTAGGAACCCTCTCGTGATGGGAGGGTTTTCTCCTCTTTTTTTCTTTCATTTGTGGTTAGGAATCTTTCTGCACTCTCTGTTGCCGCTCGGTTCCTATCTTGATATAAAGGTCGGTGCCTGTTGCTGGTGGGACTGTCAGTTTACTCTCTTCTTTTTGGTTCATCGTGATTGCTTCGCTTGGACAAGTGGTCACGCACAATCCGCAGCCTATGCAGCGATCTAAATCAACAACTGCCGTGTCACCTACAGTGATGGCATCCATTTGACAGCGGTCAAGACAAATCTCGCAGGAAGAACAGGAGTCTGTGTCTACTTGGGCATAGTAGTTACTGGCGACCATTTCGCTAGGTTTGGGGAATTTCTTGAGGTGTTTTAGGATTTCGCAGCAGCCCCCGCAGCAGCAACAAATGTTGAATGTTTTTTGGGCATTACCTGGTTGCAGCACGAGACCTGCTTCTTCTGCTTTGTCTAGGATTTTTAGTGCCTGTTCTTTGGTTATCTCCCGTCCTAGTCCGTTCTCCAAGTAATAGAAAGCCCCGGTGCTGAAGACTAGGCAGGTTTCTAGGGGCTTGCCGCAGCCTTCGCCTTTTAGCTCAGCACCTTTACGGCATATACATTCAGCAACCACTAGCTTTGATTGCTGTTTGATTAGTTCTCTGACCGAGTCGTATGGTGCTATTTGCATCTGTTGGTCGAAGCTTTCGTGGACTGGTACTACGCGTAGTTGTGGTGTACTTGCAGAAATTATCTCATCTTTTAGTGCTTCTTCGATGTATTGTTCGACGTCCTCGTATAGCTCCCTAGTCAATCGGGTTACTTGGTGTTCGAATATTCCGATGGCGAACCATGCCGCTCTATATGTGGATTTACCGCCTTTACGGGAAGTGAAGATGAGTCCTTTGCGTCCCATTTGTTCTAGTAGCTTCTCAGCTTCTGCTGGGGTGTGTCCGCTTTTTTGTGCGATTTGTTCCGCGGTCTCTGCGAAGGGTGTAAGATGACAGGCCATCTCCGCTTCTTCTTCAGTGAAAAGGCGCTGTAGAATCCGTAGTTCTACTCCAGATTCAGTAGCTGGGTACCCTACTGGTAGGCTATCGAGGTGTTCTCGTAGTCTTTGGTAAACATCTTTTTCGGTCATGTCGGATTCCTCTTCGACTTTTTAGTATATTTCCTATGGGTATACAATATACCAGTACTCAGATTATTAGGTGTTCTTATCATTCATCTACTTGAAATAGCAGATAGAACATGCTGAGTTATTGTTTATCCTCTGGCACCACAGTTGTTACATGTGTGTTCTCCAGGAGGCATTACTGAACCACAGTTATCACAGAAATTCATTGTATCTTTACCTGGTGGTTGACTAGATTCCTGTTCTTGGGTTGATTCAGTGTCTGGGGTTTCAATATCTTCGAGAGCTTCAAAGTGATAGAAGTAGATTATTGCTGTGAAGATGGCTCCGATCACATCTGCAATGATGTCACGGATGATATTCCAAATATCCCAAGCGAAGAAACCTAACCACGGGAGATACACTTCTATCCCTTCCCATAAGAAGCCAAGAGCGATTGTAATTAATATAGCTGGTATGAGAGTTAGAAAGATGAGGGGAACAATTGCGATGTATTTCTTTCTGGACCGACTGATGTTAAAATTCAGGAAAAAGGCACATAGCGCTGCTCCGGACAGTGCGTGTGGGATCATATCCCAAAGGAGTTCCGGACGATATCCGTCAATACTTGCGACCCAAAACAAAGACACCGCTGCACTTATTATTAGGACCACGGTGATGAGGAGCCACAGCCAATCAGTTCGAATTATTTTACGTGGGCTCATTAGAGTATTCCTCACGGGTTGATATGTGCTACCTTGAAATAAGCCTTTGCAATTATATGTCGGGGACAGGGATTACGCCTTTGAAGAAGAAACTGTTATTTCTTATGATTTGAAGGTAATCTTCGATTTCTTTTCTAATCTTGATCTTTGACCAGCCAAGTATTTCACTCAAACGAGCTGCGACTAGTGCTGCAATTTGTCCTTGGAACTCGGGGCGGACAAGCCAACTGATTTCCATCCGGCGGCAGAGCACATCCTCTAAATGAAGTGGCGCTTCGTGGTGGACAATATAATCAATTTCGCCAATAATCCAAGGACTCACTTCCACAGGATATGCTGGGTCGTCGAGTATTCGTTTACATAATTTTGGTTCCTGTTTTATTTGTTGAAGAATTACAAAGCCGCCACGACCATATTGCTCATAGAGGTGGTGAAGGATTCGTGGGTGAAGCTTTGAGCTGGTAACCATAGGTGACTTCCGCCATTCCTCTTTGGATAAAGCAACGGTGTAAGCAATCTTGGTTAGATTCTTTCTGGTGGAAAACTTTGGTAGACCCACTTCCCTCCATATTTTACGTATATGTTTGAGGAAGAGGTCCTCAGCCATTTTTCGGAAAGTCGTTAGCTTGCCGCCGAGAAGGCTAAACAGTCCATCATCGCGTTCTAGTACCACGTGTTTACGAGAAACCTCACTTTCTGATTTACCTGGTTCTGAAACAAGGGGACGAAGCCCTGCGTACGTGCCCTGTAGTTGTTCATCTCCGACTCTTGCATCGGGGAAGAGTGCTGAAACCGTGTTGCGTAGATAATCCGCATCCTCTCGGTCACAAAAACACTCAGTCGGATTCCCAGAGAAATCCGTGTCGGTCGTGCCTACGACAACCCAATCGTTACGAGGTAAGACGAAAAAGAACCGATTATCATCAATAGAGCGTAAACCAAATGCACGAGTTACTGGTAGGTCGCTGTGATGGAATGTAATATGGACACCTTTCGTGGGTCTGATCACTCTTGGTTGTTGGTCTTGGCCTAAAGATAGGATATCATCTGCCCAAACACCAGTCGTGTTAACTACTACTCTCCCCTTAACTAAGAACCTCTCTTCTTCATGGCTAGCCATATCCATCGCTTGCACTCCATTAACTCTTCCTGAAGAGCCATGGGAGAGCCCAACGACCCGCAGATAATTCAGTGCTAATGCTTGACCTTTCAGTATTGCTTCCTTGAGGGTTTCTATCACTAGGCGTCCGTCGTCGATGTTACAATCATAGTAGAGTGCGGCTCCTTTAAGACGCGTAGTTTCAAGCGCAGGCTCCATCTCCTTGATTTTTTCAATATCCTTGATAATTTGACGCTTTCCGTAATTCTTGAAGCCACACAACAAATCATATAGGAAGGTTGCAAAACGCATCTTACCGAGTCCATCCTTGCTCTTGGGGAGCTCTCGACCACCAACTCTTCCTGCCCTGAAAGAGGGGATAATGAATTGCTGTGGACGCGTCAAATGTGGGAGCCCTTTATCACGTAACCAATTACGCTCTGTCGTCGCCTCCCGGACTAACCCGAATTCAAAATGAGCAATATATCTAATGCCACCATGAGCTAGCTTACTAGAAAGACTAGAAGTCCCAGAGGCAAAGTCACGCGCCTCAAGAACCGCAACACTCAATCCCCGGCTTACAGCCTCTAAGGCAACACCTGCCCCTGTCACACCACCACCAATCACAATAATATCCCAGAGCTTATCGCGTAACTTTTGAATGGACTGGTCTCGTTGCACCTGACTAAACCAGGCAGTTTCAGTCGTGTCATTATTCACAATTAACGCCTCTAATTTCTAAATGAGTGTTTTCGGTTCTTCAGTTTTTGGTAGAGATAAAGAGTACGAAGACCAGAACACTTTTTATAGTGGATATCTGGGAAAGACAAGTAGGTACTCCTCTACTAGATAAGAGGGTTAATCAAGGGATAGATGGTGAATGTGTTCTTCAGATGCATTCAGTGAAAAAGAAGCTGCTGAAAGACGGCCTTGGACTCACATCGCTAAGGTGACAGTCATTGGAGATGCCGAAGTCGGTAAAACCAGCCTTACAGTGCGTTACGTTGAAGGCTACTTCAATCCTAAATATCTAATGACAATTGGAACTAACTTTTTTGTAAAGGATATCGAGATGGATGGCAGTGTCTTGAGGTTACAGATTTGGGATACTGCTGGTCAGGAGCGGTTCGGTCCTATCCGGCGGCTATTTTATCGTGGCGTAAAGGGCGCTATTTTGGTTTATGATCAAACTAATCCCCTCTCTTTTGAACGACTTGGATATTGGGTTGAGGAGGTTAAGCAGGCTTGTGGGAACATTCCGATTATCCTTGTTGGGAACAAGGCTGACCTTCCTGCAAAGGTACCACCAGAGCGGGGCGAACAGTTTGCTAGAGAATATCGGATGCCTTTCATAGAGAGCAGCGCAAAAACTGGTTTGAATGTAGGGCTTGCGTTCGAACGCCTTAGTCAACTAGTCCTCTCCCGAGCCAGCAGTAGTACTTGATTTTCCCTATTCTATTCACTGTCTGAGCTATACCAGTGGGAGTAGTGAATGGATTGTTAGTAGTATGAGAGCGATAGCCAAGACGATTCCACCTGCTAGAAGGAATGCTCCCTTGCTCTGTGCTTGCTCTTGCCAACGGGAAGAAGCGTGTCGCCTAGTATCGCGTGTTACCGGAGGATTTGTGCCATAGCGGCGATAGCTGGCGCCTTGAGTAAAGCTAGTACCCATGAGGGCACCGAAAATCAGCAATATGGCTCCCTCGCAAAAGAGGGCTAAGATGATATTCCAGAGAGTCCATCCGCCGAGTAAAAACGGAATGATGAGCAACGCCCCTACTGTAAAGATTGTCAAGAAGACTAATAGCCGCTTGATGAAATATCTCCATCCCATTTCGCTTCACTAGAAATAACGTAACACAACCTAATAAATCTGAGTAGGAGAGGCAGGCAGATACTACTCATCTAATAGTGTAATTGACGCTGCTAGTGTGCCTAATCGCGCTACAACCCAAGAGGATCCGCTCCCAATAAGAAGAACATCCTTTTCTCTAAGGTTAAAGTGCTCAAGTAATGATATTGCTTCCAATCGAGAGACACGATGTTCTACGGGCATAACCAATGATTCAGGGTCCGACTCTTGAACCAAAGTAGTAGCTCCACTAGCACCAGCTCGCAAAGCCGCATCTCGCTGACTGACTCCATCGGTCACTAAGTGGGCTCTATTTCGAAGGTGGCAACCAAAATTATACTGGTCTACTGTGAAAGCACTTTGAGGTAATTTCACTATCTTTACCAGGACCTGAGATAGGTCAGTGACGTATTTCTGCCCCTCGATAGATAATTCGTGTCCACGTCGCTTTACTGGATGAATGAAATCTCGCCGGCGCAGGAATTTGACAAGTGATCGCACACTCCCTCTACCTAATCCCAGCTCATCACCCAGTTGGTACCGCCCTATTGGGTTTCTAGCTTCACTGAACAAAAGGAGTGCTGCTAGCAGATGCCAAGATTTGAATTGTGTTGGTGGTCCTGGTCGACTATCTACATCCAGGGTTGATATCAGTTTCAGTGGAAACATCCTCCCAGTTAATTCCTTACTCTCTTATGGTTACTCTTAGTTTTTGCTGTTTAAATGAGGTTGTGGGTTCTTAGGTGATGTCCGACTAACTTGGAAATTCTTGGTGTCAATAAACCGAATAGTATCCCATTGCATATTACGTGAACTAGTGTGAAAGGAATTAAGCCTAGTAGGAGCACGCTGGAAGACACCGCCCAAGCGATACCTGAAGCAAATGTGGTGACAAGGTCGTAGAACAAGGTCAAGACTACACCAATTATGCCTGATCCTAGAAACCACTTCGATTCAGTTGTTTCTGTATATTGTACGTTTTTCCCTGTAATACCTCCCACAACACCGATAAGAACTGTACATCCAATTACAGCTACACCGATTGGTGGAATAGAGGGTCCCCAGGGATTCCATACCTGATAGATGGTCATTGATATTAAACCGGTCAGAGCACCAGTTGTTAAGCCGAAAAGAAAACCGCTTAGAAACACCATCACTGAGGAAACTTCTACATTGGGAACTCCGGCTAGTGCATAATTTCCGCCAACTGCAACAGCGGCAAAAACGGCAGGTAGTGCAATAGCTGTTGTATTGTTTCGCTGTACTGGGTGTGTTCCGTTTCCAGTGACTGTCAAAAGTCTCTAGTCCTTTATTTTCGTCGGCGAACGATTATAATCACGACGAGTCCGATAATAACGATTCCTGTCAAAACGATGAGTGTTAGAGGTGTCAAGAATAGTGACGCTTGTACGAGTTGTAGTCCTAGATGGTAATCCGATGCAAGGAAGAACTCAGAGTAAGCAGCTTGTAAGATGCCTGTGTTCATATCGTAGACAAGTGTAGTGTTCTGGTTACCAAAGCTACCTTGATGGTAGATGTAGGTCTTTGTGGTAGCAGAAGTTCGAATCTCTATATCGCCTTCCATCCATCCTGTTGCTGAATCGCTAGCGGCTTGGTCTACTGCTACCCAGTCTAGGTGAGAAACAAGACCCGTAAACCAGGGCCAAATACTGAACATTAATTCCCCCGCGATTCGGGAATCGTTAGTGGGAAGTGTCATGTTACCTATAGTGAATAATCCGTGTATCTCGTCGTCACGAATCTCATGAACCTCAAAGATAACTAACTGCCCGGGTTGAGCCTGCCAGAAGAGATCACCACCCCATCCCCACCCCACTGCCTGTTCTGTGACATTAGTTATAGTCCATTTCAGAACTGGTGTAACGACGGGGGAAGGAGTCACACTGACTGAATATTGTGTTGTATTCTGAGCAGAGACTTGCAGTACATTGCCTCCTAGAAGTAGGAGTAACGCACAACAGCTCAAAATAATAAATGGTCTTGATTGCATCTGTTCTTTCACCTTAATCTTCGATTGACAAGAAGAGCTATACCAATTATCAGTCCCGCGAAACAAGCAATTAGGATTAATCCAATCCACAAGTCAGAGATATTTGATGGGGAACCAGTGGAAGCGTTTTCTGGAGAACAGTACTTCCAGAGAATTCTATCACCATCAGTAAGTTCATAGAAATCTGTTGCTATTGGAGCTAGTTCGCCGTTAACCCAGAACTGCCAATACCGCCCATTGCCTTCAGCGTTATTAGCGACTTCATTGATTGCGGTGACAAATCTACCGAAGATGTGTTCAACATAGACTACGCTTGCAGATTGGTCGAGTGCATCGAAGGCGGTTAGACCCGAAAGTCCGGTGAAGACTTGCTGTGTAGAATTTCCATAGTCAATGATTAGCTCGATGTTTACAGCAGTCCTTTCTTTAGAAATAGTTGATGATGAATGGGCTGTGGTTGGGCTCTGGACAAGTAGGATGCTAGAGATGAAAGCAATAGTAATCAATACTGCGATTCTGCGCAAAGGGCTAGCTTCCTGTCAATTGAGTGTAGGATAAGATATCCTACGTTTATTAAAATGTTCTTCTCTATCCATTCGATTACCATCACTAACTCAGTTCGCTAAACGGTCTTTCACAAATCTGGATAGTTCATCAATTCTTACCTGCGTTTCCTCGCCTGAAGCCATATCACGAACATTAACGGCCTTGTTAGCAAGTTCACGGGGCCCAACAATTGCCACAAAAGGGATTTTTTGTTTACCTGCAGCGTCTAAGTGTTTGGATAACGACCAGGGAAATCCATTGAAGAGAGTAGGTATTCCTTTTTGACGTAAACACGTCGCTAGCTTGCGACATTTTGACATCTGTTTCGTAGAAACAGGTGCGAGATAGATTGAGGCTGGGGGCTTTATTGGAGGAAGAATCCTCTTCTCCTCTGCGAGGGCTAGAATGACTGTTTCACCGAAACCAAAGCCAGTTCCAGGAAGCCTCTGTCCTCCAAAAATATCAACTAGATCATCGTACCGACCACCACCAGCGATGGCGCGCGGTATGTTTGCACTTTTGTCCCAAGCTTCAAAAACTATTCCTGTGTAGTAGTCTAGCCCACGGGC
>JAEOSX010000032.1 GCA_016840135.1 Candidatus Hermodarchaeota archaeon
GCAATGGCAAAGCCCTTGTCGGTACATTCCACAAGCGAAAATCCTTCCTCGTTCACATCGATGTTAGAGTTGCCTAGGCTTTTGTTCCAAAGCGGCTCGTGGGGTTGGAAGCTATCTGAGGAGGAAGCAGGGATTGGTTCGTGGTGTTGAAGGGGTAGGTAGGTGGCAGACTGAATGATGCAAATTGAAGTAAGGAGTAGTACGACTAGAAGAATGTGGGTAGTCTTATCAGCCATTGCTCTTCCTCTCTTAGACCCAAGGTAATTACACAGGGTGAGGGGAACCTATTGTTAGCTTATTGAGCTGTTGAACTCTTTAATTTGACTGCAAGCTGCGACAAGGCGGGGGGCTATGGTGTTAACGAACTCGTCAGGGTTAGCCAAAGCTTGTCTGGGATTTTCTCTGAAGGTCTGCAGCGCGTTTTCACCATCATAATCAACCGTAGCAATTCGAATGCAGAGATTTCCTGGTGGCATCCCGAATTCGGAACCTGGTAGGCTAGCCACATTCCATTTCTTCAGCAATGTCTCGGCTAGCTCCTTTGAAGTAGTAATCCCCATTCCCTTGAGGGCTTTTTCATGTTCGTTCCAGTCTGGCATAAGGTAGAAGGCGCCCTGAGGGGGTGGGCATCTGATGCCAGCTCCGTGGACCTGCCTGTAGACATAGCGAGTAGCCAATTCGTGGATTTGAGCACAATCACGGATGAAATCGAGGATAGCAGGAGTTGTCTGATATGCTTGGATGGCAGCATACTGAACTGGTGCAGCCACACAGGACCACGTTTCGCTTCCAATCGAGCAGATAGAGGTCAAGAGTTTTTCCTCATCTTCGGGAAACAGCATCACACCAACTCTGAACCCGCCGAGAGAGCGATCCTTTGATAGTCCTCCTGTGACCAGTGTTCCTTCAGGATAGAACTCGGCAATGCTGTGATGCTCTTGACCCTCAAAACTGACAAGTCCGTATATCTCGTCAGATAACACGATGACGTTGTAGTCTTTGGCTACCGAGGCCAGTGCCTTTAGCTGCTTTGCAGAGAAGCTATGCCCAGTCGGATTGCATGGGTAGTTCATGAGCAGGACTTTCTGGTCCCAGGGATTTCGTGTATTTTGCTGAAGGCTCTGCTCCAGGGCTTCAGGGGTAAGACGGTAGGAATCATCTGGGCTTGTACTGACATGGTAAACCTCCTTCTCCAGTAGTCTAGCTTGGTGTTGGTAACTCACCCAGGAAGGAGCAGGGAGGAAAAGGGGACCATCCAATGCCACCAAGGCATCAAAGAGCAGAACCTTGCTTCCGGGGCCAACAACTATCTGTTCAGGTGGATACTGGAGATTGAACATCTTCTCGTAGAATTTTGAGACCTGTTCTCTAAGGGGTTTGATACCCTGGGTTGCTAGATAGCTCTTCTGCCCGGCGTTTTCACACAAAGCCTTACTAACAAGAGGATGGACAGGGAATGGTGACTCGCCGAAGCCCATATGGAGGATTTGTTCACCTTGTTTTCGACGCTGAGTTATTAGCTCGTTGATGGCAAGGGTTGCTGATGGCTTGATTCGTTTGGCTGCCTTGGACAACTGCATGTTCTTTCAAACCTTTATCTTCAATCTCTTCTGAACATTCTTTCGGTCCTTCTTCTTAGGGTCAGACGTATTCCAAAGTAGAGCGCAAGAGTAATCACAACTGATGCAACAAACAATAGAGCACCCAGCGACCATGTCAGCGAAGCAGGGTCATAGAAGAATAATGCAATAATCTCCGTAGCTAGTGTGACGATGAATACAAGTTGAAGATTCCGGAGCATCGTACTTTCTTGCTGGCTAATTCGTATGGTCAGGACTTCTCGCTCCCTGTTAAGGGCCACCTGCATCTTTGATAATAGCCCTTCCAAAGCCTCTTGGTACTCAAATCCATGGAGCGCTTCAATCATTTCAACGAATAGTGTCAACTTGAGTATCGAGGTGAACATCAGGCGCCGGACCTTGAAAATCATAAGGTCATCGCTTATCTCCAAGGAGATCCGAGTAAATTCTTCTTCCAAATCACGAATCTCTTCTGCGAGGGTTGCTTCATTCAGTTGTTTTTCATGGAGCTGCTGGATGGCGAGTTGAAGCTGAATCGCCTCCTTCGAAATATTCGTAACGTGTTTCAAACTGAGGAAACGTTGTACATTCCCCATCTCGCAGCCAAAGATGATGTCGACCAGTTTATTCTTGAAAGCCTCAGGGTTCACCAATGCTTTGTTCGGCACTATCACATTACCAGCGTTAGTGATGTAGACTATACTATTCTCGTAGGGACTCCAGTTCTTGAGCTGCTTGCCATAGAAATCGATGGAGAGGGTCTGCCATGTATCGGACCGCTGGGTCAAGCCTAACGCATGGCGGAAGTACTTGCCCCCTGGGAGGAACTCCTTTTGCCAGGTATCGTTGGCAAGGGCTCGTTTGGTGGTGTTCTCCGTTTTACGGATAATCCAGTTATGATGCCATGGCTGTGTTTGCATTAAATCCTCGCTTCGGCGCTTAGTAACTGATGAACTCTTACGGAGGATGTTGATGAGCTTTATTCGTTCTCCAATCATGAACTCCCATAGTGACATACCTTTACCTTGAAGCTGAACATCCCTTGGAGATGAACCTCTAACAAGCCTAGAAACAGTGTACTCTTTGGAGAATTCCAGTTTACAGTCAAACAAGAGGCATCCTCCATAGTGGAGATGAGCTTGAATCTTAACAGACCCCTCCGTACCACTTGAGCTAGTAAATGTATCCTCAGCGACATTGATTATCAACGGCATATATTGTTGGGCTGTTGATGCCAACCACCCCACCTTCTCTGAATACCCAGAACTGTCCTCATAAACAAACTCGGGGGCATCCTGGTCGCTTCCATATGGAAAGATATAACCGGCTTTCCGCAGTAATTTCTGTATCGAGTCACTTTCTTGGGAGTGAAGGAAGGGATTGTAGGCTAGCCCTGTATCGTATAGCTGCCAGAAAACAAGGCTGACCTTTAACTTGAGTTCCCTTTCACTCATTGCACTGTTCCTCGGTTTTTTCTAGTAAACGGTTACGCTTCTGGCTCCGTGTA
>JAEOSX010000033.1 GCA_016840135.1 Candidatus Hermodarchaeota archaeon
CTTTAGCTGCTTTGCAGAGAAGCTATGCCCAGTCGGATTGCAGGGGTAGTTCATGAGCAGGACTTTCTGGTCCCAGGGATTTCGCGTATTTTGCTGAAGGCTCTGCTCCAGGGCTTCAGGGGTAAGACGGTAGGAATTATCTGGACTTGTACTGACATGGTAAACCTCCTTCTCCAGTAGTCTAGCTTGGTGTTGGTAACTCACCCAAGAAGGAGCAGGGAGGAAAAGGGGACCATCCAATGCCACCAAGGCATCAAAGAGCAGAACCTTACTTCCAGGGCCAACAACTATCTGTTCAGGTGGGTATTGAAGGTTGTACACCTTGTCGTAGAATTTTGAGATTTGTTCTCTGAGCGGTTTTATGCCCTGAGTGGCGAGGTAACTCTTCTGTCCAGCGTTTTCACATAAAGCCTTGCTGACAAGAGGGTGAACAGGGAACGGTGACTCACCGAAGCCCATGTGAAGTATCTCCTCTCCCTGCTGCCGTCGCTGAGTGATTAACTCGTTAATTGCAAGGGTTGCTGATGGCTTGATTCTTTTTGCTGCCTTGGACAACTGCATAATCTTTCAGACCTTTATTCTTATTGTCTCCTGAACTGCCTTTCGCTCCTCCTTCTAAGGGTTAGACGAATTCCAAAGTAGAGCGCAAGAGTGATTACAACTGATATGATAAATAATAAGCTGCCCAGCGACCATGTCAACGACGCAGGGTCATAGAAGAACAACGCGATGATCTCTGTGGCTAGTGTGACGATGAACACTAGCTGAAGGTTCCGGAGCATAGTGCTTTCTTGCTGGCTGATTCGTATGGTTAAGACTTCTCGTTCCCTGCTAAGGGCTTCCTGCATCTTGGATAAGAGCCCATCCAAAGCCTCTTGGTATTCAAAACCGTGGAGCGCTTCAATCATCTCAACGAAAAGTGTCAGTTTGAGTATCGAGGTGAACATAAGGCGCCGGACCTTGAATATCATAAGGTCGTCGCTGATTTCTAGTGCGATGCGAGTGAATTCCTCTTCGAGGTCACGAATCTCTTCCGCTAGAGTTGATTCGTTGAGCTGTTTTTCGTGGAGCTGCTGGATGGCGAGTTGGAGTTGAATAGCCTCCTTTGAAATGTTAGTCACATGCTTCAAGCTGAGGAACCGTTGCACGTTGCCCATTTCGCAGCCAAAGATGACATCGACTAGCTTGTTCTTGAAAGCCTCAGGGTTCACTAGCATCTTGTTGGGCACTATCACGTTACCCGCGTTTGTGATGTAAACTATACTGTTCTCGTAGGGGCTCCAATTCGTTAGTTGCTTACCATAGAAATCGGTGGAGAGGGTCTGCCAGGTATCCGACCGCTGGGTTAAGCCAAGGGCGTGGCGAAAGTGCTTACCCCCTGGGAGGAACTCCTTTTGCCAAGTATCGTTGGCGAGGGCTTGTTGTGAGGTTTTCTCTGTTTTCCGAATAATCCAGTTATGATGCCAAGGCTGAGTCTGCAGGAGGTTCTCGTTTCTTCGTCGTGTGGAAACTAATGAACTTTTACGGATGATGTTGATGAGCCTTATCCGTTCTCCAATCATGAATTCCCACAAAGACATGCCCTTATCTTGGAGCTGGACGTCCCTCGGGGAGGAGCCTCTAACAAGCTGGGAAACCGTATATTCTTTCTCGAATTCTAGCTTGCAGTCAAAAAGAAGACACCCGCCATAATGAAGGTGTGCCTGAATCGTGATAGAGCCCTCAGTACCGCTAGAGCTAGTGAAGGTATCGCTTACTACATGAATTATCAAGGGCATGTATTGCTGGGCAGTAGATGCGAGCCACCCTACTTTTTCTGAGTATCCTAAGCCATCTTCGTAAACATACTCGGGTGTATCAGAGTCGTTTTGATACGGGAAGACATAGTTGGCTTTCCGGAGTAATTTCTGTATCGAGTCACTTTCTTGGGAGTGAAGGAAAGGGTTGTAGGCTAGCCCTGTATCGTATAGCTGCCAGAAAACAAGGCTGACCTTTAACTTGAGTTCCCTTTCACTCATTGCACTGTTCCTCGGTTTTTTCTAGTAAACGGTTACGCTTCTGGCTCCGTGTA
>JAEOSX010000189.1 GCA_016840135.1 Candidatus Hermodarchaeota archaeon
CCTGTTCCTTTCATGATACTGTCTGAAGGCGGTTGGAGGGCGAGTCGACCAACAAGCATGAAATTAATGAAAAGTCGAGCAGGAGGTGTCAAGAGGATAATGAGGAACTTCCCATACCGCTGTGTTTCTTGAATTGCGCGGCCTTGAAGTTCATAGTGAAATGCCTCAGCAACAGGGCGTCGAAGTACAATCGGGTCAAAGAGCTTCACCTCTTCTATTACCCGGCTTGTTACTCGCCTGTTGAGCACATCCTTTGCGACTTCAAGGTCAGGAAGTTCAGGCACATCGCCACGCTCACCTATTTGACTAGCTTTGGGGAATAAAAGGGTATGACATGGGTGATTCCTACCTTTTCCTACTCCAAAAAGTGGTGAAACGCTTAATAAGTAGACAATGCCTTTGCTGTGTTTGGTGTACAAAGTGACCGACTATAAGGTTCGAGATATTGGACTGGCTGAGCAGGGCCGGTTGAAGATAGATTGGGCGGAGTCAAGGATGCCTGTGCTAATGCAGCTCCGCCGGAAATTCGCAAAGACCAAGCCATTGAAAGGCTACAGGATAGCAGGATGCCTTCATGTCACAAAAGAGACAGCGGTGCTCGTTGAGACCTTCGTGGAAGCAGGTGCCGAGGTGTCTTGGAGTGGCTGTAACCCGCTCTCCACTCAAGATGATGTCGCAGCAGCACTAGCAGCAAATGGAATTGCTGTCTATGCATGGCATGGACTCAACAGTAAGGAGTATTATTGGTGCATCGAGAAGACATTGGAGTTCAAGCCTCAGTTAACCCTGGATGATGGCGCAGACTTGATTTTCATAGTGCACACTAAGCACCCCAAGCTTGCAAAAGAAGTGATAGGAGCAGCAGAGGAAACCACAACAGGTGTTCATAGACTGCGCGCTATGGCTGCCGATGGCAAGCTACTCTACCCTGTTCTTGCAGTCAATGATCAGCAGACCAAGATGGAAATGGACAACGTTCATGGGACAGGACAATCCGCTCTTGATGGTATTCTCCGAGCTACAAATATCCTCTTTGCTGGTAGTACTGTCGTCGTGGCAGGCTATGGGCACTGTGGTAGGGGTATCGCCCACCGGGCTAGGGGGCTCGGTTCGGATGTGATAATCACAGAAATAGACTCTATCGCTGCCCTCAAGGCTCGAATGGAGGGGTTCAGAGTAATGCCCATGAAGGACGCTGTTCTCGAAGGCGACATATTCGTTACTGCAACAGGTTGTAAGCATGTGCTTGCTACCAAGCACTTCTCCAAGATGAAAGACGGCGCTGTTCTCAGTAACGCTGGTCACTTCAATGTCGAAGTGGATGTTGAAGGGCTTGAAAAGATGGCGAAGAGTCATCGGGTAATACGTCCAAACAACCGGGAATTCACTCTATCCGGTGGAAAGCGTATCTATCTCCTCGGTGAGGGAAGGCTCGTTAACCTAGCAGCGGCAGAGGGACACCCATCATCTGTGATGGACATGTCCTTTGCAAACCAGTTACTAGGGATGATCTACCTCAAGGAGCATGGGCACGAGCTGTCAAATGATGTGCATTTGTTGCCCCGAGAAATCGACGAAAAGATTGCTAGCCTCAAACTTGCCTCCATGGGCATTGAAATCGATGAACTTACAGCCGCTCAGAAACGCTATACCACAGATTACTCTGAAGGCACCTAAACAATAAGGGAGCTAAACCAAGGTAGCCTTGGTGAAATATAATGACTGACATCAAGCCCTATCTACTTGCTAAGATGACGTGGCAAGAAGCTAAAGCCTTACTGAAGAAAACAGACATCGCCATCATACCTGTGGGCTCTACGGAGCAGCACGGCCCCGCCCTACCCTTGGATACTGACGCCTTCCAAGCTGAAAAATTCGCTCACGCAGTCGCTGAAAAGCTCTGGCCAAAAGTCAAAACCGTCGTGGCTCCACTAGTCTCTTATGGTGTTTCCCCGCACCACATGCCATTCGCAGGCACTATCACTCTACGACATGAAACTCTTATTGACCTGATTGTGGACATCGGCACGAGTTTATCTAAACATGGTGTCAAGAAAATAGTTGTGATTAATTCGCACGGGGGGAATACTGCTTCACTCTCTATTGTATTGCGTAAGTTGTATGAGATGGGGATATGGTGCGTTCAGATAGCCTGGTGGGAAATTACCGCAGATCTAATCAAGGAAAACTTCAAGCCCCCCTACTTTCACGCAGACGAAATGGAAACATCCATTGCCTGGGCGTTGGGGCAACGAGTGCTTGCTGAAAAACGAGTGGATGAACCAGGACGAGAACCCATACCAGGCTTCATCCGTGCCACTATGTTCGCCAAACCTCCGAACTTCTTCCCTGCTTTCGACATGACTGACTTTACTGATTCCGGTACAATCGGGTATGCCACCCGGGCAAATCCCGAACGCGGAAAACGGGTTGTCTCTGCTGCCATCGAGCGGATAGTTACCTTTATTGAAAAGGTAGCGGACCTGAAGCTGAAATGACTGGTTGCCCTGTCGACTATACGCGGGAGATAAGTTTATCGCGGTTGAAGAGATTACGTGCCAGCTGGAATAGCCCTATATCCGCAATGCCGAGAATGGCAGCTCCAAAGAAGAGAAGAAGCCAGTTGATTGATGTGCTCAAGAATAGCTCTGTAAAGACTAGAAACATTGGCATTATTATTACAAAACCAGCGATTTGGTATGCTTCATAGACCTTACTGACCCTTCCCGAAATTATTATCATCAAGCACACAGCAAAGGCTGCGAGAAGCGGGGGGAAAATCAGTGCCTGAACCATAGCCAATAGGGAAGGCCATATCCAAAGTAGAGTTGGCGCTATGAAGAGGAGCATTCCGTTTACAATGGCAATGCCTATTACAAGGTTGGCGTATGCGACGATGATTCCTGGTATTAGTGCTGTTAGGAGTTTGCCTAATAGGAGTTCACCGTCTGTTAAGGGGCTAGCTAGTAGGGGTACTAACGTGTGGCGTTCCTTTTCGCCCACAATCGAGTCAGCGGCAATCATTGCTGGCAGCATCGCAGGCATCATGACAACGGATGTGCCCATAAGCATCGCCATCATTATGCTGTAGAACTCTACACCAACCTCTGCAACAATGGGTATCATGAGCGGTGTGAATAGGGCAGCGAAGACACTCGTCATGAGAAAAATCATTACAGGTATCATTTTGACTTGGCGGCTCTTGAAGACCATACGAATCTCTGTTTTTGCCATTATCCAAGCTTTTCGTAGCATGATTATTTTCCTCCAATTACCTTGAGGTAGACATCCTCTAGGTCGGGTATTCGTTCTCGAAGTTCTACGATGGCTAGACCTGCTTCGACTAGAGCTCGTACTATCTGGGGGTTTTTGCGTTCAACCTTCTCAACCACAAAGACGATTCGTTTGTTCTCTATGCGTACCGATGTGGCAAGGCTAGTCGCTTCAACAATAGATTTGGCCTTGGCTGGGTCGCCTGTGGCTAGTTGAAGTTCGAAAGTACGTTGGGTCCAGAACTTTCGTCTTAGATCAGCGGGACTCCCCACTTCTACAAGTCGTCCATGGGAGATGAAGCCTACTCGGTCACAGAGATGTTCAGCTTCCGAGAGAAGATGCGTACACATGAAGAAGGTCTGCTTACTGCCTCCTGCCATTTGTTGAATAAATTCCCGCACCTTCCTAGACATTATTGGATCGAGGTTAGAGGTCGGCTCGTCTAGAAAAACAATGGGAGGATTATGGATGAGGGCTCTGGCTAGGGAGAGCTTTTGTTTGAGCCCAGTTGAAAACGTGCCCGGAGAATCATCACGTCGGTCAGATAGCTCAAGGAACTCTAAAAGCTCGTCAATCCGGTTCTGCAGAGTCTCCTTTGGGACATCGTAGAGCCTTCCAAAGTATTCAAGATTCTCTACCGTAGTGAGACGGTCGTAATGAGTATCAGCTCCATCCTCTGGGAGTAGCCCAATAAGGGCGCGTACACTTTCAGGCTCCTCGAGAACATCGTGGCTGCCAACAACGACAGTGCCACGCGTGGGGACAAGAAGAGTGGTGGCCACCTTCACGGTTGTCGATTTCCCAGCAGCATTGGGACCTAAGAACCCAAAGACCTCGCCTTTACGAACCTCAAGATCGACATCTTGAACCGCGACAATCTCACCAAACTGTTTAGTCAAACCCTTGAGTTCAATGGTAGTTGTCATATTAGTTCTCAGACCCTAATTGTTCTTATTCCTGAAGTATTTTTGGGAGACCCCATGGTGCGCTAGTGATGTTAGACTAGAGGACTTCAGAGCGTGAACCTGGTTCGGGAGGTTTCCGCGACCGGAGGGCAAGGGCTCCTGCGACAATACCTATGATAGAGCCGTAGGTTCCCCAAAGCATGATTCCTGATTGGAAAAATGATACAATACTTGAGATGATGGCGAGGATACCTCCAACCTTTGGACGATAGAAGTACATCACACCGCCACTAATGAGAAGCATCAAGGCGGAGATATTTCCGATGAAGAAAAGGGAGACCATCATATCAAGGTAAAACAAGCCAAAGCCCTCTGGCATAAGTTCAAACATAGAGGTCATTATCGGTTGGCTCAAGAAATTAGCGCTAATAACCAGTAAGCAACCTAGCAAGGCAAGAACAGGTTCGAAGAGCGGGGGTTCAGGGTCTCCTTTAATGATCTCGCTAATCGATAGTTCCTCGATGTCTTCCCTAGCGGGTTTTGGCATTAAATACAATCACACTCCGCTACACCCTGTAATTGAACCTGACACATTGAACGCATTATGAAAACTTAAATGCTTTCTATTCCATCATAAGCTGGGTTGAACTATTTTGTGGGGGTATGCTTTCAAACGCATCGTGCGTAGTTGGCCACTATTCATAGCTGTGATCGCTGGCGTTCTGGTCTCCTCAACGATGTTCGCCACCACAAATATCGGAAGCAATGAAATCGTAAGAGGAGTTGTTGACGATGCCCTTGAAGACACAGTCATAGACTACCAGATTTTTGGCTTTGAAACCACACCTAGTTGTGCTACGCTCATTAGTCTCGCTGATGATGTTGCCGCCATCACGAACGTTAGACATACTGAGGTTCTTTCCCGTTTGACCTTGTCAACCCTTTCTTTGGATGTTTACACGGGAATCGAAACTGATTCTTACGCCTATAATGGAATCACCCACATTTCTGGGGCTACAACTCTAGGTGTGAATGAGACCTTTATGGCGATTAGTTCTACTAATATCAGCCAATACCAGCTTAACGATTTTGTTGAATTCACCTTTCAAGTATGGCTTTATCCCATTGTGTTGAATTACACAGTGAGCCTTGAGATAGTAGGATTTATCGAGGCAGATACCACAGCCCTCCAAATCCTCACAGGCACCCCATATTGGAGGGAATATCCTCAGCGGAATCTTTTCATAATGAATTTTGAATCAACCATGTGTCCCATCCGGGAAACCATTATTGATGTAACGGGTGTTTCACCGTTTGCTGATGAGGTTGATGTATTTGTTGAGCGGGAGGCTGTCATTAGCGGTGTAGATATTGAAGGATCATTGAACAGGCTAGCGACTATCAGGAGTCAAATCGCTAATATAGTGGGCTTCACGGCGATAGTCTGGTCACCTATCGAAACAGCGCTGCAGCTTCTGTCACTTAGCTCAATGATTCTCTTCGTTTCGTTCATAGTTATGTCAGCCCCAATATTCTTTGTAGCACTATACATGGGCATTACATTCAGTGATGTCACCTTCAATTTACGTCGCCGGGAAGTCGGTCTCCTCCTCACTAAGGGGTTCAGCAGGGGAAGCCTGCTCCGCATGTTTATCTTGGAGACTATTATAATTGGAATTCTAACAGGTGCTGCTGGGATTCTTCTCGCCATCCTAATTGTTCCTTTCTTCGTTGGAACTTCTGAGGGCTGGCAGTTTGTATCACTAAGCAGTGTAGGATTAGATACAATCGCATTATGCATGATCTTCTCGTGCGTTGTTACCTTCATCTCTGTATATTTTTCCGCTCGCCGTGCAACCCAAATCCCTACCGTTGAAGCCCTCCGTCATCATCGGCACGTTCCCCAAGACAAAGGATATAGAAAACTCCTCACCTGGGCGGCTCTTCTTATTGGTGTCTACAAGATGATTATTTGGAGTACAGGATTCAGCGTTAGCGAATTCGTAAGCCAAATGCCTGTCACCAGTTTCCTCCTCTTTATGGGCCTGTCGATGTGGGTGGGTTTTGATCAGATGGTTACGCCTTGGGCGATGATGCTTTTCCTTTATGGGTTGGCAAAGATTGTCGTTCATGGCACCACTATCCTCTACCGAATTACTGGGAAGGTGCTGCGGTCAGGTCTAGGGGATATTGGAGAGCTTGCTACACGAAGCATTCAGCGAAACCCTGCCCGTACTGGTGCGGTAATCTTCATCTTGGCCCTAGTTATCGGTTATAGCGTCCAGGCGACTGCTGTGCTGGCCTCAGATACTGACTATACACTCCGTTCAACCTACATGTCAGTCGGTGCAGACATCAGCGCAGGGATATCTCCGACCCATAATACATCTAGAGTAATAACAAGGGCAGAGAACATTGCAGGCATCGAGTCGGTTACTGCCGTTTACTCTAGTACAATGATACTGCCTAGTAGTGTTGCAGGATTTTATTTTAGTTCGATAGACGCCATCGATCCATTGCAATGGTTTCAAACAGCATATTTCGAAGAGGCCTGGTTTTCCCTTGTTCCCGCAAGTCAGGCCATTGCATCACTGGCTAGCGATAATTACACGATTGTACTAGATTACGCTCTAGCACGTCAACTAGTAATTCCCCTAGAGAGCAGCCTTACTGTCAACATTGGTGGAAATACAACTGCAATCCAGTTAACCGTGGTCGGTTTTATTGGTCCTTCAAGGAGCACTGGTGTGAAACAAATATCTCTTGTGCCTCTACCGCTGCTTGAACAACTCGGGGAAATAAATAGTTCCAACTCGCAGCTCTTAGCCAAGACAGCTCAAGGGGCAGATGTCTCCCTAATAACTGATGAATTGGAAGGATTTTCAGAAATTCGAGAGGCGCATTCTGTAATTGAGACTCTTACCGAGTATTCTTCTAGTCCCGTTTTGAACGCTCAAGGAAACATTCTCCGAATTGGAATGGCTTTTACTTTTGTTTTAGCATCAATTGGTACTGTAATAGTTGTTACTTTTACTCTTAAGGAGAAGCAAAGGGAAAATGCCCTTATGGCAGCCCGTGGCCTCACTTTCAGGCAAACTGCTCAACTCCTTATCGCCGAAAGTACTACTTGGATTATTTTCGCAGCATTAATCGGTGTGGTATCAGGTTTTATCGCCGCGTATGGCGCTTTTCAGAGCCTACACGAGATAAACCTCTGGCTCCCCCGCAACCTCCTAATAATTATCTCACCCCAAGTTTTTCTATTCATTGGAGAGTTGATTCTTTTATTGATTATTTGCGCCGTTGTGCCTATGCTATTAGCGGCACGCCGGGCACAAACTTGTGTGGATGTGCTTCGATGAGGTGGCTTTGTAGTAACCAGAAAGAGAAAGGTGATATGATGTGACATTTATCTCTTGTACTGATGTCGTTAAGGTTTACAGACTTGGGCAAGTCGAAATTTCTGCTTTACGTGGCCTCTCCCTTACCGTAGAAAAGGGCGAAATCATTGCGATTATGGGACCAAGTGGTTCGGGAAAAACTACGCTACTAAACATTGTCGGAGGTTTAGACCGAGCGACAGCGGGCACCGTAATGGTTGGTGATGTGTCATTAGGCTTTACACCGATTCCCCAACTAGTGAATTATCGTCGAAAGGTTGTCGGTCATATCTTCCAAACCCTCAATCTAATCCCGACTCTGACCGCTAAAGAGAACGTGGAACTACCTATGATTGCTAATAAGGTGGGCCGAGGAGAACGCGACGCACGCGCAGAGGAACTTCTCTCTATTGTAGATCTAGCTGACCGAATGCGTCATAAACCTGATGAACTTAGCGGCGGAGAACAACAACGAGTCGCCATCGCCTGTGCGCTCGCCAATGATCCTCCCATTCTTCTTGCAGACGAACCTACAGGTGAACTCGACTCGGAGACCTCCAAAATCATCATTGATTACTTGCTACAAATCAACAAAAGGTTTGGAAAGACCATTGTCATGGTAACTCATAATCCACTAGTAGCTGCAGCTACTGAGCGGATACTTCGTATCGAAGACGGAGTCATTGTAGCGAGCTACACTCCAGCTGATTTAGAATCGGATGCAGAGGGGCGCGCAATAAGTTACGTGGAAAAGCTCCGCTACCGCATTAACAAACTCAAAAAAGAGTTGGATAGCCTGGACCGAAAAATCAAGCGAGGCCAAATATCTGGAGACGAGTATGTTGAGGAGCGGCTCCGTCTCAAAGCGGCTATTCGTGGTCTAGAAGACGAGATGCATAGACACGGGGCTTGATTACAACAGATACTCTTGTATAAGTAAAAACTCTGATCAAGGGTCTTGAGACTAAGCACCAGCTACTCAACAAACAAGTCCACCTTCTCGAAGAGGATATCTCGACAGACCACTAAGACTTTTAATCCACTTCTCACGAGACGAATACATTAAACACAACAGAATCTGATGAAAGAGAGTGTCAGAAATGCAAACGACAGCGAATAGTCAGCAGCAAGAAGAAGCACACAAAGGACTAGTTCAAGTCTACACAGGTTCAGGGAAAGGGAAAACTACCGCAGCCCTCGGTCTTGGGCTTCGGGCAGCAGGGCACGGGTTCAATGTTTATTTCATCGCCTTCATGAAGGGGCAAATAAAGTATGGAGAATTGGAGGCTGTGAAGCAGCTGCCTAACTTCACGATTCGGATGTTTGGTCGCCCAGAGTTTGTTGACCGACGTAACCCAGACCCGCGAGACATCAAGTTAGCAGAGGAAGCACTTCAACACGCTCGAGAGATAATGGATAGAGGAGAGGTGGACTTCCTGATTCTCGATGAAGTAAACTGTGCTATTGACTGGGGGCTAATCTCTGAGGACGCTGTTATTGACCTAATTAACCATCGTCCACCCCAAATGGAGCTAGTCCTAACTGGTCGCTACGCAAGACCAGCTATTATGAAATTAGCG
>JAEOSX010000190.1 GCA_016840135.1 Candidatus Hermodarchaeota archaeon
ACAGGTCGGAAAACCTCTCTCAGCGCAGGTACGAGTGTCTTGAGTCCCCACAGACCAAAGACAATCGATGGTATGGCAGCCATTAGCTCGAATATGATTTTTAGAGGCGATTTAAGTCGTGAAGGACAATACTCAGATAGAAACAGAGCAGTGATGATTCCAAGGGGTACAGCGAAGAGTATAGCTAATCCAGACACCCAGAGCGTGCCAGCGATAAACATACCAATTCCAAACAGTGAAGCATTAGGATCCCAAGTTGGACCAAATAACCCGAGACCGACGACCACGAAGGCCAGGGAAGCTTCACGCCAAAGAAGAATGAAAATACCAACAATTATTAGAGAAGCTACAATTGCGGAAATCAGAAGGAGGTGGCGACCAATCCAGTCACGCGCTGTAGCGCCAAACACCCGATTTTTCAAAGAACTGGACACGATTTTTGCCACCTTTTTTCCTAGATTAGTGTCGATAGTCTGGTAGTTTCCACACGAGGCTTGACCGTAAGACCACAGCTAGATGAAAGATTGATACCAAACCAGAAATGGGTGTGATGCTGTCGACAATAGTAAGGGCTAGTGATTGGGCACCTGTATCCCAGATGTCGAGATAGCCAACGATGTCCTGAATCCAAGTCGAGTTCTGACCCGTTGAGAGGCACCACCTAATGAAGGTGAGTGGGGCTTCTCTGATGAAGTGAGTGTTCACCAGATAGAATAGGAGGCGTACGACTGGGTACGCTCCGGGAGTAGAGGATGCCATAAGTTGTAAACCTGGGTCAGCAAGATCGGCAGGGATTGCAAGTTTTGCCGATTCGGAGGAGGGAAGCACCCATTCTCCATTCCCCTCATTGTAAATGGCAGCGGGGGTAACTCCTTCTTGATGGGCAAGCCCCACATAGCCGATTCCGTTGGAATCACTTTGTACTCCACTTTTCACACCCGCGTTGCCATCAACTGCGTGAACGTTTGGTTGTCCTGGCCAGCTGATGCTTTCCCCGTGTCCCAGCGACCAGCCTATTCCGCCTTCGAGCCATTTACCAAAGGTTGCTGTTGTGCCGCTAGCGTCAGCGCGGACATAGACCTCGATTGAGCCAGTTGCGGCAATAGTTACGCCCCATCTGGTCTCGAATGTTTCCCAGGTTGTAATACTTCCATTGAAAATAGAGATGACCTGGTTTCGGGTTAGATTCATGCCACTTGGGTCATTTACAGCGTTATTCGTAATGATTGCGATGGCGTCAGCTGCCACAGGTATAGTTCGTACTGAGGGATTGGCTTCCAAGAACTCTGGTTCAGGATAAGAACTCGATGCCCCAATATCAACAATCCCCTCTGCAGCCTGGGTTTGCCCAAGACCTGAACCCCCCGCAGAAACCTGGATTTGAACAGAGGGAAATTCCTCAGTGTACTTCTCAGCCCATAAAGTGGATAATGGGTGTATGGTAGTCGAGCCTGACGTTGAAATACGGAACAAGACTGGGCTCCCACGAGGTGTAAAATACCATCCTAGGAAACAACCGAATATCAATCCAAGGATTAAGCCGAGGGCAAGGCTGGATTTGTTAATTCTCATCTTCGATGTTACATCCTCTGAGAAGTTGGGAAACGTGCCTCTTCACTCAATATATAGTTTCTTTGTAAAAAAGGAGTTCCCCCGCACTACAATGAATGCGGGGAAGATAAGCACTTAGCTTTCGCTAGTATAGCAAAGCCGTATGCCGAGAGTGCTATTTTTGAATGATGGAGTATAGTGGAGAACATGGCTAGTTTGACTCAAAAAATCAAACAAAAAGCTCTCGCAGTTGGCTTCGTATCAGTTGGCATCACCAGCCCTGACCATCTTCGAAACCTCCCCTACGGGTGGATTGGAAAGGTTCGTAAGCTAAACACCCCGGAGGAAGAATTTCCCTCGACGAAATCTGTAATCATGCTAGCCTTCCACACATGGGATCCCTCGTTTTTCATGAATATCGTGTCCCCAAGTTGGAAGGGATATGGTATGCATCCACCCGATGAGCGCATCGAAAGCTACTATTTGGCCCATGAAATCGTGAAGAACATGGCTTGGCAGCTTGTTGATTTTCTCTGGAAGCAAGGATACGAAGCCCGCCCTTCAACTGGGCTTCCGAATAAATCCGCAGCCATCCAGTGTGGACTTGGATGTCAGGGAAAAAACACTCTACTCATCACACCTGATTACGGACCAAGGGTTTCACTGATTTCGGTGTTGACCACCTCCGAACTTGACACGGATAGCCCGTTTGAGGAAGACCTGTGTGGAGACTGTGACCGCTGTATCAGGGCATGTCCGACAAAGGCGCTGAAGCCCTACACGATAGATATGCAACGCTGCATGACCTACTCTGTGGAAAGCCCACAATCATCTGATGTTCCTGATGATGTACGGGAAGCAGAACGGCGGCTTGTCCCGCGACCCACATCGAACAGCTACATCGAATGCTCAACCTGCATCAATGTATGTCCCATCGGAAAACAGGAAAAGACTAGCTAGGGAGATTTTCTCTTCAAGGGCGTTTTCTCCTCAAAATCAACGATTACCTTTAACTAGGTACAAGTATAGTGTAGATATACCATCTCCTGGGGCGAATCATCCATGTCGGGAACTGAAAGGCAGTCCAACCTCATCGTATTGGATGATGTCACATTAATCTCTATGACTGGCACAGAAGCTTTACCCCAGGTCCGCAAGACGGTGTTCGTCGAAAGGGAAATGGTCTCTCTGATCGTGGACCACGGACAGATGGCAATCCCTGAGGGTGCCAAGGTAATCAAATGCTCTGGTAAGTTCCTGCTACCTGGTTTAGTGGATTGCCACGTTCACATCAGGAGCAGGAACGACCTCCCACAATACATCGCAAACGGTGTAACAACTGTAGTGAACATGTGGGGTTTTGAGGGACTGAAAACAAAGCTATTGAGTGTACCTAATACTCTTGAGCTCCGTGAAGAAGTCTCTTTCGGGGATCTTGTAAGCCCTATGATTTACACTGCAGGTCCTATCTTGGAGGGGAAGCCACGTGCTCAACCATTCATGGATGAAATCACTACCCCCGAAAAAGCTCAGGTCGAAGTGCAAAAACAGATTGAAGCAGGCTATGATTTCCTGAAGGTCTATGATAACCTTTCACCAGAAGTGTACACGGCAATAATTGAAGCCGCTAGACAAAAGGGCGTCAATGTTCGTGGCCATGTACCAACTGCCGTTGGGCTAAACGGGGCTCTGGAACAAAGACAATACTCAATTGAACACCTAACTGGATATATTGACCCTGATACCACTGAGTACCTGATACCAGAAATCAAGATTCACTCCTTTGCTGAAAAGACAGCTCAAGCTGGTGTATGGAACTGTCCAACACTGGTTGTCTGGCAAAAACTAGTGGGACAGGACAAGTATGATGAGATGGCTAAGCATCCAGGGATGAAACACCTTTCCCGTTGGCAGCGAGTCTTTCAACGGAAAGCCTTCTCTGAAATGATGAAGAAAATCAAATACACAAGCACCCACTACACAAAACGAATGCTCGAAATCAGTAGCGTCATAATCAAAGCTTTACATGGTGCAGGAGCCCGCATCATCCTTGGTACAGATGCTGGAAACCCATTTGTATTTCCCGGATACTCGGTCCATGAGGAGTTGAAGTATCTTGTGCAGGCCGGACTGAGCCCCTATGAGGCCCTAAAGACCGCCACGGTAAACGCGGCAAAGAGCCTTGGGAGGCAAAATGTGATTGGCACTATTACTCCGGGAAAGCGTGCGGATTTACTTCTAATTGAGGATAACCCTCTCATCGATATCTCAAAAACATCAAAGATTTTTGGTGTTTTAGTAGAGGGAAAGTGGTTTTCCAAGGAGGACCTTGCAGGTCTTGTATGAGACTCCCTAGCTATCTTACCGGTCTCTTGTGAGGAGATATCTGTTTCTCTACTGACTCAGAGGGAACTCATGCGCTTCGCCGTTTCCAGAGGATTACTAGAGCTACTACTGTAACAATGCTGACTCCTGTTGCTATAGCTAGGAACACTAATTCTATTGGTATGCCTTGTATTCCAGAGCCAGTGCTTTCCTCCGGAGATGTATCTACCAGCCAACGTGCGATCTTTAACAAGAAGTCCCATTCCGAGTCAGGGTCGTTATATTCGTCAAAGGTGGCAACACCATCCCGGGCATCACCTTCCTCAAATTCAGGGTGCGGGCTAGAAAGAAATACGTTACCACTACCGTACGTATATGCAATCATACCAGGTAGATCAACGTCCGTATAAGTTGCAATGGCGACATATCCTGGGACATTGATTGCGTTGATAGCCCATGAGGACCAGAGGAGCACTTCGTAAGTCGCAGGTTCTTCTGAGAGATCAGGTCCGGTTGACCCTTGATTCACGGTCATAGAACGTAATGCAATACTAGCCTCTACCCTGGGGCCCGTAGTTATTGTCCCTTCGTAGAGGTGGACTGTTGCCAGAAGGGGGACGAGAGACCCGCCACAAATTCCGAAATAGGATCCACCTGCTCTAACAAATTGCCGAAGGGCTTCCCGTCCTTCCTCTAGTAAGGCTGTAGATGTTCCTCCTTCTGAAACACCGGGAACCGCAAATATGTCCACATCATCTAATGCGCCATCGCGTACATCTTCACCGTAAACAGTAATTACTTCTGCGTTCATCCACTCGAACAAAGCGTGAACGGCCGTGGTACTGTCTTGTGGTAAGGAACCCCATACAGCAACTCTAACGCCTTCTAGATCTTGGACTTGGGCTTCTACTCGTCTAGCGCCATGCGAGGTAAACACTGAAGACATGAATAATGCAGCTAATAGGAATGCCACCGTTATTGTTCTTATACTCGGTTTTGAAAATAAACGCCTCATCTTTCCTTACTTCCGATAATTGGTCTACTGCAGCAAGGGAATCTTGTAGATTTACATAAAGCTTCTACGTTATCGGCAAGGATTTTCCGTTATTTCGCCTGCGAACTTTTTTGGGAGATTGGGAGTAGCCGTTCATTAACGAACTCTTCAAGCTGACGATGCATTTCCTCAATCATCTGTTGACATTCTCGTGGAACTTCCTCGTATATATCATAGACAACGAAATACCTCTTATCCATCTCACCGAACTCCCAACGCCCAACAATTCGTCCATTCAGCCAAATGGAGGGACGTATTTCGCCTGACTGATTAACCCCTGTCCCACCGGTATCTGGCATTGCCCTCTTTGCTTTAGACCCCTCAGGCCAATGGGCGGCTGCTGAGCGTGGAAACAGTCGTTGTAGACAGTCTTCGTCTATAAACCAGGACCGCTCGATGAAGGCTTTTGGAAAATGGTCTTCATAAGGTAAGAAGCAGATTATGGGGTCATCAGGAATCTCAATGGAGGGGATGAAGTCTAGCTCCTTTTTTGTGATGTAATAGGTTTTTCCTTGAAACTCGAAGGAAACGATGCCTTCAACGGCTTCGATTGTTTTCCTAGTCTTTGTTTTTGTCCAAGGGAGCCACCACGCGAAATCATTTACAGATACTGGTCCAAACCTTTCAACATAAAGCTGGAGGAGCATGCCAATGGCTTCATCCTCTGGGATTTCTGGCACTTTGACACCTGGGCTCCACTTGTCAAGGCGAGCATAAGCGGTTTGGGTGCTGCGGGCGTGGGGTGCGGTTGCCCGAACCACCAAGCCCCTAGCAGCTAGAAGAAAAATCAGCCACCGCATCCCTTCAGCGATGTGGGGGAGGGCCTTCTTGAGGTCTCGCATCCGCAGCGGCTGGTCCTCTAGTGCGTTCATTACCTCTCCTAGCATATCTTCAATCTCGGTGTCACTATGCTTCTTTAGAAAGGGGTGCTTTCTCACCCACCTCTCTAGTCGGGGTCCAGTAGCCCGAACAGCCACTGGTAGATTATCGGTGTGGATGACATGTACTGTCCCTCGAAACGAGTTGAGACGAACTAGTTGTTGTCCACTGTTCAGTGAATTGAAAACAGCCTCCGCGTCATAGTCGCCGATTCGCGACCATGCAGAAAGGTATGGAGTCCAATAATCCGTTGAATGAAGTCCTATCTGTTCCTTAGCAACTCTATAGGAATCAACGGTCTTCAAATCAAGGTAGATTTGCTTCCTCAGATGATTCAAACGAACCTGTTCAAGAGTCAAACTCGTCACAAGAATAGCCCCTATCTAGTTCATCAGGGAAGGAACATAGCTTATGAGACGGGAACCTATCCACTATCTACTCCAGTCTAAGAATCCTTGCTTTGTCTTTCTACCAAGTTTCCCTTCTTTCACCATCTTCTCTAGAAGAGCAGGGGGATCATACCTGTGTTTGTCGAGTCCTTCTTGGAATACTCTAGCAATTGACAAGGCTGTATCTAAACCAACATAATCGGCAAGCTTGATTGGACCCATCGGCCAGTTCAAACCTAGTCTTATAGCTTTATCAATGTCTTCAAGGGAAGCGACATCCTCCTCTACTAGGCGAATCGCATCAAGCAACGCAGGGACTAAAACGCGGTTCACAATGAATCCCGGTCTGTCCTTCTTACAGAGGACAGTCTCCTTCCTCATTTTCTCTGAGACCTGAGTGACGACTTTGACTGTTTCATCCGACGTCTTTTCGCCCCGAACAATCTCGACCAACTTCATGATCTGGACCGGATTGAAAAAGTGCATACCAGCAACCTTTTCGGGTCGTTTTGTTGCCTTGGCAATTTCGGTAATGCTAATGGAGGAGGTATTCGATGTGAGAATAGCGTGGTCAGGCGTGAACTCGTCGAAGGCTTCAAAGAGTGTCGCCTTTAATTGGAGTTTTTCAGGGGCTGCCTCGATGACAAGGTCGACCTCGCCCACAGCCTCCTTCATATCGAGCATAGGGTGAATCCTACTGAGCACATCATCAGCGTCATCCTGAGTTATTTTTTCCTTTTCCACAAGTTTCCCGAGGCTCCACTTTATTCTGCCCATTCCTTTGTCGAGAAACTCTTGTTTGATATCTTTGAGATATACTTCGTATCCTGCAACCTGTGCTGCGACCTGGGCGATGCCATGCCCCATGAGCCCAGCACCAATTACAGCTACTTTCCTGATTTCCAAAATAGTCACCTACAAGAGCTTAGCCTGTGATTAGTTAAAAATGGTATAGAACGTAGAGAAATATCCACGATTGTATGGGACTGTCCCTTACACTTTCATGGTGAAAAGCACGACTCGATGCCAGCCTTTGCCAGGAAGACTACAAATTCACCTTTTTTAGGACGGGATTCAGGTGTTCGACCAATAATTAGTCGCCCATCGAAAAGCGCGACATGTCGGATAGGAGGTCCTCCATGTAACGTATAAAGATCAAAGAAGAATGGCATGAATGCTAGCTGACTGTACTCTTCAAGGAGTTTTGCAATACTCTGGTTTTCCAATTGCAGGAAATTAGTTATGATTTCCCTAATTGGTACCGCTCCTTCCACATCCTCAAAGTGGTAGGGAATCTTACCAAGCTCCACATATTCCCGGGCCTGCACAACACCCTTCGCAGGGACTATTATACGCCCGTCTTCTAGCGATAAGAACGTTGCAGAGACGAGCTTGGGCTCTTTGTCACCGCCTTTCCTTTCATCCATTAGGCGAGGTTTGCCTTGGAAAAAGACTTCTCGGATAATATGTGCTGCTTGTTCTGAGAACTTCTTCTCCGCTAGGAGCTCCTCTAGGGTTAGGATCTGCCTGCCCTTTACGGCCTGCCGATGCAGGACGATTGGCTGAGGACGAGTTTCAAGACGGATAACAATCGTCGCAAAGCGGCGCTGAAGGATATCATCAAAGGCTTCAAGGTATGGCTCAACTGCTTTTGTGAAATACTCTAAGTTCTCTTTCGGGTCATCAGTAGACGGTAGTACGAGCTGGTCAGGAGCCAGCACAAGATAGCTGTCTAGTATCTTAATCCGTTTCACATAGTACAATCGCTGCTCGTGCACTACCGCCCCCTCTCTTTCTAGAATCTCAGGAGGAATCGAGAGGGATCTGGTAAAACAAATCTGGTTGCCGTCACGACCTGCGATGGTTATAGCGCAGGCAGTGTTCTTTTCGGCGAACTCGTAGGTCGAAGAGAAGATGAAATTCAGTGGGAAAATTGTACTTGATAGAACTTCAAGATGCTCTGCAATGACCCGTCTGGCAGACTCGAGCAATGTGAATCCCTCGGTGCTATAGGCACCGAGCGTTGTCCCTTTTCCTACAAAAGGTTTTGTACTATGCCCTTAATATATAAGAAAAAGGGTTGCAGAGCAGCGATTCGAGTGGATGGCTTGAACTGGTATCGGTTTTCACGGGCTTTCTTTGGGAAAATCTTCGTCTTTGGGGTAGGGTGTATCCTTTTTGTTGGGGCGCTCTACTATGCTAAACTAGGGAACCCTGAGTATCCAATATTCTATTCTGATGCCTACTATCTGACAATTTGGGCTCTATATGTTGCTGGTCTTTTTGGGATAGGTTATGGTTTGGTGGATTGGTGGCAGCACAGAAGGGCAATGAAAAGGGCTTTACAGGGTATTCAGCGGGCTTTCGGTAAAGTAGGAGAATTAGAGAAGACCCATTCTGCGGAACAGCCATCTTATCTGCTTGCGGATTCAATTGATCGAGAAATCCTGATGGCGGTCCGAGACTTCGGGGGTGATATCGTAGCTGTTGAGGCGCGCCTTGGTGCAAGGGCTGTAGGCGCCAAAGGTGAGGAGTGGTATAACCGACTTGC
>JAEOSX010000191.1 GCA_016840135.1 Candidatus Hermodarchaeota archaeon
CCTTAGCCACACTTTCCCCGAGCATGTTCGCTGACCTAAGCCACAGAGCTTGGTTCCGCGAACACCCTCCTCTTTTTTTTCTCCCCAATCGTCTCATGGAAGCCTAGGTAATCCCCTGAATGGTGGAATGCCTTTCCGATTCCTGTTCAACAAGTTTTTAACCCTGAATTTAGGGCGCATATATAGGAGGATTGGAATTGAACGATAAGCACGGAAAGTTACCTGAATTCAAACCGGACTTCGACCAGCTGGAGAAAGATGGTGCAATCGAAGAGCTTGTCGAGGCACTCCGAATCTGTAAAAGGAACGACTGGCGAAAAGGTGCTTCTCAGGCATTAGTGAAAATCGCCAGCAAAAAACCCCCAACCGATACTGCCGACTACACCCTAGTCCAAGGACTAGTCCAGGCCATAAAGGACTATTCCAGTCTAAGGGCACAAGCTGTTGATGCCCTTCGTCATCACTTATCCAAGGTCCCATCCGGTGCTGGGGCAATTCCCCGCATCGCGCCACTACTTGAAAGCCCAAGAAGCAAGGTCCAGATAGCAGCCATCGAAGTACTAGAACAGATAGGCGATGTCAAGGCAGAACCCCTCCTCACCCCTCTACT
Source organism: Candidatus Hermodarchaeota archaeon (assembly GCA_016840135.1). Taxonomy (GTDB): domain Archaea; phylum Asgardarchaeota; class Hermodarchaeia; order Hermodarchaeales; family Hermodarchaeaceae; genus YT-063. The sequence goes on from JAEOSX010000191.1 coordinate 611, forward strand.
AACAGATAAGGATGGGAAAGTACGGGAACGCGCATCAAAAGCCCTTCAGAAACTACGACCCCGAAAGACCTCAAAGAACCAGCGAACAGCCTACTTCTAGCATCCTGAGGAAAGACCTAGATAATACCCTCTGATTTAGCACAGTACAATTTCTCATATTGTGCGCTACTCGTTAGCTCAAGCAACAAGGATCAGAAAACCACGCTTATGTTGCCATTCCGTTATCTCAAGCCTTGCGAGGTTAAAGTTAATGAATTCGAGGGGAGCACCACTTGTTGCGGCAGCGATGACCGCGAGGAGACTAGCGATGGGTGACAGGGATAGCAAACCGATGATTCCAACGTAAGCTAGACTAAGCCGGTGAGACGCTGGATCGCTTCTCCATTGAAAACAACGAACACCAAGAAGTACACCTACGGCTATGGGAAACACTATCAATAAACTTAGAAGTACAAACCCTCCACCAAGGGGGAGTACTAAAAACGGGTTTCTGACAGGCCAGTAGAATGCGATAATCCAAATCATTTGAGGTATAATAGTGCCAACAGCAGAAAGGAAGTAAATGGCATTCACCAGGAAGAAAATACTTGCACCCAGCACAAATAATCTAGCAATTCTTTCAGACACAACAAATCCTCCGTAAATGGATTCTGAGTAATATTCTCTTTCCCAAAGAGAGAGTAGTGTGTCCTATACCCAACTATTTCAATGTTATCTTAACCATCTATGAAACGTACTAGCTCTAGTAAAAACCATTTTACGCTTTCATTACAAGTAAAACAAGGACCCTCACAAACATTATCAAAAGAATATATAGGGGAATGTATGGCAAACTGGGTTAGGTGAAAAGCAGTGTCGTTCTTCAAGAAATACAAGATACCGCTCATCATACTCCTCGTTCTTTATACTTTCACCATAGTCGTCCCTCTAATTCTCTTGACAGATCAAGCGGGTACCTCATTCCTTGCTGAAGCTATTAGATACATCCCGAATACGCTAAACCTTGGACAGTCAGTTGCCTTTTTCATAACCGTCAACACACTAGCAACAGTTGCAGGTGTACTTGTTTCCGGGTACCTCCTAGGACCAGTTTATCTCTATCTTCACAAATACATCATCGGTCGAAAGAAGGTTTACGCCATCCAAGAGGGTCCATCGACACAAGATGATAAATTCAAAGGATTCTTTCGCGGCTTCTTTCCAGCGTTACTCGCGATAGGCATCGTATTAATCTTGATAGATTATCCAGCAATACTCGGTTTGCTGGTTGACCCTGCGGTTACCCAGACATTTACAATCGAGTTGGGCCTCATTGCATGGATGCCTGTGATGATGGGTCTCTCCATCGCGTTATTCGCGCCCGCCTGGAGTTTGCTCGACACAGGCATCTTGGTTTCCAATAAAGAGAAAGTAAAGGAAACCGGTGAATTACTGGAAATCAACAGCCTTGGAGGATGGTACCTTGGGTTCCTAAAAGGGTACGCCGGGCTCACAACCATTATTTCTCTCTTTTTCACCGCAATGGTAATCTCAACACATTACGGAAATAGTTTTGAAATTGTGTTGATGGCAATATTAGTCGTGGTGCCTCTTTACACAATACTATCATTGCTAGCCATTGTGCTCTTTGATGTCACAGGTGAGCATCGGAGGAAGTTTCTGCTAAGGATTGCAGGAAGGATTGGAATCTCAGAGCCATTCGAGAACTAGCTCCTACGATTTCGGAATCGAATCTGCGAAGGTCTCAATGGGGGCGCTTACTCCTTCAGCTCTTAGTAAGCTTAATAGGCTTAGAACCGCGAGTTGAGACCATCAAGTTCCAGTGAGGATTGAATACAATGGGACGTAAGCTCATCGGAATAACCGTGGGCCTCTTGCTCACAATTACCCTTGCCTTCTACCTTTTCCCCCCCGAATACAACTCCCTCGTAATGTGGCTGGCACCCTTCTTCGGGTCCTGGCTACGCTTCGCCTTCATGTTCCTATTCATACTTCTCGCTGACTGCTTCGCCTACCCAACGGTATTGATCCTCTGGGTCGTAGTGGGCCTAGTAGCAGGGCTCTTCGCCCGTGCAACCTGGGGCTCCATAGGCATTGGCATAGTTATCTTCGTAGTCACCTTCTTGCTAATGATCCTCGGCTTTGCCAACATCATCATCCCCTTGGTCACAGACTTTGGGTCCTTTGACTTTGTCGGCTTGCTGGGAACAATTCCCCCCGACGTGAGCATGTTCGATATTCTGGGCTCCCCAGTTATAGGCGACATCATCAGCTTGCTCATGGAGAACCTTGCCACCCTACCTGAGCTTATGGCAGACCCCAGCAACATACTGAGCCTACTCCTGAGCACCTTCCTGCCAATTCTCATCAACGGCGTGAAGAACCTCATCATCCTAATCGTATGCATCTTCATCGGCGGCTTCATCGGCCGCCTCATCCGCAAACCCGACAACAGGTGAAGCCAAAAAAATTGTGAGGAAAAAGAAATGAAAAACAAACCAACCCCCCACTCCCTCGCCAGAAAACTCCTGCGCCCACAAATCTTCACTGTACTTGCCTTTAGCCTCCTCTTCCTTTTGAGCGGCTTCACACCACCCCTCGCGGCAGGAACTCCCGCAAATGCGGCACACCAACAAGCTGCGCCTTTCACACCGTCCCCTCCTCAGCACCGGGCATACCAGTCCCTCTCCCTGGAGGGTGAAGCCGATATCGGCACCTTCATCGTAAGCTATGATGGTGCACTTACATCAGCCCTCATATCTGCTGGTGACGGAATCGGAGGACTAAACACTGCTGGTGATCATTACTCCCAAGTCCTCTTCTCAGCCGCCATGTTCCGGTGGGGTGAGTATGAGGACTCTATCAACTATTTCTTCCAGGTCATGTTCAACACAAGCCTTGATGGTGGAGGCGGCGGAATGGGAGAAATTTTCACAACCATCCTGGACCTGCTTCCACCCAACTCGATTCTGATATTCTTCTCAGGCAGCGCCACCCCCCTGCAAACCCTGGAATGGGGCAACACAATCCACCTAGAATATGAGAACGCCCTGGGAATCCCCTATGAACGCGTAATCGGCTTTCCACCAATCACCATCGGCTCCATAACCCTGGGTGTCGAGGCCTACGGATACGCAGGCACACCCGTAGAAGGACGAGATACCTACCAAACCTTCCTGGAGAACCTAGGCACCACAAGAGATGGCATGACCGAGCTCTGCACCCCTACTCTAGCAGAAGATTCCATTGGCGGCTTCGGACTCTACGGAGTTGTCGATCCCTCCTCCTTTGAACCCGAATCCAGAAGCATAACCCAAAGACAGCTCCCTGGTGTACTAACTACTGCCAGCTGGGTGAGCAGCCACCGAGACAAATTCTTCGGCGACGAGCACCAGGTCTTCGATCTAAACGAGTTCACCGGACACACCGGCACCATCGACTTAGGCACTAGCCTGGATGCGCTCCAGTTCGTAACTCTCTTCCCCACAGACACGATCATCCACAACTACACGCCCACAGACATGAGCATCATTAATTCCACTGGGCCCACAGCTCCAGAGACGGTGGAACGTGGAAACAGCACCTGGCATGCAGTACCCTCAATCCCCAACATCGTAATCAACTTCACCGGCGACTTCCCACCAGGCCTCTTCATCGAAAAGACCATCACCTCCGTCCCCCTATTGCCAGATCAAAGAACAATCACCCCTACCCCCCTCGCTCCAGATC
>JAEOSX010000192.1 GCA_016840135.1 Candidatus Hermodarchaeota archaeon
CGATGGGGAGGACGTCGACCAGTACGCTGTCCTGGTTTTTGTTTCCGCAGACATCCTCAAGGGTCAGTGTTACGTTGTATGTCACCCAGACACCAGTAACAGGAGCCCAATAGTTAAAGGTTATCTCGGAGCCGTTCCAAGGACCAGAATGGTACAGTTCCCCATCAATTTCTATTCTGTAGTACCAGGGAGTTTCGTCTTCGGCTTCCCAGGTAAAGGGGATTGGTATCTGTGTTTCCAAGACCCAGAAATCGTCAGGACCTATAATCTGTGGGTTCTCAAAGTCTTCCTCGGCATGGTTGTAGTTAAGTGCTACAATAGCATCAAGTTCTGTGGCAGTACCGTCTTGGTATTCTATGCGTAAGTATCTGGCGGAACTCAGTCCTGTGCCTGCTAGGTCGAATGCTTGTGTGCCTTGTCCTGTGCCGATGGTGGTGAGGGTGACTGTGAGGCTGTTGCCCCCTCGGACTCGGTATTCACCGCCCCTGGCTACCACATGAAAGTCCACTCCAGTCCCGTCTAGTATTTCCTCCCCTTCACCCATGTCCAGAGTAACGTAGCCGTTTCCGTAGTCCAAGAAGATTTGTGCGTAGTTCTGGTCAGGTTCTCCTACTGCGTTGTCTCCGAACAGGTACCACTGAGAGTAAGTAGCCAAAAAGAAGTCAGCGTAAGGGTCCCCTAGAACCAGTGTTATCCAAATCCAAATAGTGCAGGTTGAACTGGCACCGAGGGCATCTTCTACTCTAAGCGTCACATTGTGGCTGCCTAGGCTCCATCCTTCTGCCTGCCAGTTCTCAATAAGGAACTCAATCTGCAGTCCTATGAAATCTGAATCAGAGACCCTAGTGCCGTTTCTAAAGAGCGACCAATGGTTTCCACCATGAACTTCCCAGGCTAATGAAGCGTTATCATGCCCCCAAAGAAATTCTGTGAACTCGGTGAGAAAGATGATCACAGGAGGGCTTGGCGAATTTACGGTTACCCAGGTTGTATTGGTTGCCCTTTGTCCAAGAAGATCGATAGCGACTATGGTGATGTTGTAAGATACATCGTCTAGATTGGGTAAGGTCCAGTTGAGAAGAAGCTCCTGAAATATCCAAGCATCCGAATCAACAAGGGTATCGTTTAGATAGATGCTCCAATTCGAAGGCGAAGCGTCATAGAGTTCCCATTGGAGAATCATGGTGTTATTCCAGGTTATCGAAACCTGTTCTGGTTGGGAGGGGGTAATGACAGGGATTGCGTAGGGGTAAACGAAGACCCAGAAACTATCAGTATGCACCAGCTCGGTGTCATTGTAAAGGCGTAATAGGACCTGATGACCGCCTACTTCTAGTGAAGACAGGTCGAGGGTTAGGGTTTCGCCATTCCAGGTTTGGGAGGTGTGGAGTGTGCTGTTTACGGTGATATTGCAGAACAGGGGACTGGCAGTGGCTCCATGCCACAGGATTTCGCTGTCACCTTGGCCAACTTCATAACTTACTGGTCCTTCCCTTTCAATGTAGAACTCTTCAATGGTTATGTTGAGACTATCTGCTGTGCTATGTCCCTCTCCATCGTTAACTTCTAGTGTCAAATTGTGCCAGCCAGGTGCTAGTGTTCCTAGGTTGAAGGTTAGGTTTGTGGGACGCCAGAACTTATCGTAGGCAACATCGCCGGTTTTGATTTCTGAATCATTAAGGAGTAACCTGTAGGTCCCGTTTACTGTTCTTTTGGGACGGAAGTTGTACCAGGCCTCCCATTCAGCAGTTACCTCCTCATTCTGAGCGGCTAGGATGTCTTCTGGTTGGTTGAGGATTGGTGTGTAACGGAAGCGCTCCATCCTGTAAACTCCAAACAGGAAGTTGCCAATATTTGGGAAGTTTGTTTCCCAGACGATTTCGCCTTCCTCGTTGACTTCAGCTAGCCTAGCACCCATACTATCGTCAATGTGAGTAGATGCTCCAAATACGCCTAACCTGTTCCCGTTGGGGAGTCGATCTGCATCACCATACCCATTACTCCAATAATCAGAAGACGGAGTCCAAGACCACGTTTCTCTAGCTATTTTCGTAGTTTCGTTGAGGGTAATCTCAATAATGCGCGAGCGCATGTTATTGGGATTGGTCTGGTTGTGCCTGTCATTATCAAAGAGAATGAATGTATTATCATCCACTTGCTCCACTGAATGGGGGTGGTAGAAGAGGTTATCCTGTACTTTACCATGACGATCGATTAAAGTGAAATTACCATATTCACCAAGTCCCCAGAGCACCTGCCCTGTTTTGTGGTCGATTTTGTAGAAGGTGTTGAGGTTCCTGGGATTGTAGTAGAATACGTCTTCGTCTGAGTCGAAGAAGATTGTGTTTGAATGGGTGACATCAGGAACGCCTGAGACATAATCTTGGTGGGGACACCACTGCTCATGAGAAATGAAATTCCGTGAATCTAGTGACCAAACCAGCTGACCTGTTAGATCATATTCTTTGATTCTATCAAACAAGTAATATGTGCCGCCGATATTAACGGTGTAGTCATCAAGTGTCAAGATAGTGTTGTTAAGAAAGTTGTATTCCACTTCGTGGTGTCCACTGATGCTTATGACTTTCTGCGTATCGTCATACATATTCCAGAAAGTAGCGGTGTTTTGATCCCTTCTTCCAAGAACAGTAGTGGAGTTTACCAGCTTTACAGGCCAGAAGGAAAACCTTTCCTTAACGACGTTGCCTTCCATATCAAGGATTAACATCGTGTAGCCCACAAGGCCAGAACCCAAGTCACGACTCCTGAGCACAAACAGGTTATATCCCTCGAAGGCATCACCAACCCAGGTAGTATTAACAACCGCGCCACTCGAACTCAGTGGAATGTAATTGAAGGCAGGGGGTTTGGGATCACCAGCATCAAGAGGTGTTAAGATAAGGGTTTGAGAATCTGACAAAAGAGTAGGTGAAACCGAGTTCACATTATCTTGGTTATGAAGCGTCAAATCTGTACCAGCAGCATTTACCGCGGTAGCTAACAGTATATTTAGCAGTAGAAATGTGCCGATGTTATACCAAATCATTCGCTTCATCATTTCCACTTCTATAGAACATTGCCAAGGAATGTAATATGCCTTCTAAACTAAATCATTCTTCTTCTTGTTATTTTAAGATGTAGGATTTGCCTAATTGGTAAACGCTTTATTAGCTTCTATCGAGATTTGTGTGGTGTGCATTTTGCGTCTAGTTTCTTCGTCTGCCCTACTGTTCGTATTACTTCTCGGGGTTCAGCCCTTCCTTGTTCCCCTTGCCGGTGTTACCACTGACGTTATACTATCCTCATCAACAAGAAGAATTGTGGTTGGGCAGGGCCGTGTGGAAGTGGGGGATATCCGCTTTGGCTATAACGTCCGTGTGAACGACCTCACCTCGCCATATCTTTACCAAGTAGACCCCACAATGGCTATTCTCAGCGATGGACGTGTGATGGTGGGATGGAAGGAGACAAACGAGCACAATGGGACTGGGCAGCGGGTCAGCTTTGCCTACTCTGACGACGCAGGTGAAACTTGGAGTCCCAGCGTCATCATGGACAGGATGGATGAAGATATGGATGCGGATGACTACCAGAGTGACCCTTGGCTAGTCGCTGACCAGGATGATAACGCCTACTTTATTTTCACCGAGTACAACAATATCTACTTCAATTACGTCCCTGAAGGAGTTGGAGTTGCCAAGAGCACCGATGGTGGTGTGACATGGTCAGACCCCGTACAAGCTAGTGATACCTGGGGTCATGACAACCAGATAACCGCTTGCGTCAGTCCCAGCGACGATCTCTGCTTAGTCTGGGAACATTGGAGTGACCGGGAACTGGTTTTCACGAAATCCACTGATTCTGGTGGGTCCTTCCAGGATACCCAGAACATCTCAGACTCCTGGGTACCCTACATCACCTCCTCGGATAACGGTACCCTCCTCATATCTACCTGGGTTGAGGGCGACTCGATTCTCCTATTACGGTCCGGTGACGGTGGTGCAACTTGGCCATTGACCTTCCTGGTCAACTCGACGGGACCCGCTGGTCTAGATTCTGTGACTGCAGTGGACACAGCTAGCAACGGAGACATCTATGTAGCCTACTCAGCAGGGGCAATCACTAATAGAGACATCTACCTGGTCAAGTCGACTAATGGTGGACGAAACTGGTCTGACCCAGTACAGGTAAACGATGACACAACAGGAATGCAGCGCCAGGTCACCATGATCATAGACGAAGAAGACAACATCCACCTTGCCTGGCTTGACTCACGCCACGGTGAGTGGCACAGGTACTATAGCTTCTCTAGTGATACTGGTGCGACCTTCTCTCCTGACCTGCGGATAACCAGTGAAGGGACACTCCTGAGCCTAAACCAGCCTGGCTACTACTTCAGCCTCAAGGAAGGACCAAACGGCCTCTGTGCCGCCTGGACCGGCGGACAAGGCTACAACCTAGACGTCTTCTTCGCAAAACAAGATCAAGCTGCACCGGTTATCAGCCACACACCCGCAACTCTGGGCTTTGCAGCGACCCCCCTTACCCTGACTGCAACTGTCTCTGACGACGACCATGTAGATACCGTGACCCTCTACTGTGGTGTCAGTGCTACAGACACATGGCGAGGCATACACTTCTCCTTAATCAGCAACGACCAGTATCAAGCGGTAATCCCCCCCGAAGAGATGATAGGAGGTTACCTCGAATATTACATCGTTGCCAATGATTCAGCGGGGCGAATAACCAGAATCCCGGCAGTAGAGACCGAATACTACCAGGTCCCCATATCCCCGGTCTCGCCCTCCCTTATCTTGGTCGTCGCCGTGTCAGTTGCTGTTGTAGCGGTTGTTGTTTACATAGTTGTTAGAAATAGGCGAAAAAAGCGCTAGTCCTTCTTTACGAACCTCACTTTCTATGGTTTGCCTTGCCCTTATCATAAGAGCTTTTAATCTAAACAAGAGGAAACCAATCTTTTAGTGATAGTTATGCGTAGAGCCTCTTATTCACTAATCCTATTTTTCATGTTTCTCATCGCAGCCCAGCCCCTGATGACGCCCCTCATTGCCTCCACACCCTCATCTAACCGTATTGGCGCTTCAGTGACTAGGCAAAGTCGTACAAACGCCGACGATATCCGCTTCGGCCTAAACACCCGAGTTACAGACGGTTCATCGCCTTATCTTTGGCAAGTAGAGCCCACCCTCGAAATCCTAAGCGATGGTCGATTACTCTGTGGCTGGAAAGAAGCTGAAAGCCATAACGGTGGCGGACACAGGGTAGGCTTCTCCTACTCCACCGATGAAGGTGATACTTGGAGCAGCAACATCCTGATGGATACAATCGGACCAGGGGAACGACAATCCGACCCCTGGCTAGTAAAAGACCATAATGATGATGCCTATTTCGTCTTCCTTGACTGGAACTCTACAGACAGTGGGATCGGAGTCGCCAAGACAACGAATGGCGGTGCATCTTGGCAACCCACCGTGCAAGCCAGTGATACCGCTGCTGGATTCGCCGACAAGGAAACGGCTTGTGTCGATGAGAACGGTAACCTGTACATGACCTGGGACCAATTCGTGTCAGATACTGTTGCGAACCTAGCCTTCACGAAGTCAACAAACGGTGGTTCCTCCTTCCAGCCCCTAACAACAATCGGTAACTGTGAAGAATGGGGATACATACCCTACATTGCATGCGAGCCCAATGGGACACTCTATATATCTACAGTCTGGGATTCCGATCTTGTGGGTACAATCGACACGGTTTTTATGATCAAGTCCGTTGACTTCGGGGCCACCTGGACAAGCCCCCTGCGCGTTAATCCAATGGGAACCAATTTGATTAACCTAATCACCGTCACAGCCCTAGACAGTCTAGGAAACGTTTATGTCGCCTTCGCTGAAGGCTCTCACGATGATAAAGAGATTTTCGTAACACGCTCAGAAGACGGTGGATCCACCTGGTCTACACCAGTTCAGGTAAACGATGTCTCAACGAACATGCAGCGGATGGTCGAGCTTCACATCGATGATGA